>JAMLJB010000001.1:3474411-3776139 GCA_023953835.1 Rhizobiaceae bacterium | reverse complement strand
GGGCAGGTCGCCTCAGCGCGGGAAGCGGCCGCCGGCGCTGGCGGCGGTTCTCGGCTGGGGTTTGGCGGGCAGCACGGTGCCGCTGCGCGGATCGGACGTCGAGGTGACGAGACCGCGATCCGCCCAGGTCTGGAGATCGTCAACGGAGTAGACGACGCGACCGCCGAGTTTGCGATAGGTCGGGCCGGTGCCGTAGGTGCGGTGCTTCTCGAGGGTGCGCTCGGAGAGGCCGAGAAAGCGCGCTGCCTCCTGCGTCCTCAGATAGCGTGGCGGTAGATTGGCGGTGTGTTCGGCCATGATCGAGCCTCCGTGGTCTCGCGGAATGCCGCTGGGAATGAGCGGCGAGTTGCGAGCACGGTGGCGCGGAGACGGCGCCTTCCACGATGTCGAAGTAAGGGGACTAAGATCGACACCCTCTCGGGCGTCAGCGATCCCGTCGCGGTCGGCGCAGCAGGCTACGATAGCCGCCGCGCACGAGCTTCAGCCCGTCGCGCACGAGGCGGATGGTCGTTTCGCGGATCGCGGTGCCGACCCATGCGGCGGGCTCGATGTCGTGGCGAGGAAAGAGGCTTTCGGCGATGAGCCGGTATGTCGCGCCGGTGGCGCGGGCATCAACCGCGCGAAGCATCTGGCGGGCGCGCTGGCGGCGCTGATCGGTCATGCGCGGATCGGGCGGAATGCGCTTGCCAGCGATTGCGTTCCAGAAGCGCACCAGAGCCGCGAGGCGATCCGGCGTCAGATCGTCCAGCATCACGATGGCGGCAAGGGCGGAAGGCTGATCGGCTTTCTCGAACGCGAGATCGAAGGATTGGCCCTGAATGACAATCCTGAGCAGATCCGGATCGTGCGCGACGAGGACATCGGCCGTCAGATCGTCAGCGCGAACACCAATCCTGTCTATCGGCGCTGGACTCTCTGTCAGCAGCAAGGTGGCGGGATCGCTTTGCGGGGTCCAGAAGATCGGCTGGATGAGACTGGAGCTGACGGGATCGGTCGCGAAATCGCAACCCCCATTGATTGGCGAACTCCTGCGCTACCTCTTCGGTCAAACGCCCGCTGGCGACAAGATCCTGATAGGTTTTGCGATAATCGGGGTTGCGGCGCAGGAATTCCCACGCCAGATCACCCGGCGACAAAGTGTCGATATAGTCGTATGCGGCTTCTGACCGCCAGTTTTCGTCTTGCGACATCCTCCACTGCCTCCCGCAATATTTTGCAACGCGAGTTATGCAGCGGATACGATTCCCGGTTGAATGGCTGGCGGGAAGAACGAAGTGGCCTCAACGTGATGCAGTTTGTGCATCACCTCAATGAAGGCGCCCCTGGAGCAGTTCGCAGAAGCCGCTGCGCGTCATCCATTTGGCCCGGTCGAGATGGGCGCTGTAGACCTGCCGGGCGCGGGCTTCATCATGAGCGGCATCGAGATCGAACAGGATCTTCGCCACCTCCCGCCAGTCGGCGCCTTGAGCCTCGGCATCGAGCAGACGCGCGTAGAGTTTCAGATGCGCCTGATCGTAGGCGGTCAGCGCAGCGCCGCCCGGTGGCTGGTCGAGAAATCCGGTTTTTGTCACAACATCCCCCAGAATTGAGGTGTATCCATTCTGGAGGTCATTGTTAACGCTGATTTGATCGTAATCATGACGCAAGAGGCGGAAGCGCGAAGTCGTGCCAATGCCGCGATACGCTGAAACTCAGGCTTCCTTCTTGGCATCGACCAACAGCACTCCCTTGCCCTGGTCGGAGTTCAGGAAGACAATGCCGGCGCGCTCGAAAGCCCGTCTCACCTCATCGCGCGTGCTCTCGTAAACCTCGAGGCCGCTATGGGATTCGAGGCGCTTGAGAGCGGTCAATGAGACCCGGGCCTTGTCAGCGAGCGTCTCCTGTGTCCAACCCAGCAACGCGCGTGCGGCCCGAGATTGTCGGGCGGTGATCATGCATGATCACCTCCCATACGGACCTACGCGCACGCCAAAACTACGACTATAATAGTCGCTCTTGCCTGTTCGTTCCAGCGATTTGAGCCTCTGATGGAACGCCTATGGCTCGAACGGCTCCAACTGATTCGGTCGCTCGCACGGCAAAGGCCCCCGGTCCGTCTGGGCCGGGGGCCTTGCGCTGGGGCTTCAGTCGCCGCGCCGCCCGTTGGGGCGGGACCAGATCAGCGAGTAGCCTTCGCCGTCCTCGTCGTCGAAGAGGTTGGCGTAGATCGGGGCGGTGAAGCTCGGATCGTCGAGCTTGAGGCCCAGATAGTCGCGTCCCTCGTTGGAGCGCTTGGACCAGGCGGCGCCGATCTCGGCGCGGCCGACCAGGACCCGGTGGCTGGGGGCGTTCTCGCCGGTGGCGCGGGTGTCGGGGACGATGCGCACGCCCTTGGCCTGAACGCTGAGGGTGACGATTTCGCCGGTGAACTCGTTCGAGCCGGTCTTCTTGAAAGTGCCGATAGTCGCCATTGTAAGTCTCCGTTTTTTCGTATTCGAGCCCGCACCATGCGGCCTCGATGGCGATCGGCGGGCCGGAGGCGAGCGACGACACATCGCTTGCGACCGTAGCGCAGCGGAGGATGGCGCAGGCGCGACTTTGTTGTTTCGCGAGGAATGACGGCGTAGCCGGCAGGGGAAGAAAGTCGAGACCAGCCGTTGTGGCTCAGGCGCTCGAGGCGAAGCCGGCCTTCGGCCAGATCAGGCCATTGAAGAGGCCGTTTGGAGCGGTCGAGTTACGGTCAGAGAACGGAGAGGATGGCGACCGTCCTGCGACGACAAGCTGAATTCACGACAATATCACCGGCGTTTCCTCTCTCGGCCGGCCAAAACTTGCCCATTCGTCCCTTTCTCCGCCCATTGGGAAATCGCCGCACCGAATGTCGTGTGCGCCGCCGAGATATGGTTCTGCCTTTGCAGCGCTCCAGCGGGGAGCGCTGATGCGGGGCCGGCGACGATCCGCGCCGAACACGCCCATCGCTGCGACATGAGGCGACGGGGCGACCGCTACCATTGCTGTTCTGATCCCGCCTGACGGCGATGACGAAGATCAGGCCCGCGCGAGATCCCGTCCGGATGGACCGGGCGCCGCCATGCCTGCGACGCGCACGAAGGCGGTGATGCCGACCGCGACTGCCCCGATAATCGAGAAGGCGATCTGCCATGCGTTGGACGGCATGAGGTGTTTCACGAGGCCATGGGTCGCATGGAAGCCCGCGATCGCCGCTGGCGCGACGAAGGCTGCCACCACGATCAGCTTCAGCCACATCGGTCGGACGAAGGTGAGGAGCAGATGGCCAGCGACGAGTGTGATGACGGCCGCAGCGGCGCCGACAAGGACAGCGCTGGGGATGCCGGCGCCTGTGCCGTGCGCCCAGGCGCCCGCGGTCACCCCGACAAAGGCCGGCAGCGCGAAGACGGCCAGCGTGAACAACAGCCAGCAAAGCAGGCCGATCGCGGCGAGAGATGCAAATATAGCGAGAATGATCATCGTGGTGGCTCCGTGAAGACAATGTCTGACGGTCGCGCCTCCACCACCACCACGGCGCATCCGTATCTGTAGCGGAAATTCGGCCTGGCCGGGAGCGGAAATCGTCTGTTTCCGCCCGGGCCGACCGGATCGCCCCGGTCAGGGGGCGAAGGGGTCGATTTCATGGACGATCTGCGAGGCATCGCCATCGTACTCGCTGGCGGGCGTCACCGAGAGGGTGCCGTCACCGGCCCGGAAGATGACGATGGCGGCCATTAGCGTGGTTGCGAGGCTGAAGGCGAAGGCGTGAGCATCGTTGAGGGACATTGCTGGGCTCCTGCTGGAGCGGGGGGACCATCCCCCGCCGACAGGCGCCCGATGTGTTCGGCCGTGGACTGCAATCACCGCGAAGGCGCAGCCGCAGCGGCGGCATGCTCGCATAGCCGACCCTTGATGGGTTGATGGCGACAAGTCCGCGGCTGGACCAAGGATCAGCGCAAGAAGGCGGAGGTGGTTCTCGCGTCAGGAGACCCACTCATCGGCCTCGATGCTTGCTCTCTTCGGCAGTCGCCCCGTGCAGCTTGGGGCTGATTTCGGCTATGGTTCCCGAAACGCCTTTGGGGAGTCGGGAAGGTCTGACGATGGCTGAGTTCACAGGCAGAGACCTGCATCTCGTGAAGAAGGCTCTCGCGATCGCCGTGCTGGCCATCGAACGTCAGCCTGGGCCGTTCCAGTCGTCCTCCGATCAGGCGGATATGAAGGCGCTGCTCGATGCGCTGCTCGAGAACGATACCGAGCTTGCCCACTATGCGCGATCCGCCCGGATCGCCGTGACAGGCGAACCGGACTGAAAAAGGCGACTTTACGGAAAAACGCCGATGCGCTTTTGCGGGATGGCGGCTGTGTGAAAAGATAGGAAGGCGGCGCTCACGCGCCGCCGAACTTCCAGACCGGGATGCCGAGCTTCCTGGCTTTGTCGGCAAGGTTGTCGTTGATGCCGGTGCCGGGGAAGTGCATCACGCCCTTCGGCACGATCTGCAGCATGTCGTCGTTGCGCTTGAACGGTGCAGCCCGGCCGTGCTTCGTCCAGTCGGGGGCAAAGCCGATTTGCGGCACATCGCGGTTTCTCGCCCAGAGCGAGGCGATCTTCTCGGCGCCCTTGGGCGACTTGCCGTGGACGAGCACCATGTCAGGGTGCTTCTCATGCACCTGGTCGAGCTTGGCCCAGATCAGCCGGTGATCGTCGAAGTCGAGCCCGCCGGTGACGACGATCTTCGGGCCGGGGGGCAGCAGGATTTCCTGTTCGGCGCGCTTCCTCGCCATCAGGAAGTCGCGGCTGTCGATCATCGCCGAGGTCAGGTTGCGATGATTGACTTTCGATCCGCTGCGCGGAAGCCAGGGCTTGCCGATCTGGCGTTCGTAGTGTTCGGCGGCCTGGTCGCGCATCAGCTCGAAGGCGTTCTGGCGCTCGATCAGCGTCATGCCCTCGGCGATGAGGCGCTCGAGTTCGACCGACTTCACCTCGCTGCCGTCCTGTTCGCGCTGTGCACGCTTCTGGGCTTGCTCGTTGTCGTCCAGTTCTCGGCCGATTCGGTCCGTCGCGCGGTGGAAGACGTTGACGGTCGACCAGAGGAGATCGTCAAGGTCGGGTTCGAGGCGCGTGTCCTCCAGGGTGCCGATCAGGGCGTCGAAGATGTCGGCGATAGCGCCCGCGACCGCGTTGCCGTCCGGAAGAAGCCGCTGGTCTGGTTCGTCGGCAAAGGGTCGGTAGCCGTGAAGCTGCAATTCGTTGAGGACATGGTCGGTGGGTGAGGATTCGTGGTGGGGTTCGAAGTCGTCGTGCCGGTTCATGGGAGGCTCCGTCGTCTGGACCGCGTCCGTCGCGGCCTTCATGGCGACGGAGCCCACCGGCGGGACGGCCAAGCACCCGGAGCGAAGCGAAGGGCCGAAGCGCCAGCGCAGGATGGCGAAGGCCGGCTATTTTGCCTCGCGATGGAAAGGCCCGTAGGGCCGCCGGAAAATAGTCGGCCGCAGCCATTGTCCGGCCGGCCCGGCTGTGGGCCGATCGCCCTCTCGAAGGCCGAGGCGCGGTCCTCTGCGATGGAACGGAACCTCCGAACGGCACGGCGCCGATCCACCGCCGCACCTTTCCTCTCCCGGCTATGCCGCCAGCGCCATGTAGCGCGCCACATCCTGCGGCCCGATCTGCATCCGGTTCAGGCTGCGAAGGTGGTCGATGCCGAGCGTGCGGAGATCCTCGTTGAAGTCGCCCAGTTCCGGCGAGATGACGATCGCCTCGATCCCCGCTGCATTCGCCCGTTCGATCAAGGTATCGCGCGCGCCGTCGCCGGCCGGATCATCGTCGCGCAGGATGTAGAGCCGCCTCAGCGTGTCGGGGAACAGGATGGCAGCGAGATGGGCCGCAGAGAGCGCCGCCAGCATCGGCATGTCGGGAAGCACCTGCCGGATCGACAGGACGGTCTCGATGCCTTCGCCGGCAGCCATGACTTCGCCGCCATGGCCAAAACGGACCGCATGCCCAAGAAGATCGCCCATCGCCCGACGCGGTGTGTCGATCGGCGCCTTGTCGCGGCGGCAGGGATCGAGCCAGGTGCGATGCGCGCCCGTAATCTTGCCGTCGAGATCGGTGACGGCCGCGATCATCGCCGGCCAGGCCTCGGTCGGCGAATGCTCGTCGGGACGATAGTAGCAGCGCGGATGAAAATGCAGGTTTCCGGTTCCGCGTAAATCCGTAATGCCGCGCTCCCGTAGATATGCCTGTACGAGTGTGCCGTGGATCGGCTGCGACATGCAAACCAGTCTTCGGGCTGCCTCGGGCGAGCCATGCGGCGCCGGGCTCTGACGTCGTGGTTGACGCGGTTCGGACTGGGGTGGCGGCATGCTGAGGAAGGTCCGGGCCTCGTCGGCGACATCCTTGAAGTCGACCAGGCCGCAGCTTTCGCGGATGATGTCGAGGAGATCGCCATGCTCACCGGTGGCCGCATCGGTCCATTTGCCCGCCGGTCCCTTGGGCGAGTCCTTGAGGCGTACATACATCGAGCGGCCCGGCGTATTGCGTGCATCGCCCACCATCCAGTAGCGGCCCTCGCGGCGACCGCTGGAGAGATAATGCCGGCATACCGCCTCAGCCTGCCGGCCGAGACGCTGCGCCAGATCGGATGCATCCTGACGGGCCATCATGCTGCCTCCCGTTCTGCGATGCGCACGATCGGATAGGTGTCGAGAACACGAGCGAGCACCGCCAGTCCGGAGGCGTCGATCGGCACGAAGAAGCGCAGCTTCCACGAGATGATCTCGCTGAACAGGCCATAGGCCCGCAACCGCTCCCGCATGGAGTCGGTGAAGCCGGAAAGCTCGATCCGATTAGCGCCCATGACGCGCACGCGGCGAAGCTGGAGCCCCTCGGCAAGGTCAAGAATGGTCTTTCCGTCGATCAGCGCCGCATGGGCATCCTCGGCCGACAGGCTGGCCGTTCCGGTCGAGGTGGCGTTCGCCGCCCAGGCATGCGAGACACGGCGGCCGATGATCCGTTCGCCTTCGTCGGTCTGGAGCCGATAGACCCGCGTCGACTCGTCCGGCAGGCGCTTCCAGATCGGCAGCAGCAGGCCGGCGACGATATGGATGGTACTGTCGGCAAACTCCGGCACGTCAGCCAGTTCCGCGTTCCACGCAGTCGCAAACGCATCGCGGTCGGCGTCCTCCCAATGGCTCTCCTCCATCATGCGCAGCGGGGAATAGTGCTGCTCCATCGGCCGGATCAGGCAAACACGGCGCTCGATCTCGCCGTCGTCAAGCATCATCGATGGCGCCGGCACCTGCACGGCGGCGCGGTGCGAACGGGCATTGACCAATAGCCGAGCGCGGGGATCGGAAAGCTGATCGAGCGCGGCGGCCAAAGCCAGCGGCCGGTTGCGTTCGCGCCGGGTGATGGTCAGCAGCCGGGTTTCCGCTCCGGTGCCCGGATGATTATGGATGACCTGGCTGCCGGTGACGACGAAGCTCTCGGCCTGGAGCGTCTCCAGCCCGAGATCATAGACACCGGCACGGATGGCGCCTTCGACCTTGGCGGCGAGGAGCTGCTCGAACGCCGTGAACAGGATGCCCTGAAGCTCGATGGTCAGCGCCAGCAGCCGGTTGAGGAAGGTGGTGATCGGCGGCAATTCATCCTTGATGCCATTGTCGTCCATCAGCTTGAGGCCGGTGGCGGCTTCGAAGCGGGCAAGCGAGCAGCCTTCCACCTTGCCGCGCACGAGCAGCAGGTAGAGTTGGCGGAGCGCATCGCGGGCATAGGGGCTTTCGAGATTATCCTCAGGCCGGAACAGGCCCTGTCCTCCGGTCTGGCGCTGCCCGCGCGTGATGGCCCCGAGCGTGTCGAGCCGCCGCGCGATGGTCGAGAGGAAGCGCTTCTCGGCCTTCACGTCGGTGGCGATCGGCCGGAACAGCGGCGGTTGCGCCTGATTGGTGCGGTTGGTGCGGCCGAGCCCCTGGATCGCAGCGTCGGCCTTCCAGCCCGGTTCCAGCAGATAATGGACGCGGAGCCGCTGGTTCTTCGCCGCGAGATCGGCGTGGTAGCTGCGACCGGTGCCGCCGGCGTCCGAGAAGACGAGGATGCGCTTGTCGTCATCCATGAAGGCAGCGGTCTCGGCGAGATTGGCCGCGCCAGCGCGGGTCTCGACGGCGAAGCGCTCGCCCCTGCGCACGATGCGGCGGGATCGGCCCGTGACCTCGGCGACCATGTCCGTGCCGAAGCGCTGGACGATCTGGTCGAGCGCACCGGGGACCGGCGGCAGCGAGGCGAGATGCTCGATCAGTTCGTCGCGGCGGGCCACGGCCTCGCGGCTTTCGACCGGCTGCCCGTCCCGATAGACCGGGCGCGATGACAGATTGCCCTCGCCGTCTGAGAACGGCTCGTAGAGCTGCACGGGGAAGGAATGGGCGAGATAGTCGAGGACATATTCGCGCGGGGTGATGTCGACGCGGACGTCGTTCCATTCCTCGGTCGAAATCTCGGCGAGACGCCGTTCCATCAGCGCTTCGCCGGTCGAGACGATCTGGATGACGGCGCTGTGCCCATCGGCCAGGTCCCGCTCGATCGAACGGATCAGCGTCGGCGTCTTCATGCTGGTCAGGAGATGACCGAAGAAGCGCTGCTTGGCGCTTTCGAATGCCGAGCGGGCGGCGGACTTCGCCTGCCGGTTCAGCGTCCCGTCGGAGCCGGTGATGTTGGCGGCCTGCATCGCCGCGTCGAGATGATTGTGGATGATGGCGAAGGCGCCGGCATAGGCGTCGTAGATGCGGGTCTGCTCGGGCGTGAGCTGGTGCTCGACCAGCTCGTATTCGACGCCGTCATAGGAGAGCGAGCGCGCGGTATAGAGGCCGACCGCGCGAAGGTCGCGGGCGAGCACTTCCATGGCCGCGACACCGCCATTCTCGACCGCCTCGACAAATTCGGCCCGGTTGGCGAAGGGAAAATCCTCGCCGCCCCAAAGGCCAAGTCGCTGGGCATAGGCGAGATTATGGACGGTGGTCGCTCCGGTTGCGGAGACGTAGACGACACGGGAGTTCGGCAGCGCGTGCTGGAGGCGCAAGCCCGCACGGCCCTGCTGCGAGGGCGCGACATCGCCCCGTTCTCCCTTGCCGCCGCCGGCGTTCTGCATCGCGTGGCTCTCGTCGAAAATGATCACTCCGTCGAAATCGGAGCCCAACCATTCGACGATCTGCTTGACGCGCGAAAGCTTTTCGCCGCGGTCGTCGGACCGTAGCGTGGCATAGGTGGTGAATAGGACGCCTTCGTTCAGCCGGATCGACGTTCCTTGCGGGAAGCGCGATAGCGGCGTGACCAGCAGGCGCTCCATGCCGAGCGCCGACCAGTCGCGCTGGGCGTCTTCGAGCAGCTTGTCGGATTTGGAAACCCAGACCGCCTTGCGCCGTCCCTGAAGCCAATTGTCGAGGATGATGCCGGCCGATTGGCGGCCCTTGCCGGCCCCCGTGCCGTCGCCGAGCATGAAGCCCCTGCGGAAGCGGACGGTTTTCGGTGCATCATCCGGTGCGGCGGTGACGAGATCGCCGGTCTCGTCGACGGTCCAGGTCCCGGCGAGATATTCGCTATGGGCCTCGCCGGCATAGATCACCGTCTCGAGCTGGGCGTCGGACAAGATGCCGTCGCGAATGATCTCGATCGGAAGCGTCGGCCGATAGCTTGGCTTGGGTGGCGCGACCGAGGCCATCGCCGCCGACTGCACCAACTTGGTCGGGTGCGATTGCGCGCCCGGGATGCTGATCGACTGCAGTGCATAGGGCTCGTAGATCGAGTCCGTCAGGCGACCGCTCTCCGGCGGCGTCCAGTCGATGGTCTCGTAGGAGAGCGGCTGCCCTTCGAGCTGGGCGACACGGCGGGCGGGCTGCGCGGTGGCGGCGCGGGCGAGATAGCCGCGCACGGTGCGCGGCGTCGCGGCGGCCGTGTTCCGCAGTGAGACCGCCATGCGCGGCGGCACCTGCTGTTCGATCCATCCGAGGAGAGTCGCGAGGTCGTGCGCGATCCCGGCGGACTCGGGGAAGCGACCAGGATCATCGGCCGGCGCCTTGTCGATGACGGTCAGCCGCGTCTCGATGGTGGTCCCATGCTTGGCATAGACCGAGCCCGCGATCGCGGCGGTGAACACGACTCGCCCGCGCTCCTGCAGGCGACGGAAGCTTGCGGTCCAAGCCGGCTGCTCGGGTGAGAAATTCGCGCCGGTGATCGCCACCAGCCGCCCGCCCGGTGCGAGCCGAGCCAGCGCCGAGGCGACATGGCGATAGGCAGCGTCGGCCACGCGACTTGAGACGTTCGGCATGACAGAGAACGGCGGGTTCATGATGACGACGCTGGGAATGGCGGCGCGATCGAGATGATCGTCGATCTGGGCCGCGTCGAAGCGCGTGAGGGGAACGGCCGGAAAGAGGGAGGCGAGAAAATCGGCGCGGGTCTCGGCCAACTCGTTGAGGATGACGGAAGCGCCTGCGGTCTCGGCGAGGATGGCCAGCAGGCCGGTGCCGGCCGAGGGTTCGAGCACGCGGTCGGTTGGCGACAAGGCCGCGGCGGTGACCGCCGCGAGGCCGAGCGGGACCGGCGTCGAGAATTGCTGGAAGGCCTGCGTTTCCTGCGAGCGGCGGGTGTGGGTCGGCAGAAGGCCCGTCACCTTCGTCAGGGCGGAAAGCCGGGATACCGGAGAGCCGGATTTGCGAAAAAGTGCCTTTCCGTATTTGCGCAGGAAGAGGACAGTTGCCACCTCGCACGCGTCATAGGCGGTCTTCCAGTCCCAGGCGCCGGCAGCGTCGGACGCGCCGAAGGCCGATTCCATGGCGGCGCGGAGCACGGTGCTATCGATCCGCCGCCCGCGTTCCAGCAAAGCGAGAATTTGATGAGCGGCGGCGATGACGGCGGATGCATGGAGGATAGGCGCAGCCGGAACGGCCACGGGCGACATGATGTTCATGGATTGAAACCTCGGGAGAGCGGGAACGGCAAGCCCGAACGACGCTCTCTCTTGACCGCCCGGGCTCACCCCGTCCCGGCGGCCCTCTCGCTCTCGAACGATCTTCCCTGCCGGCATGAAAAAGCGCCCCGGTCGAGCGACAGGGGCGCTTTGATGTGTCGGTTTCAGTGTCCGTTCGCGATCTCGCTGGCGATGAGCCTGCGCGCTTTGCGGATCAGGTCATCGCCGCTGGTGTCGATGTGCTCGAAGAAGCGGGCGCGCGCGCCATTCGCCGTCCAATCGGCATAGGCGCAATATTCGCGAGCCTCTGTCCGGAAGGCCCGCATGTCGCTGGCCCAACGCGGCTTAGGCTCCACGATGACGGTGATGCCGTCTCTGGTCTCTGACCAGGGAAGCGACCGCTCCGTGGGCGGTCGCTCGTGATCGGCGGCGAAGATGGCGTCGATGTCCATCATGGCGCCTCTCCCGGCGTATGGGGATAGATGGAGCCGGTGGGATCACCAGGGGCGGGGGGCAGATAGGCATCGTAAGGATTGCCGTCGGCAAGATGCCCGAAAGGCGTGAAGACAAAACCGCCATCCTCTCTCCCCACGGCGCAGATGACGTAGCGTGGTTCGCCAGTCATAGCGTCGGCGCATTCTATCAATGCGAGGTGGCCGTTTTCCGCGGCGCGCAGAAGGGTCTGGAAATTGGCGCGGGCATGATCGGGAATGCTCATTGTCCGCCTCCCTCGGCAAGATGATCGTCCAGCCAGCCATGGGTGTAGGTCCAGGCGATGGTCTCGCCGGTCGCGAGATCGAGCACATGGGCACCGCCGCCGAAGGCGTTGACGCGTGGATGTGAGCAGGTGTTGGCGTACTGAAAACCCCAGCGCCCGGTCAGTCCGAATTCCTTGGCGCAGCGCCTGACGAACCGGATCAGGCGTTCGGGATCGCCAGTGACGTCGTCGCGTAGCCACAAGGTCGTGCCGCCATGTTCCGGCTGGATCGACAGGGCGAAGCCGTCCGAGGGCGGTTCCTCCGAGGCGCCTTCCTCCGACAGGGCATTGTAGAGATCGAGTGCGCGGGCGGCATTCTGAGGCGTGCCGACATCGAGCAGGCACGAGAAATGGGTGAAATAGTCGGCCATGTCCGGTTCCTGAAACGAAAAGAGCCCGGCGCGATGGCCGGGCTCGATTGAAGGGATTGGGGCGGGGCGGCTGCGACCACCCCGCTTCTTGTGATCATTCGGCCGCGATGGCGTGGAATTCTTCGTCCTCGTCTTCGGTGACGCCTTCATCCTCGTCGCCTTCGATGAGGAAAGCCGGCAGGTCGGCCCCGTCATCTTCGCCACCCGCATCGACCTCGGGCGTGGCGGTTTCGGCCTCGGCTGCAAGGCGCAGCGGCTCGGGCAGCCAGCCGGTGTCGGCCAGCAGGCGCTCGGCCTCCTTCGCCATGTCGCCCTTCTTCAGGTGGTCGATGAGCTGCGCGGCCTGTTCGCCCGCGCCCTCGCGTACCGCTTCCAGAATGCGCGGCTTGGTGACGCGGCCGAGATAGTTGCCGACCGTGGGCCGCCAGCCGACCTCGACCATGTCGAGACCTGTCGCGCGCGCCAGCCGGTCGGCCTGGGCAAGCCGCATGTCCAGCGTGTGCTGCGAGACGCCGTTACCGCCATAGGGGTTGGGCTTCTCGTAAAGCGCGTTGACGCCATAGCTGACGCAATGGGCGAGCAGCGCCATGCGGCTCGTGTCGTCGAGCCCCGCCAGCCAGTCCCACAGCGCCTGGTCGTCGGCAGGGATGTCACCGGCCCAGGCTTCGTCACGCTCCTGCACCATGCGGGCCGGCGGGCTGTCCCTCAGCCCCTCGTCCTGGATGGGGAAGAAGACGTGATTGACGCTCGCCTCCAGCGCGCCTTTGTACATGCGATGGTGGAAGGTGTCCGAGACCAGCTTGTGCAGCAACGCCGTCATGGCGACCTGCGGATGCTCGGCGAGCGCGTTGCGCAGCGCCAGCGTCCGGTGCGCGGTCAACTCGGTGACCAGACGATCGGGCAACGGCTTGATCGCGGCTTCCTCATCGTCCTCGCTGTCCGCCGGTTCGCCGCCGATGGCGATGACGGCGCGCTGGACACGCGGATCAGCCCGATCATGCGCACCGTCGCCGGTCTCGCCGTCCTGGCTGCTGTCCGCCGGTTCGGGTGCCTCGTCCTCGGGGCGGACATAGCCGCGTTCGACGTCGAGCCGGCCGTCATGGCCGATGCTGACGAAGGCGCCAGCGCGGGCGATGTCTGCGGGTTCGAAGCGGATGGGACGTTCGTCGAAGGCCGCAAGGGCGGTCTCGATTTCGCCGAGGCGCTGATCGACCTCGTCCGGCAGTTCGTCGGCGCCTTCATACTCGGCCTCGAGCTTCTGATATTCGGCGTGAAGCGCCTCGATCGTCGCCTGTTCGTCGATGCTCAGGTCAAGCGGCTCGCCTTCCAGCGCCCGCAGGCCATGGGTCGCGCCATAGGGGAAGCTGACGGCGACCTCGATCCACTTCCAGCCTTCGGCTGCGATGGTCTCCGCCTCGGCCTTCAGCTTCTCGGCGACCAGCCGGTCGAGCAGCGCCACGTCCTGAAGCCAGCCGCCATCGTCGGACTGGAACAGGTCGCGCATGATGACGCCGCCGGCCGCCTCATAGGCGTCGAGGCCGATGAATACGGCGCGCTTGTCCGAGGCGCGCACCGTGGTCTCGGTCAACATCCGGCGGATCTGATAGGGCTCCTTCGACCAAGAATCCTTGACCGCATCCCAGACCTGCTGCTGGCGGTCATGGTCGCCGGAAACTGTGAAGGCCATCAGCTGCTCCAGCGTCATGCCGTCATCGGCATAGATGTCGAGCAGCGCCGGCGAGACAGAGGCAAGCCGCAGCCGCTGCTTCACGACCTGGGCCGAGACGAAGAAGGCGGCGGCGATCTCCTCCTCGGTCATGCCCCTGGCGCGCATGTCCTGAAAGGCCCGGAACTGATCGAGAGGATGGAGCGGGGCGCGTTCGATATTCTCGGCGAGCGAGACTTCCTCGGCGAGGATCGCGCCGTCGCGCTCGCGCACGACACAGGGGACCGGCGCAGTCTTGGCGAGGCACTTCTGCTTGACCAGCATTTCCAGCGCGCGGAAGCGGCGGCCGCCGGCGGGCACCTCGAACATGCCGGTCTCGTTGCCCTCGGCATCGATGACCGGAAAGACGCTGATGCTCTGGATCAGGCCGCGACGGGCAATCGAGGCCGCCAGATCCTCGATCGAGACGCCGGCCTTGATGCGCCGGACATTGGACTGGCTGAGCACCAGCTTGTTGAAGGGGATGTCGCGCGAGGACGACAGGGTGATCTTCTGAACGGCAGTAGCCATCGGGATATACTCCGCGACGGGCGGCCGGGAGCCTCTCTCTCGACCTCCAACCCGTCACGAAGCGAAGCGCCGCCCTCTTCCTCTAAAGGGGGCAGCGCCACGGTGTGGGAACGCAGATAAGGAAAGCGTAAAGCCGGAGACACGGAAATCCGCATCTCCGGCTTCGCGGCAGTCAGGCGGCGCGGTCGAGCAGCTTCTTCGCCTTGCCCTCCATGTCGAGGCGGGCGTCCTGATGCGGCTTGTCACGCGCGACGGCGGTGATGCCCTGCACGAAATCAAAGATGCTTTCGGGCGGGCGGCCTTCCTCAGCCAATACCGCGTCGATGATCTTGCCGGTCTCGGCCTTGGAAAAACCGCGACGGCGCAGGAAGTCGGTCCGGTCCTCGTCGGTCCTGGCGACGATCCGTTCACGGGCAGCCTTGATGCCGTTGACGAAGGGCATGGGCGAGGAGTTCGCGAAGTTCAGCAGCGCCGGCGCCGCCTCGTGGGCGAAGCGGTTGGCGGCATATTTGCTGTGGCGGATGGTGATTTCCTCGAAATCCTCAACGCCCCACAAATTGCGGTTTTGGCAAACGGCGCGCAGATAGAAGCTCGCCATGCCGAACGTCTTGGCCCCGACTTCCGAGTTCCAGCAGTAGAAGCCGCGGAAGAACAGGTCAGGCGATCCATCCGGCAGACGGCCGGCTTCTATCGGATTCAGATCGTCCACGAGAAAGAGGAAGACGTCCCGATCCGAGGCGTAGAGCGTCGTCGTGTCCCTGCTGATATCGACGCGGGGATTGTAAACGCCGGTCGACCAGTCGAGCACGCCCGGTACCTTCCAGCGCGTATCGCCTGTGCCATTGCCGGCGATGCGCTGCACCGCCTCGACCAGCTCGTGGTCGAAGATGCGTCCGTAGTCAGGGCCAGTCACGGCGCGCAGTTCAAGGCGACCATCGTCGGTTTCGAGGGTCTTGATCTGCTCGGCCCGGTTGGAGGTCAGGCCGTATTGCAGATTGATGCCGGCGAGCGCGGCGGGGAGCTGGCGCAGATAGGCCGCGGGTGCGCCGACCAGGCTGGCGAGTTGACCGAAGGACCAATGCGTCGGCGCGACGGGTGCGTCAGCGCTGGGCAGCACCAGCACCAGTCGCTCCGGATCGTTGCGATTGGCCTCGACATGGACCAGGGCGCTTTCCACCACGTGGGTGCGGCTGCGATCGGCGCGGTCGCGTACCGACTGGGCCAGCTCCGACAGGGACAGGTAGCGCTCGTCGGCGGGGCGCGAGAACCATTCGGACGAGACGCGGCCGATGCGTTCACCGCGTGTGACGTCGACCTTGTAACCGCCGCTCATATCACGGCGCGCATCGAGAACCTGCATGTTCATGGGATCGATCTCCACGACGGGCGCGGGAGCCTCTCTCCCAGCCTCTTCCCGTCGCGGAAACCCGATCCACCCTCTCACTCTCTGGGGGCGTTGCGGGGATCTCCCCGCTCGAAGGGGTCGGCCGAGACCCAAGGCTCGGCCGCAGGGGAAAGCTTTCCCCTTAAATGAAATACTCGCCCATCAGGTTCGAGGCCGCAGCGGCGAAACACGCACAAATTCGTCGGTCAATGGTGTCGCATTTTCGCTCTCTGCAAGCAGCGACATGCTTCTGATGCATACCAACATAGTTGTCGTCTCTAGAATCCGCCGTTGCTCGTTTCCTTCTTGCCTGGATTCAGCCGCCGCAGCATGCGCCGAGCAACATGCGGCCGAACGCGCCGGTGCATGGCCATCGCTTCGTCGCGGTGGCAATAGCGCAGGCGCTTGCCGCTTCCGCAAGGGCACGGCCAGTGACCCTTCGGCCAATCCTGAGACAACAGCCGCAGGTGGTAGAGAAGACTCTTCCGCCTGTTCGGGATGCCGAGCGCATCCGCGTAGGCCTCTTCAAGCCCGGGGGTTCCGTGCGCCCTTTCGCCAAAGGGCCACTTTCCGGTCTTCTCGAACCAGAACTGACCGAGAAAATACTCATTGAGCGGGCCGCTGAGGAAACTGCCGAGGGAGTGGTCATCGGCCGTGATCAACCAGTTTTCCCACACCGTAACACAGCAATCGCCGTCGGGATTGATGTGACGTTCGGGCGTGCGCGGGATTTTCCCACCGACCTCGAAAACCTTGGGTTCGTGGCGTGGATAGAGATCGGGTAACTCGATCCTGATGTTGAATTCGGCGATCGGTCCGCCGGGAGCCGAGACAACATCCTTTTCAAATACGAGATAGCTGCCCCCGATATGTATTTTCTCGCCGTCCGCCGATGCGCGCAGCTTCGGCTGGTCAAAGGCGATTGCGGCCTTGACCTCCTCGAGCGTCAGCAGGTTGGGCGGCTTGCCTACGACCTTGCCCAAGGCTTCGACTGCGGCCCGGAGAGATTGATCTGTTCGACGGCCCGCTCGGCACGCGCCATGTCCTCGGTGTCGGAGACGCTGGCCGCGATCGCCGGGGCCGCGATGCCGGCGATCGCGGCCGGCATCACCGCCGCCATCGTGCTGTCGACCAGCTTGGCGCCAAGATGCTCCCGGAGCAGATCGGGCACCTTGTCGAACGTGCTTGCCCGCAGATAAAGCGCGAAATCCTGCCGAGCCTGATCGAGCCAGCGGTAGAAATTCTCGCGCTTCCTGGGTTCCTCGGCCCATTTATCGGCAAAGTTCTCGCCCGGGTTGACCGGGTTCGCCACCCAGGCGATGCCACCGCGGTCTTCGATGAAGCGATCCATGCCGGTCAGGATGCTTTGCAGCGCCGCCGAGATGGTGGGCTCCTCGTTGTAGGCGTGCGCGGCCAGCGTTGTGATGACGATCGAGATCGGCTTGTGTTCGCCATCCTCCGCAAACATGCAGTCGCGATGGCGCTTCAGGAGCTGGATCGTGCGCTGGAGCGGGGTCTTGACCTTGTAGTCGGGAATTTCCTCGACGCTGGCGGTAATCCGCTCACGCTGGGCAAGCGCGCGTTTTGCCTCGGTGAGGCGCACGCGCATCCGGCCACGAAACCAGGCCGCATAGCCGGTCGGATTGCTCTGCGGCCAATCCTCCGTCGGCTGGTCGTAGTGCGGCAGGGTCTTGTCGGTGATGGCGATGGCATGGCCGCTCAACGCAGCATCCTGCGCGAGCGCGCGGTGGCCCTCCATGAGGAGCTTGACCTGATAGCGCTGCGCGTCGGGCAAAGCCGGCAGAATGTCCATGTGAAATTGAGCGCCGTCTGCATAGTTCAGGGTCCAGCAGCGCCGCCGCTCCTCAGGGACCGCCATGCCGTGCGCCCTGGCGTAGAGGGCGACCTCGTGGCCGACCGCCTCCTTCAGGCTCTTTTGCGTGAAGTCGGCCTTGGTCGCTTCGAGACGGCACACCAGATCGACATCATATTCCTCGGTGTCGGTCAGCGGCCGCGTCACCGTACCGAGCAGGAAAGACCCCTGCGGCGAGATCGACGGGTCGTACTGGGCAATGGAGGATTCGGGCCGATCGAGCCAGTTGCCGATCGCCTCATAGCGGTTCTTCGCCTCTTCGAACTTGGACGGCGGGATGTCGAGCGCATCCGCCATCGCTTCCAGAATATCGTCGTGCGACTTTGCAAGCCGCTTGTCATGCACGGTCATGGCGTCACCTGTAATGAGGGATGAATTCCTCAGCGGGCGCGCCGAAGAATTGCGGTTGAAGGATGGGTTTCTGAATGCGCGCCTCGGCGAAGGCACGGTCCTTGAGGCTGCGAATGCGGCTGGTGTCGTCGAGGGAATAAAAGCCGTCGGGCACCGGCTGGGACACGCGGTAGATGGCGCGCCGGTCGTGCGGATCGCCCGTAAGGATATGGGCGATGCCGAGGGAGCCGTGAGACTGCCCGGCCATGAAGAGGCTGGCAAGCTGCGGCGCGAGCCTGGCGGCGCCATAGGCCTCGCGGACAACCTTGATGTCCTCAAGGCACCCGATACTGAGAACCCGGATGTCCTCGGCGGACCAGCCGAGCGTCGCCACGGCCTCGACCACGGCGATGCCGGTCGGGTTGTTCGCCCAGAGCCCGCCATCGACCAGGCCGACATCGTTGGCGGTGACATGCTGCGCGAAATAGGTCGGTGCGGCTGCCGTGGCCATCGCCGCGTCGATCGCCAGCTCCTTGTAGTCGGTCCGGAGGCGGGGGTGATGGGCGGTCTTGAAGATATAGACGCCTTGCGTTTGGGGATGCCACGCAGGGATCACCAGGCGCGTCTGAGCCTCGCCCAGCTTGCGGTCGCCCAGGACGCTGTAAAGGGCATCGCGAAGGGGCTGCGCGCTGTATTTCGGTCCCCAGAATAGCCACCGGCCCTTGCGCAGATGCCTGCCGAGCCAGCCGGCCAACCCGCCGCGCGTCTGCGCGAAGATCGCCGGTCCCTGGTCTTCATAGAGCTTGAGGATGTCGGCCGCGCGCATGCCGAGCGCCAGTCCGATGGCGATGATACCGCCGGTCGAGGTGCCGGAGATGAGATCGAAGTAGCGGCCGATCGGCTGACCCAGATCCTGCTCCAGATTGGCAAGGAACGCCGCCGGGAAGGTGCCGCGGATGCCGCCACCGTCGATTGTCAGGATCCGTTTCAACGCGTGCTCCCTATCTTCGCCGCCTAGTGCTTCTTGTCTCGGGGCGGATTGGGGTCGTTGCCAGGCGGGACGGTATCGGAATCGCGCCAGCGGCCGTCGCGGCCCTGAATGCGGACCTCGCCGCCGCCGAGTTTGCGGACCGTCTGCTTGGCGGCCTGCTCGGCTTCGCGCTGCGTGGGGTGAACGCTGCTCGCGCGCTCGCCGCCGGGCGCCTTCACGGCCCAGCCCTTGGGGTGTTTGGTGACATATCTATCAGCCATCGCGGTTTCCTCGCCATTGACTCAGTGACGATAATACGTATATCAACTACACGGATTTCTGTCAAGATCAGGATAGTTTCTATCCGCATGAGAGGTCGCTGGTGCGCTGGGGTGTCGAGCAAAGGCTTGAGTTTATTGAGTTCCGCCTGTTCTGGGAGGGATCGATCAACCGCGCCGATATCGTCGATTTTTTCGGCGTATCGATTCCCCAGGCATCAAAGGACCTCACGCTCTACCAAGAGCGGGCGCCCGGCAACATGGAGTACGACACGCGCGGCAAGCGCTACGTCGCCGCCGAGAAGTTCGTCCTGCGCTTTCTCGATCCCGATCCATATGTCTATCTCGGACAGCTCCGCTCGGTGGCCGAAGGCGCCGCTCCCTCTCATGATTCCTGGATCGCGGCGCTTCCCAGCGCCGATGTGGCCCTGACGCCCAAGCGGGACATCGACATCGAGGTCCTGCGCAAGATTCTCGATGCGGTGCGTGAGGGCGTGGCCGTCGAGGTTTTCTACCAGTCGATGAACAAGGTGCGCCCGGACCCGATCTGGCGCAGGATCACGCCACACGCCTTCGGCTATGACGGTTTCCGCTGGCATGTCCGGGCCTATTGCCACCTCGAGCACAAGTTCAAGGACTTCCTTCTGCCGCGCATATTGGAGGTTGGTGCCACCGGCGTTCCCGGCGCGACGGGAGAGCAGGACTGGCTCTGGAACAATTATTTCGATGTGGTCATCGGTCCGCACCCTGCTCTGACCGAGAGTCAGAAGAAGGTCGTCGCCAAGGACTATGGCCTGGATCAGGGCAATGGCGTCCTGTCGGTTCGCTACGCAATGCTTTTTTACGTCTTGAAAAGACTTGGCCTGCTCGGCGAGGCGACCAAGCAAAGCGCTCGCACACAGCATATCGTTACAATAAACCGCAAGGAAACCGAGGCTGCGCTAGAGAAGGCGGAGCTTCAGCTATGAAGACGCAGGGGGGAAGCGCCGGGTAATGGGGGCGAGGCTCGAAGACATAAAGAACGGCGCGTCGGTTCGCGGCATCGCGTCCGCGCAGCTGGTGCAGGTCGTTTCGGTTGACTGGATCGGCGACCAAGCGATCAGCATCGTCTACCGCGACCATAATGGCTCGGTCGCGGAGACCGTGCTTTACCGCGACGACGAGCATCGGCTCGAGGTCGAGCAGAGTGGCCGGCCCTGGTCGTTCGACGCCGATGGTGAACTGTTGCGCCTCGTCACCGAGGCCAACCGGATCAAGCTGGCGCACTATTTCGATCCCTATCTCGCGATCCACACCAGTCTGGTCGATCCGCTGCCGCATCAGATCTCGGCGGTCTATGGCGAGATGCTGCCGCGCCAGCCCCTGCGCTTCCTGCTTGCGGACGATCCCGGCGCCGGCAAGACGATCATGGCCGGCCTCTTCATCAAGGAGTTGATCGCGCGCAGTGACCTGGAGCGTTGCCTCGTCGTCGCGCCGGGCAGCCTCGTCGAGCAGTGGCAGGACGAACTCGGCCAGAAGTTCAATCTGGAATTCGACATCCTCACCCGCGACATGATCGAGACCTCGCGCTCGGGCAATCCGTTCAGTGACCGGGACCGGCTGATCGTCCGGCTCGACGTGCTGGCGCGCAATGAGGAGCTTCAGGAGAAGCTCATGAGCGCGCGCGAATGGGACCTGATCATCTGCGACGAAGCGCATCGTATGTCGGCCACCTATTTTGGTGGCGAGGTGAAATATACGCGGCGCTATCAGGTCGGCCAGAAACTCGGTCAGGTTTGCCGCCACCTGCTGCTGATGTCCGCCACGCCGCACAACGGCAAGGAAGAGGATTTCCAGCTCTTCATGGCGCTGCTCGACGGCGACCGCTTCGAGGGCCGCTTCCGCGACGGTGTCCATTACGCCGACACCGAGGACATGATGCGGCGGCTGACCAAGGAGGAGCTGCTCAAGTTCGACGGTCGGCCGCTATTCCCGCCCCGCCGCGCGCGCACCGTGAAGTATCAGCTCTCGGAAGGGGAGGCCGCGCTCTACACCGCCGTCACCGACTATGTCCGTAACGAGATGAATCGGGTGGAGCGGTTCGCCGACGGCGACAACAAGAAGCGCAACAATGTGGGCTTCGCGCTGCAAATCCTCCAGCGACGCCTCGCCTCGTCACCGGCCGCTATTTATCAGTCGCTGAAGCGTCGCCGCGAGCGGCTAGAAGCCGAACTCGGCGAGGCGCGGCTCACGGCCAAGGGGCGCCGCGCCGAGGTCGCCGAGCCTGCGGTCAATCCCGACATGCTGGGCAACATCGATGAATATGGCCAGGAAGAGGTCGACGAACTCGAAGAGCTGATCTCCACGGGCGCGACAACGGCGGAGACGGTCGAGCAGCTCGCGCTGGAGGTCGAGACGCTGAAAGGGCTCGAATCCATGGCGCTGGGCGTGCTGCGCTCGGGCGTGGATACCAAATGGACCCAGCTCAACCGTATTCTCGATGACGAGCTGATGGTCGACGCAGCGGGCAACCGCCGCAAGCTGATCATCTTCACCGAGCCCAAAGACACGCTCCACTATCTGCTGGAGAAGGTGCGCGCGCGCCTGGGCAACCCCGAAGCGGTGGATGTGATCCATGGCGGGGTGACGCGCGAGGAGCGGCGCAAGGTCATCGAGCGCTTCATGCAGGACAAGGACCTGCTGGTGCTGATCGCCAATGATGCCGCTGGCGAGGGCGTCAACCTCCAGCGCGGGCATCTGATGGTCAATTACGATCTGCCGTGGAATCCCAACAAGATCGAGCAGCGCTTCGGCCGCATCCACCGCATCGGCCAGACCGAGGTTTGCCACCTCTGGAATCTGGTTGCGGCGGAGACGCGCGAGGGCGAGGTCTATGCCCGCTTGCTCGAGAAGCTGGAAGCCGCGCGTGAAGCGTTGGGCGGCCGCGTCTACGATGTGCTCGGCGAGTTGTTCGAAGGCACCTCGCTCAAGGACCTCCTCTTCCAGGCGATCCAATATGGCGAGCGGGAGGACGTGAAGGCCTACCTGTTCCGCCAGGTCGATGGGGCGGTCGACCAGTCGCATCTCCTGGAACTGTTACGCCGGCGGGCACTGACCAACGACACCATGCCCGCAGCCAAGGTCGAGGAACTGCGGCTGGAGATGGAGAAGGCCGAGGCACAGCGTCTCCAGCCGCATCACATCCAGAGCTTCTTCATCGAAGCGTTCCAGCATCTCGGCGGCCGGTTAAAGCGTCGGGAGGAAGGCCGTTGGGAAGTCACCCACGTCCCGGTGCGTATTCGCGAGCGTGATCGTCAGATCGGCACCGGCGCGCCGATCCAGAAACAATATGAGCGGATCTGTTTCGACAAGAGCCAGATCAATCAGCAGCCGGTCGCAGCCTTCATCTGCCCCGGGCACCCGCTGCTCGAAGCGGTGATCAGCCTCATCTGGGAGCAATATGAGTCCATCATGCGCCAGGGCGCGATCCTGGTGGATGAAACCGATCCGGGCGAGGCGCTCTCGGCGGTCTTCCTGCTCGAACACGCGGTGCAGGACGGGCGCACGACCAGCGCGGGCAAGCCGCATGTGATCTCGCAGCGGCTGCAGTTCGCAGCCATCAACAAGGCGGGCCAGGCGACAAATGCCGGGATCGCTCCGCATCTCAACCTCCGCCCGGCGGCGGCCGAAGAGATCGAGGCCGTGCGCGACCTGCTCGGTGAAGACTGGCTGACGAGCGAGCTGGAGAAAACGGCCGTGCGCTTCGCCACGGTGGAGCTGGCCCAGGAGCACGTCGCCGAGGTCAAGGCGCGTCGCATACCCGAGATCGACAAGGTCGAGCAGGAGGTCCGGTCCCGCCTCAAGAAGGAGATCAACTATTGGGACTCGCGAGCCTTCGAACTCAAGGAGGAGGAGAAGGCCGGCAAGAAAACGCGGCTCAACTGGCAGAACGCACAGCGCCGCGCCGAGGAGCTGGCGGAGCGTCAGAAACGCCGGATGGACGAGCTCCAGCAGGAACGGTTCATCTCTTCGCAGCCGCCGCGCGTGCGGGGCGGCATGGTGGTCATCCCGCGCGGTCTTCTCGATGCTCGTAAGGCGCCCAGCGTCCCGAACCACTTTGCTGAAGACCCTGCCGCCCGCAAGGAGATCGAACTCGCGGCGATGCGGGCGGTGATGACGGCGGAACGCGCGCTGGGGCACGCTCCGGTCGACGTCTCCGCCCAGAAGATCGGCTACGACATTGCCTCGCACGATCCGAAGTCGGGGCATCTGCGCTTCATCGAAGTGAAGGGCCGGATCGACGGCGCGGACTCCGTGATGATCACCCGCCAGGAAGTGATCACCTCCCTGCATGAGCCGGAGAAGTTCATCTTGGCGATCGTCTCCGTTACCGGCGGCTTCGCCCATGCGCCACGCTATGTGCGCGGCCCTCTGGTCGAGCGGGAACCGTCATTCCTCGAAACGGCGATCCAGTTCGACCTTCCGCGCCTGCTTGAGCGCGCGGAGGAGCCGAGATGAAGTTGGATTTTACTGAATTTTCGTATGGTTACGCTTTCACGGAGAATTTGATCCGGGCTAGTTCCACGGCTCCGGCGGCAGCTCCCGTCTTTCCGAACCTCGTCCAAGAGGCGCAGCTTGGATACGATGTTAAGGTCGATCTTCCGGGGTTGCCGCTGTTCTTTCAGTTCAAACTGCCGGAGCTGATGGTACGGGAGACAGCGCGGGAAATCTCACAGCTCGCGCTTCGCGGCCTTTCAGTACCGTTTTTTCGTATGCCGCTCATGCGTCGCAATTTGTCAGATCAGCATATCCACTTGATTGGGCTAGAGGCGCGCTTTCCCAATACCGTCTTCTATGCTTCGCCTACTTTTGACAGCGCGTTGACCTTCAACAACGCATACGGCTTCGCTGAGGTTCATTCACGTTCTGCATTGTTTTCGCCAACTGACATCGGACCTCTCCCTGACGACGACGCTCATGCGGTCTCATACGCATCAGGCTCCCATGTTGCTTGGAGATGCTCCGAGCCAAAAGAGGTCAAGGCACTGACCTTCGCCTCTTTGGCGCAAGAGGTAACTGAGAAGCTGACCGGGCGCGCCGGTCGTACTCTTGATGATACGACCCGCGAAATTCGAGAGGGAGTCTGGCAATTGCTATCGCCAGAGCTGCGCCGTGCTGAGAACGCGGTTCGCGATCGGATCGAAGCTCGCCGTCAGACTGCAGCCGATGCTGTGAGCGCTGATGGGCGTATTCGAGCGGTCACGACAGAAATACTTGTCTTACAAGAACTTTCGCGTGTTGGATTGGGTGTTGAATTACTGATTGCCCAGCCTCGAAAATCTAAGAAGGCGACTAAACAGCCATGAATAACAGTTACAAGAAGAAATTGATCGAGGTCGCGATCCCGCTCGAAGCGATCAATGCGGCCTCGGCGCGTGAGAAGTCGATCCGGCACGGGCATCCTTCCACGCTGCATCTGTGGTGGGCGCGCCGACCGCTGGCGGCGTGTCGCGCGGTGCTGTTCGCTCAGCTTGTCGATGATCCATCGAGCGACCTTGAGAAATTCCCCACGCACGAAGCGCAGGAGGTCGAGCGTAAGCGGCTGTTCGGGATCATCGAGGATTTGGTGAAGTGGGAGAACTCGACTAACGAGGAGGTGCTAGAGCGCGCCCGTGCGGAAATCCGCAAGAGCTGCGGCGGCGAGCTTCCCCCGGTTTATGACCCGTTCTCGGGCGGCGGCTCGATCCCGCTGGAGGCGCAGCGCCTCGGTCTGCCCGCCTATGGTTCGGATCTGAACCCGGTCGCGGTGATGATCGGGAAGGCGATGATCGAGATCCCGCCGAAGTTCAAGGACAAGGAACCGATCCATCCCGGCGTGAAGGACCGGCAGTTTTACCGCAATGCCGAGGGGCTCGCAGAGGACGTTAAATACTATGGCGAATGGATGCGCGAGAAGGCGTGGGAGCGCATCGGGCATTTCTATCCGCAGGTGGATCTGCCCAAAGAGCGCGGCGGCGGCAAAGGGACGGTGATCGCGTGGATCTGGGCACGAACAGTGCCCAGCCCCGATCCTGCCTTCTCCGACGTGCAGGTGCCGATCGCGTCGAGCTTCCTGCTTAGCACCAAAGCCGGCAAGGAGGCTTGGGTCGAGCCTATTGTCGATAAGAAGGCGAAGACCATTTCCTATCGGATCAGGCATGGCGGCACGAAAGCCGAACTCTCTGCTGCGAAGGATGGCACGAAGGCGGGGCGCGGTGCGAACTTCCGATGCCTCATATCTGGCACGGCGATCACGCCTAAACACATTACGTCGGCTGGCAAGGCCGGCAAGATGGGGCAAACCCTCATAGCTATAGTATGTGAAGGTAAGGGCGGTCGCGCTTATGTCGCGCCAGCAACAGAGCATGAAACCGTTGCTTTTTCCGCCGAGCCGCAATGGAAGCCTGAGCAACATCAACCAGAGAATCCTCGTTGGTTTTCACCGCCAGCCTACGGCATGGAAACCTTCGGTGATTTGTTCACCGACCGGCAGTTGGTGGCTCTGAATACTTTTAGCGATCTGGTGCATGATGTCCGATCGCAGATAGAGGCGGATGCGATCGCCAATGGTCTCTCATCGGACCCCACACCGTTGCGCGACGGAGGCAACGGCGCCAAAGCGTATGCTGAAGCGGTCAGCGTGTATTTGTCGTTTGCGATTGATCGGCTTGCCGATGCTGGCAGCTCTATAGCCACATGGTCGTCATCGGAGTTTATACGCTTCACGTTTGCTCGACAGGCGATCCCGATGACTTGGGATTTCGCTGAATGCAATGTCTTTAGCGATAGCACAGGAAATTATCTCGGCGCCGTCGATTGGGTCTGGAAGGCCCTTTCAGGTTTAGGGCCAAACGCCGCCGGCACTGAGATTCAGCACGATGCACAGAATGTACATTTGCCGGATGGGGCAGTCGTCTCAACTGATCCACCATACTACGACAATATTGGCTATGCCGACCTGTCCGACTATTTCTATGTCTGGCTCAGGCGAAACCTCAAAGACGTATATCCTGATCTCGGAAGCACCATCTCTGTTCCCAAAGAAGAGGAGTTGGTGGCGACGCCTTATCGCCACGGTGGGAAAGCGAAAGCTGAAGAACACTTCCTCACAGGTATGACGGCGGCGATTTCGAGTCTTGCACGTCAATCATCATCGTTGTTTCCTGCCACGATCTACTATGCCTTTAAACAAAGTGAGGTTGAGCAAGACGGCTTGAGTTCGACCGGGTGGGCGACCTTCCTTCAGGCCGTGATTGAAGCGGGTTATGCGATTGTCGGCACTTGGCCAGTTCGCACGGAGCGCTCAGCCCGGACAATCGCTACTGGCACCAATGCGCTCGCAAATTCTGTCGTTCTTGTTTGCCGGAAGAAGGAGGCCACCGCCGAGAGTATTACCCGCGCCGAGTTCATCCGCGCCCTGAAACGCGAACTGCCTCCAGCGATCTCCGAGCTGCAGGCCGCTAACATCGCGCCAGCGGATATGCCGCAATCGGCCATTGGTCCCGGCATTGGAGTGTTTTCACGCTACAAAGCCGTTCTTGAATCCGACGACAGCCCGATGAGCGTGAAGACCGCACTTCAGCTCATTAATCGGGAACTCGACGAATATCTCGGCGGCATCCAGGGTGAGTTTGACGCCGACACGCGGTTCGCCATCACCTGGTTCGAGCAGAACGGGACCGGCAAGGGGGATTACGGTGTCGCAGACAACCTTGCCCGCGCTCGCGGTATTTCTGTCGATAATGTCAAGCACGCGGGCATCGTCGAAAGCACCGCGGGCAAGGTCCGTATCCTCTCGCGTGATGAACTCGACGACGATTGGGACCCGGAAGACGACCGCCACCTGACGATTTGGGAGTGCCTTCAGCACCTGGTCCGGCAGCATGAGAAGGACGGCGTTTCCCACGACACTGCCGTCCTGCTGAAGAAGATCAACACCAAGGCCGAGGCCGTGAAGGATCTCGCCTACTGCCTTTACGACATCAGCGCCAACAAGCGGAAAGATGCGAAGGAGGCCACGGCCTACAACGCCCTGATCGCTGACTGGACCGAGCTGACGAAGGCGGCAGCGGCTATCTACGACACGAGCGGGGATCGCCAGACCCGCATGGATATTTGAGGGGGAACGGGACGTGGCAAAAAGCACGCGCCAATATGTGTTTGAAGGGATGGAACTGCTGCCGGCGGCGCTGATCCCCTTCGTCGAAAAGCGGCTTGAAACCTCACTCAAGGGGCACTGGCAGGTCCAGGTTCTGGAAAAGCTGCCGAGCCTGCGCCCCAACAGCAACGGCGAGGTCGGCTGGGACCAGGCCGCGCTGTTCAACGCGATGGATCGTTTCTGGAGCGAGGCGTTCAAGACGGTTCTCGGCCGCGCGGAACGCTCGTTGGTCAATGAACTGGGCGATGTCCGCAACAAGCTCTCGCACAACGAGACCTTCACCTACGACGACGCCGAACGCGCGCTCGATTCAATGCGTCGCTTGATGGAGGCGATCAGCGCCGGCGAGACGGCCGAGCAGCTTGGCAAGATGCGCGACACCATCCTGCGCACCAAGTTCACCGAGCTTCAGCGCAATGAGGAGCGGCGGAAAACCCAGCGCCTCGAAATCTCGGTCGAGACGGTGGCGGGGCTTCTACCGTGGCGCGAGGTGGTCGAGCCGCACCAGGATGTCGCCACCGGCGAGTTCCAGCAGGCCGAGTTCGCAGCCGACCTCGCCAAGGTGCATTCCGGCAGCGCGCCACCGGAATACCGCGACCCGCGCCAGTTCTTCAGCCGCACCTATTTGACGGAAGGCTTGAGCGCGCTGCTGGTCGGAGCCGCGAAGCGGCTGTCCGGCAGCGGCGGCGATCCGGTCGTCGAACTGCAAACCAACTTCGGCGGCGGCAAGACGCACTCGATGCTGGCCCTCTATCATATGGCGGGGCCGACGCCTGTGCAGGACCTCTCTGGCCTGGACCAGTTGCTCGAGAAGCAGGGGCTCAGCGTGCCGCAGGGCATCAACCGCGCGGTGCTCGTCGGCACGTCGCGGGGGCCGCAGGACGTGCTCCATGCCGAGGGTGACCGGAAAATCCGCACGACCTGGGGTGAACTCGCCTGGCAGCTCGGCGGCGCCGACGCTTACGCGATGGTGGCGGAAAATGACGCCAGCGGCATCGCGCCGGGCTCGAACCTGCTGGAGGCGCTCTTCCAGAAACATGCGCCGTGCCTGATCCTGATCGACGAATGGGTCGCCTATCTGCGGCAGATCTACAAGGTCGAGGGGCTGCCGTCCGGGTCGTTCGATGCGAACCTGTCCTTCGTTCAATCGCTGACCGAAGCGGTCAAGGCGAGTCCCGGCACGCTGCTGGTCGCCTCCTTGCCGGCCTCGCAGATCGAGGTGGGTGGTGAAGGCGGTCAGGAAGCGCTGGCGCGACTCAAGCAGACCTTCAGCCGGGTGGAATCCTCGTGGCGGCCAGCGAGCCAGGAAGAGAGCTATGAGATCGTCCGGCGGCGTCTGTTCAAGGACATCCCCGGCGACAAGTTCCATCACCGCGACAATGCGATTAAGCAGTTCGCCAAGCTCTATCGGGACAACGCCAACGATTTCCCGCAGGGCTGCGCGGACGAAGACTATCGGCGCAAGCTGGAGAAGGCCTATCCGATCCATCCCGAGTTGTTTGACCAGCTCTATACGAGCTGGGGATCGCTCGAAAAATTCCAGCGCACGCGCGGCGTGCTGCGCCTGATGGCGCAGGCCATTCACGAGCTTTGGATGAACGCCGACCCGTCGGTGATGATTATGCCCGGTAGCGTGGCGGTGAGTTCGCCGCGCGTGGAGCCGGAATTGCTCCACTATCTCGACGTGAGCTGGCAATCGATCATCGCCGGCGATGTCGATGGCACGGCGTCCACTCCCTACAAGATCGATCAGTCAGCGCCCAACCTGAACCGCTATTCGGCGACCCGGCGTGTCGCGCGCGCGATCTTCATGGGGACCGCGCCGACGCATCAGCAGCAGAACACCGGCCTCGACGATAAGCAGATCAATCTCGGCGTCGTGCAGCCCGGCGAGCGTCCGGCGATCTTCGGCGACGCGCTGCGGCGGCTCACCAACCAGGCCAAGTTCATGCACGCCGATCTTGGCCGTTACTGGTATTCGATGTCCGCGAGCCTCAACCGCATCGCGGCGGACAAGGCGACGCAAATCGAGGCGGCGCTGGTCGATATGACGATCGACTCGGAACTCGGCAAATATGTGAACGGCCTCGCCGATCGCGGGCATTTCGACGCTGTGCAGGTTACGCCAGCCTCTTCGGCCGAAGTCCCTGACGAAGCAGGTGGTGTGCGCGTCGTCGTGCTGGGCGTCAAATATCCGCACAACGGGCGCGACGGCTCTGAAGCGCTCGTCGAGGCTAAAGACATCCTCATGCAGCGCGGCAGCACGCCGCGCGTCTATCGCAACATGCTGGTGTTCATCGCTGCGGAAAGCCGCCAGCTCGATCATCTGAAAGACGCGGTGCGTGCCACCCTCGCCTGGGGGGAGATTGTCCGCGACACGGAGCGGCTGAACCTCACCCAGAGCGACAGCGCGCTCGCCAAGACGAAACTGGCCGAAGCCAACGATACGATGAAGACGCGCCTGAAAGAGGCGTGGTGCTATCTGCATTATCCGGCTCAGGAGAACGCCCAGGCGGATTGGGAGTGGGTTTCCGGCAAGATTCCGGCGCAGGACGGGTTGCTGGCTCGCGCGAGCAAGAAGCTGGTGGCTGAAGAGGGCTTGCTCGTCGAGCTGGGGCCGTCGCGTCTCGATCGCGATCTCCAGAAATACATCTGGAACGGCAAGCCGCACCTGTCGCTCAAGGATCTGCGGGAGTACCTCAACCGCTACATCTATCTGCCGCGGCTGAAGAACCAGGAGGTCCTGATCAAGGCCGTGCAGGCCGCGGTCAGCGGCATGCTGCCCGGTCCCTTCGCCTATGCCGAGCGATGGGACGAGAAGACCGATACCTATCTGGGTCTGGCGATCGAGCGCGCCGGCACTGCGGTTGTGGTCATCGATGGCGATAGCGTCATCGTGAAACCCGACGTCGCCGAAGCACATAGGCCGGCTCCTGCTCAGCCGGGGTCCACTGGCGGCCAGGAAGCGCCCGGAGGGAACCCACCGGAAGCAGGAGGCGAGTCGGCTGGAGGAACGCCAGGCTCGCCTGCGCCGGAGAAAAAGCCGACCCGGTTCACCGGGGCAGTCATGATCTCACCGGAGCGACCGGCAAGGGACATCCATCAGATCGTCGAGGCGATTGTCGAGCAACTCACGACACTTCCGGGCAGCCAGGTGAGGCTCAGGCTGGAGATCGAAGCCGATGTCCCGGGCGGGCTTGAGCGCGCCAAGGTGCGGACGCTGGTCGAGAACGCCAATACGCTCGGTTTCGTCGAGAAATCGATCGAATGATGGCGAGGTCGTTCCATCACCCGCCGATCCGGCGATGTCCGCCGCTCGTCCAGAGCGAGCGGAAGCCCAATCGTGCTCGTCCGTTTGGATGGGGAGCCCGAGGGATGAATGCGATCGCGCCGATTGAACGGGACCTGATCTTCATCTCCAAGGCGACGCCCGGCGACGACCAGTTCGTGCTGTGGCTCGCTCCACGTCTCGAAGCCGCGGGCTACAAGGTCTTCGCCGACATCTTCGATCTCGATGCCGGCGACGAATGGCGCGGCAAGCTCACGACAGCCCTTCAGACACGGGCGATCAAGATGTTGCTGTGCTGTAGCGACGAAACCCTCGCCAGAAGGGGTGTCCGGGAGGAAATCTCAATCGCGGAGGACCTGACAAAGCAGCTCCAGGATCCCAATTTCATCGTCCCTCTCAAAATTCGCACTTTTCAGAAGCTCTTCGGTATCGGCGGTCTCCAGTATGTCGATTTCGAAGGCGGCTGGGCCAAGGGGCTTGCGAGTCTTCTCAAGTCGCTTGAAAGGCAGCAGGTGCCGAAGGCAGGCGGCGGAATTATCCAGCCCGAGTGGTATGCGTATCTCCGCCGGCGTGCCGTGAAGATCGAGGCGGCTCCCGAAGTTCTGATGTCCAACTGGCTCCGAACTGTGGGGATGCCGGAGAAGCTGAATCATCTGGTTCCGCGCAACCGGGCCGAGAGCGCGTTGCTACGCAAGCTGGGGGCTTCCTTTGAATTCCCAATGGCCGAATTTGGCGATGGCTTTCTGACCTTCGCGAACCCGCTCGATCTGACGGAGCATTTCGAGCGGGTCAGGCCGCCGCCAGGAAGGCGCGAGTCGATTTCAGTGATCCCGAACGGAAGCACCGATTTCACGCGCTGGCCCCTGCCTTCGATCTTCTCGATCTGCGCGCAATGACTCTATGGCGGGCTCCGGCCGCAAATTCCTCGTTGACCTCTGGGAACGGGTTCAGCATCATGTTCTCTATTTGTTCTATCTTTCCCGCGAGAGAGTCAAGAGTGATATGCTTCTTGAGTGAGCGGCGCTCAGGGATCGGTAAAGCCCATTTCGGACAGGAACCGGGATGGGCCTTTTGACCAGTTTCGATAGTGGGTCGCGCGCGTAAGGATCAGCGTCTTTCGAGTGCGCGTTATCGCAACGAAGCAATTTCGGCGTTCCTCTTCCATCTCCGGAGACTGGTCGCCCGCGCTGACGCTCTGCCATGATGGCATGATCGATTCTGCCAGTCCCGCGACATAGACGACGTCGAACTCCAATCCCTTTGAGGCGTGAACGGTGAGCAGCGTCACGGTAGATGGATCGCGCGGGGGTTCCTTGGATCGCAGGGCGAGTCCTTGAATCAGCTCATCGAGTTCGACATCAGCACCTTTCTCGGCCCGAATTTCCTTCACACAGACATCCCATGCCGCCTTGTCATCGGCAGCGTCGCTGACGACGCCTTCGGCGCTCCCGCCAGAATTCGTGAGAACCGGGATGGCTTCCCGAATAACCTGCCGCCAAGAATTTCGCGATTGTGCGAGACGGATAGCGAAGGCTCCGAGTGCAGCGCCGATCGGATCATCGAGTTCAACGGCAGTCTTGCCCCAATGTTCGAAGTACGCGGCACCAGCGGCATCTGCCTCGGCAGCGAGTATCGCGGCGTCGAGATCTTGCCCCGCCACTCGGTTGGCCGAGTCAACGAGTACCTTGAAAGTCCGAACATCCGTGGGGCGAAGCGCTTGATCTAAACACGCTTGGAGCCATGTGAACTGCGGTGAGATGAAGCGATCGCGCCGTTGAGCGATCACCGACTTAACGCCTCGCGAGGCCAAGGCCTGCTGAATTGGAATTAGCAGAGAGCGCGTCCTGCCGAGGACGGCTGTCTGGCCTCGGTTCGCCACGTCACCATCCGCGATTTCCGCGGCAATGCCTTCACTCTCTGCGACGTCTGTATCGAATAACCGCAAGCTCACCGAAGGCGCCGTCGCCGCTTTAGCGGCAACGAGCGGTTTCTTACCAGGCGTTCGGATGGTGTTGTGGGCGACGAGCAGGTTAGCAGCGCCCACGATCTCCGGCGGGCAACGGTGGTTTTCAACGAGTTGGATGAGTTCTGGACGGAAATCCGCCCGCATCTTTTCAATCTGCCGGTAACTCGCACCAGCCCATTGATAGATGATCTGATCGTCGTCAGCGACGGCAAAGAGATTCTTGAATTTGTCTCCGGCCGCGAGCTGAATCAGACGATATTGAGCTGGCGTAGTGTCCTGAAACTCGTCGATCAACCAGTAAGGGTACGTCCGCCGTGTTCTTTCCGCAACGCCTGCGACGTCTCTGAACAGGCGGCATGCGCCCAGGATAAGCCCATTGAAGTCGACGGTATTTCGTTCGCCCAACGCTTGCTCATATAGCCGATATACCTGCGCGACCACTTCGCCAGTCGAGGCATCCCGAAATTGCGACGCTGCTTTTTCAGGTACGACCAACCGGGACTTCAGTTGATCGATTGTCCGAAGCCACCGGACACCTTCACGAACGTCGATCTCGCCGCGAGCCGTGCCGGCCGCTAGTGCGTCCGCGAGAAGTGCCTCCCGGTCGGCGTCTTGGTCGAAAATCGCAAAGTCAGGTGACATCCCTAGATGCGACCCGTGTTGGCGCAGCAACTGCGTGCAAAAGGCGTGGAACGTGCCGATGAATGTCCTCTCGGTCAGCCCAGGCACCAACTGCTCGACTCGTTCGCGCATCTCGGCGGCGGCCTTAGTCGTGAAGGTTAGTGCCAGAATGCGGAAATTCTTTCCGCGACTGTCGTCGAGAATCTTTGCGATCCGAGAAGTGAGCACCCGGGTTTTTCCCGAGCCTGGCCCGGCAAGCACCATCGCGGAGCCATCGCTCCACGTGGCGGCTTCCCTCTGAATAGGACTAAGACTGGAAAGGACTGCGTCTAACTCAGGCGTCATCATGCACCTCCCTTCAAGGCCTTAACGAGGTCCACGAATGGCTTTGGCATCGACTCGGCCAGGGCCGGGTCGCCTTCGACCTGAAGCGCGAGCCGGCTGATGCAGCCGATTTTCTCGTTCTTGAGCCGCTTGAGAAAGTCGTCCTGGGCGCACGTTAGGGCGGAGTTGCTGGTTGCGTCCGCGAGGATTGCCCTTAGGCGCTGTTCGTGGCCGTCTGCGACAAGCTGATCTTCCAGGCCATGGGGTGGAGTAAGCGTTGCCAATCGGTCGGCGAGATCGCCTTCGACAAAACCTCGCTTAATGAGCTGCGCCCGAAATTTCGCAGCTTCTCCGTCACCGTCGGTGATCATCCACCACCGAATGTCGAACGACGTCGCGAGCGCCGGGTATATAGCTGCATCGCCATTGTTCTGAAAATCGATCACTGCAATGCCGTGGCGATCGAGCGGATAATCGAGTGCCCTTCCAATCGCGTGAAGCAGTACGTATTCCGACTGGCCCTCCACGAGGACCCATCGGCGGGCAAAGAAAATCTCACCGCGAATGCGCCGGCCAAGAAAAGACAATTCGTGCTCTTCCTGTCGCGTGACCATTCCGCGGCACTCGTGACGCAGGTTGGCGATTGCCGTGGAGACCGCGTCTTGATCACCATTGTCTTTGTAGCAACCGGCGAGATTCGTCGCGATCGTCTGGTCGAACCATGATGTCGCGCTGACCTTCCCAGTCGCTGGGTCCTTCGCAAGCATTTTCCCCTGATGTACGGCCAGCTGAGCTACCGCATCGTTCCACGGCAACTGAGACACCACTGATCGAGGCATGTAGGCTAATTCGGTTCGCCCGTCTTGCAATCGAACGAGCCGGAGGTTGTGAAGCGGCACGTGCTGGACGAAGTAGGGTGAGTGCGTGGTCACCACCTTTTGGCCGGGTAGCTCGCTGACGCGATCCCACAATGTTCGAGCTGCTTGGGGGTGTAGGTGGGCTTCGGGCTCTTCGAGAAGGAATATCGGCTCGGTCCCGGGCTGCTCCTCTTCTAACTGCTGGAAGGCCGCAGCTTGGAACAGGAAAATTACGGAAAGGCTTTGCAACCCCTGACCATGATGGTCCAGCGGGAGCCACGGACGAAGGTCCTCGTTCTTGAGCACGACCGCGGCCCGGGAGATCAAGTCCCATGTGTTCATGGGCAGCATTCGCAATCTCGCGTCACCCTCGCTCTGCCCGACCGCAATTTTTGCTGCTTGGCTGATCGTCTTTGCGATATCTGCTAGTCGTGGATCGGCGGCCAACAGTTGTGTGTCGAGTCCGTCCAGCGTGGTTTGAACCTCTGCCTCGACTGCTCCGGGGATGCGAATGGATTTGAGCAGGCGCCCCCAGAGCGAAGAGCGCGGACCGAACTCGTCGGCCGCATCGCGGAGGGCTGCCAGGTAAAAGAGCGGAGCGTAGGAGAAAAAGCCGGACAGGTTGGTCGCACGCTGCGCCTTTTGTGTCAGCGGCTCACCTTCGGGGTTCAGGAATTCCCACGAGGGTTCGAACGCTTCCGACTCCTGCTTCCACTCGCACGTGACACGAAGCGAGATGAGATTGCGGCCGGCGTCGCTCAGTACAACCAAATCATCCAGCGCAGAGACCATGTCCGGGTCCCATTCCTCGGCTTCGGTTTCCTCGAGGCGAAGGAACACGCGGACGGGCGGAGCGGTTTTTGGATCCTGCGTTTCTCCAGGGGAGTGCACGTCATGTTCGGTGAAGCCAGTTCCCCTTCGGCCCCATCGACGCGAGAGCGCAATCCGGATTGCCTCTAGGATCGCGGTTTTTCCGGAGTTGTTGGCACCGATAAACACGGTCGTGTCCTCAAGGCCTACATCCAGCTCGCGGATGCACCGAAAGTTTTCAATTCGGACCTGGCTGATTTTCATGTTTCCCCCAAGTAAAGGCTGCCAGATCCTGTATCTTGATAGTTAAGGGATCCGCTGATTGTTCATTCGAAAATGTTGACCCACATGGGCGTGTCGACGGAGCGCTGGCATATGATTTTGTAGGTGTTGGCTGCTTCCACGACCGAGTCATTTAGTACGAAGAATTCGCTCAACTCTTCCCACTGACCCGCCCGCTCAAATAGGTCGCGTACGCGCTCGTGAAGCGCATCAAACCAATCGTGCAGGCCGAGCTCCTCGAGCTTATCCGCGAGGCGGCCTTCCGTATCGTAGATGTCGATGCCCGCCCCGTCGGCGTGACCGAGAAGGTATCCCGAGAACTTCATGACGCTCCCGATTGAGCTAAATACCGCATCGACGACGAGCTCTAGATCGCGATCCGACCAAAACTGGTCCTTAGCGGCGTTTATGCGCTCGTCGGCGCGCTCCAAAGCTGTGATTACCGTATCGCGATAGCCATCAATGAAAGCAGGATTGAGCGGCGCGCTCCACCGAGATGCGAAGTACTCGTCCCAGCATGCGCTGCTGTGGCGATAGAGGATAGAGGCGTAGCCGTCTTCAATAGGCTGCAGCATCACGCCGGGCAGAGCTTCCTCGACAATGAGGTGGCAGCCGACGTGGCTTAGCTCGTGGGCGATTGTATGAACAGCAAGGGTGCGATCTTCTTCGCTGTCGCCGATCAATGCATACGCAAACCAGGCACTCATCACGACTCGAGTCTTGATGACGCCATTTCGAACGACCGTTGGCGACATTGCGACGCCAACACCGAAGTCCTCCTGGGTCGCGGTGAGGGCGCCACTAGCGCCGAACCCTCGGTCAAGCTCAGCGAGCGCTGCAGCGTAATCATTGGCGAAAGTGAAGCCATCCAGCCGCCCAAGCGGAAGGTAACGGCTCATCGCGGATACAACCGCACTCACCTGTGGAGCAATGCGTTCTGCGGTCTCCTGGTCCGCGCAATCCCTGAAGCTGATCTGATAGTCGGGAACACGAGACGGCGTCTCATCTTCTTCCGCCACTTGTTCGACCTGTTCCGTCATCGCCCCCCCTGGCACGCTCTAGCGTCTTGCGGAGCCGCGGCGCGCGGAAGTATGAGGCGAGGAGCGAGCCAGATCTCCGAGAGAGTGGATTGTTACCGGGGGACGGGCCGGGAGCTTCACTGTCAGTTCGAGCTTGCCACCGACCGCCTCAACATAGCTGCGCAAGGTCGAGAGATACATATCGGCCTGGTTCTCGATCTTCGACACCGAAGGTTGTTTGATCTTCAGCGCTGTCGCGACGTCCTCTTGCGCCTTGCCCGCGATTTGGCGCAACTCTCGGAGGCCTTCGACTTCCTGCTTCAGGTCATTATAACGCGCCTCGATCAGCTCCTGTTGATCGTGGGGCAGCGAAGCTATTACTTCATTCAGGCTCCGTCCCATAGGATCATCCCTTCTTCGCGGATTTCAGGTTTTCCAGGTGATCGGAAAACCGGCTGTCCGCCTTTGCGATAAGCTGCTTGTAGAAGCGCTTCTGGCTAACGCCCGACTTATCACCCGCGATCAGGAGGATAGCCTTCCGTTCGGGATCAAACGCGAAGGCTGCGCGCCATTCGCCGTCGGCGGCCGAGAAGCGCATCTCCTTCATGTTGGTGTGTTTGGAGCCGTTGAGCGTGTCGACATAGGGCCGACCGAGCTGCGGACCGTATTCGGCGAGAAGTTTTGCCATAGCCAGCAGTTCGGTCTGGACCTCGCGCTCGAAAGCCAGGAACTCCACCTCGAAGGAATCGTGCAGTCTGACGTCCCAAGTCATATAGCTTCCAAGCTATGTCAGGTCAAGGGTGGAATATGCCGGCATCAGTTGCCACCCGCGACGATGCCGGCCCGGCGAAGGAGGTCGCCGATGCTGTCGGGACCAATCTGGCAGCGTGCGATTACACGGTCGAATGAGACGACGCGCCCGCCGCGGCCGCGTTCGGCTCTGCATGTGACCTGGCGACCGAGAGCAATGCGCGCGAGCGCCGCCTTGGCCGCGGCGCCGTCAGCTTGGTGAAGCTCGGGCGCGTCGAAGTCGGCGAGGCGGACCTCGATCCACTCCGTGGGGTCGGCCGTCCTGCCGACACAGAGGCCATCGCCGTCACCAATATAACGGACCGCGCCGGAGAATCGCTCTCCGGCCTGTGTCGGCAGGGGGGCCTCGCATGGATCTGCATGGGCAGGGGCGGCCGAGCTGAAAAAGGCAAGCGCGCCGGCAAGAAGGAGCGGCCGGCGGCTCACGCGGCCTCCTGCAACGTTCTGCTGCTCTTCTTCGTTTTCAGGAGCGCTCGGACGAACTTGTCCCATTTCGCCATGGCGGCGCGCTTCTCTGGCATGTAGTTCCAGCGGTCATAGCTCTTGGAGCTGACATCCTGCAGCGTGTGGTTCTGCAAGCGATCCCGGATTTCCTTGGACAGGCCGGCTTTGCCGGCGAGCGTTTTCCACGTCCGCCGCAGATCGCGGTTGGTGACGTAAGGAATGACCTCACGGTCCCGCTGGCGCCACATGAAGGAATAGAGGGTCCCGTGGCTCACCGGCTTTGAGGGATCGGTTGCCGAAGGAAAGAACCAGCCATACTCATTCACGTTGATGGACTCGATGAGCTCGGCCGCGACCGTCGGCACAGGGATCGCGTGCGGTTTTCCGTTCTTGGTTTTCGACCAGTCGATGATCCGTTCCTTCGCGTCCCACTGGTCGATGTGCAGGCGGGCGATCTCCTGCACGCGCTGCCCCGTAAGCATTAGAAGTCTGACCGCGCGGGTGTATGGCGGATGCACGGGAGCGTCGGGGCATTCGAGCCAGCGGTAGAGCCGGAGGAATTCGTCCTCGTCGAGCCAGCGCGTTCCGACCTTCTTGGGTTCGGTCGGTATGCCTGCGGCCGGATTGTAGACGAGACGGAACCGGCGCGCGGAAGCCGAGCGGTAGTCGTGCTCCGACTTCAGGCCCCAGCTGTAAGCCGACCGAATGTAGCTTCGCACATGATCCGCCATCGACCGCTTACCGCGTTCATAGATCGGGCGCAGGATCGCCGTGATCTCATCCGGTTCGATGTCGCGGGCAGGGCGATTACGACCGAGCGTGTCCGCAATCTTGTTGAGGCCCTTCTCCGCCTCCTTCCAAGAGGATTTCTCCGCGCCCTTGAGATAGGCGACATAGGCTTCGAACAGGTCGGCGACGGTCCCGGGCCTCGTGTCACCGGCGATTTTGATGCTGCGACCCTTCTGAATCATCTCCGCGAAATCGCGATTGAACACCTCTCGTGCTTTGCTGAGCGACATCGAGGGATATGACCCGAGCTTCTTCTTGATGCGCTTCTGATCGCGCCACTGCTGGGCCATCCAGTCGGCGGTGACACGGGTCGGCATCGGCTTCATCACGAGAACGAGGCGCCCCGTTCCGTGTCCCTCGCCATCGACGAGGCTCAGCTGTTTTCCGGTCTGTTCGACCTCTTTCAAGGCGCGGCGAATTTCTCCATCGGTAAGGCTTGGCACTGGGGTTCTCCATCGGCTTCCAAGTGGGGTCGCCAGACGGATTTGTGGGGTCGGCGACTGGGGTCAAAAAGGGCTTCAATCCCCTTAAGACCGACCCCACTATGCCACGGTATCCGACTCTACGACAACCCCAAAAAGCCTTGATAATCAGCGTTATCCAGCGTGATCCAGCGTGATCAAAAAAGGTGAGTGGGATGGTTATGGACGAGGATGATAGCCGTTGCGGAAAGCTCCAGCGCCCGCTTCGCGACCTCGCGCGGATAGGCGGGCGTGTGGTCGACGGTTCCGGTCTGTTGCACTTCGTCCGCGATCAGCGCGTTGCGCTTGTCGAGAAACAGGATGCGGAACTGTTCCCTCGATTCATACGCCATTGCGGTGCGCACATAGTCCAGCAGCGATTGCCACGAGGACAAGATTTCGCGCTGTGCGACTTCGCCCTTGGCCATTCTGCGCGCGGCCGCCGCAACGACCTTGAGGTCGAATGCGACGGCGTCGCCGATGCCCTCCACTTCGCGCAGCAAGTGCTGCGCCGCGCCCAGCACCTCGCCCAGCGATCCGAAACGCTGGATCAGCGCCTTGGCGCGGGTTTTGGTGTCGGCACGCGCGATCGAGCGAAACAGCAGCAGCTCCAGCATTTCATAGTCCTGCAGCGCTTCCGGCCCCGCATCGCGCAGTCGTTGGCGCAGGCGCTCGCGATGGCCGAGATAGTGCGGCTTGTCCGTCTTGGCTTTGGCTCTTGTCAGCGGCTTGACCGGCTGCTCGCCGAAGAAACCGCGCTCATCCTGCTCGTCCTGCATGCTTCATCCTGCGCCGCACACCATTATATTAGGGTGCGCTTAAGAAGTATTGAAGCGGGCAGACGTGATTATTCCCGAGGATTTCGGTTCAGGAGGGCAGGCCGGGCCGATCCAGCCCCTTGGGCGACAGTGTGAAGATCTCGCAGCCGGTGCCGGTCACTCCAACCGTATGCTCATATTGCGCCGAGAGCGAGCGGTCGCGCGTCACCGCCGTCCAGCCGTCGGAGAGCACCTTCACATGCGGACGTCCGAGATTGATCATCGGCTCGATGGTGAAGATCATGCCCTCGCGCATCTCGACGCCTTCATGCGCCGAGCCGTAATGCAGGATGTTGGGCGCGTCGTGGAACAGTCTGCCGACCCCGTGGCCGCAGAAGTCGCGCACGACTGAGCAGCGCTCCCGCTCGGCATAGCTCTGGATCGCCGCACCGATTGCGCCGGTGCGTGCGCCGGGCTTCACGGCGGCCACGCCGCGCATCAGGCACTCATGCGTCACTTCCAGCAGGCGCTCGGCGGCGCGCTTGATCTGGCCGACCGGATACATGCGGCTGGAATCACCATGCCAGCCCTCCAGAACATAGGTGACGTCGATGTTGACGACATCGCCCTCGCGCAGCGGTTTGTCGTCGGGAATGCCGTGGCAGACCACATGGTTGATCGACGTGCAGGAGGATTTCGTATAGCCGCGATAGTTGAGCGTGGCGGGCAGGGCGCCGTGATCCATGCCGAACTCGAAAACGAAACGGTCGATCGTGTTGGTCGTCACGCCGGGCGTCACAAGCTCCACGAGTTCGTCGAGGCAGCGCGCCGTGAGCTGGCACGCCTTGCGCATGCCTTCAAAGGCCTCAGGCCCATAAAGGCGGATTTGGCCGGTGTTGCGCAGCGGCGCTGTTTCGGCGTCGAGATAGGTAACCATGTCAAAGTCTCAGGGTCTTGCCCGCAGGCGTGTCCAATTCCCTTCGATTTGGCACCTTGGCTCGAAAATTTCAACAGCGCGGGTCGAACTGGCAACGTGCATGTCCGGCGATCCGTGAAAATCGAACCCGTTCAACCCTTCGCCGGCTTCTTCGCGTCCTTGGAGCGTTTCGCAAGGGCAGGGCCGGCACCCGCCGTCTTGGTCGATGCGCCCTCGGCCTTCGGCTTCCTGGCCACGGCTGCTTTCTTCGCGGCAGGCTTCTTGGCCGGCGCACTGTCTTCCTGGGCGATTTCCTGTTCGGCCTGTTGCCAGTGGCGCTGTGCAGCGCCCTCCGGCCTGCCTTCGCGATCCCAGATAGCGTGTGCCCGTTGTCTTATGCGCTCGTCACGATTTGCGCTCATATCGAACTCCCGGTTGGCGTTTGTACGGCCGAAGCAAGCAGGAATCGGTAGGCGGAGTCAGGCCGCGCATGCAGCCTGCCATAGAGTGCAATTGGTGCAAAGCAAGAATATGCCGCGACTGTCTTACACAGAGGCATATGTCGCTCTGATGACCCGGCGATGCGGGATCAGACACAAGCGAAGGCTGTAGGGTGTATCGCCTACCCTCCTCTAAGTGCTGAATTGTATTGCACTTCGGGGACGCACTAGGATCAGGCACTCATCGCGGCTTTCCCTTAGCGCCCGCCCGAAGCCGTATTGAGTGTGCCCGCCGACTTCGGTCGGCGGGCGCTGTGTCAGTTCTTGGGTTAGAGTTATGACATCAGATCTATTTCCGCTCCCGGAGGTTCGCTTTCCGCTGAGCGTCGACACAATCGGGCAGCATCTGGCGCTTGGCTATGAAGTCTGGGCTTCATGCGACACCACGGGTTGCAACCACACCGTTCGGGTCAATCTCGTGGTCGTGGCAAAATATCTGGGGTCCGGCCACGGCGCGCGCGCCGAAGACCTGAAGCCTTATTTTTATTGTCCGAAATGCAGGGAGGCGGGGCAGCACGATCGGCTGATCGACTTCACCCATTTTTCCTGCACCGCGCCACACTCGATCGTCGTGGCGGCGCAGCGGGACAATCAGGTCGAGGTCGTACAGGCGAAAGCAGGCTAAGCATCGCGCTGGCGCTGGCCCACATACTCCCGTATGGGCTAGCCCAAACGAGCGAGTTGAGTCAGTTTGTGCCTAGATCATGCGGCACAATCTGTTTCCACTTCCCGCTGTACCGGACCCGGCAGACATCAGGACGCTGGGACAGTACATTGCGCTCGGTGTCGATATTCGCGCCCGCTGCACCAGCACGGGATGCAATCACAACGTGCACCTGAACCTCGTCGTTCTGACGCGCTATCTCGGCCCGCACCACAGCGCGTTCGCGTCCGATCTGAAGCCTTACTTCTATTGTCCCGATTGCCGCACGGCAGGACTGGCGGACGAGAATATCGCCTTCTCGTACTATGCCTGCACTGCGCCGCACACGGTTCTCGATGAGATCGTGCACGAAGAGCACCGGCAACTGACGGCAGCCTGACCCGTTCAGTCCAGTGGTTGTCCAAGCCGACCGGCGAGATCCTGGATGAACTGCCACGCGACGCGGCCCGAGCGACTGCCGCGCGTGGTGGCCCATTCAAGCGCTTCGGCACGCAACTGGTCGGCGTCGATCTTGAGGTCGTGATGGCGCACATAGGCGTCGACCATATCCAGATATTCGTCCTGGCTGCATTTGTGAAAGCCGAGCCACAGGCCGAAGCGGTCCGACAGCGACACCTTTTCCTCCACGGCCTCGGACGGATTGATCGCAGTCGAGCGTTCATTGTCGATCATGTCTCGCGGCAGCAGATGGCGGCGGTTCGACGTGGCGTAGAAGATCACGTTCGAAGGCCGGCCTTCGACGCCCCCTTCAAGCGCTGCCTTGAGAGACTTGTAGGACGTGTCGTCGTGGTCGAACGACAAGTCGTCGCAAAACAGGATGAAGCGGCAGGGCGAAGCCTTGAGGATGGCCAGCAGGCGCGGCAGCGTGTCGATGTCCTCGCGATGGATCTCGATCAACTTGAGGGCATCGGCAGGCGCACGTCCCGCATTGATCGCGCTATGGGAAGCCTTGACGAGCGATGACTTGCCCATGCCGCGCGCACCCCACAGCAGGACGTTGTTTGCGGGCAGGCCGGCTGCAAATCGTTCGGTGTTGTCGACCAGTATGTCGCGCACCCGATCCACCCCGCGGATCAGCTCGATTTCGACGCGGTTCACGCGCTGGACCGGGTCCAGCACGCCGGTTTCGGCGTTCCAGACAAAGCAGTCGGCGGTGGAAATATCGGTCGGTTGAGGCGGTGGCGGCGAAAGCCGGCTGATTGCCGCAATCAGTTCATCAAGCTTCGAGTTCAGTGTTTCAATCGTCTTTTCAGTCATTTGCAGGCTTGTGTTCGAGGGAGTTTTCCGGCGGCAGGTCTATCACGCGCCGCCGCGCACGCAAAGGTGACAACTAGCGCAGTTCGTGTGTTGCAATGGGGGCGCGAGCGACTATATTCCGCGCACTTTCGGGCAGGCGGCAAAGAGCCTGCATTTTGTGGGGAGTTCCTTATGTTTGTAACACCGGCTTATGCGCAGACGGCGGGCACAGGACCCGAAGCGCTGGTAAGCATTCTGCCGTTCATACTCATTTTCGTCATTATGTATTTCATGATTATCCGTCCGCAGCGCACGCAGATGAAAAAGCGCGGCGAGATGCTCACGGCGATCCGCCGTGGGGATACGGTCGTGACCGGTGGCGGACTGGTCGGAAAGGTGACCAAAGTGAACGAAGGCAGCGACGAGCTTGAGGTTGACCTCGGCAACGGCGTAAAGGTGACCGCGGTGCGGCAGACCATCGCCGAGGTGCGCGTCAAGGGCGAGCCGGTCGCAAACCAGAACGTCAAGAAATAAGCCTGCTCAGGCAAGGCCGCCGGGCGGGACTGACCCGGCCGGTCGGAACGGAAGACGGATATGCTCTATTTTTCGCGTTGGAAGACGTTTTCGATCTGGGCGGTCGTGCTGCTCGGCGTGATATTGGCGCTTCCAAACCTGTTTTCCAAAGCGACGCTTGAATCCCTGCCGGGCTGGGTGCCCAAGCAGCCGATGACGCTTGGCCTCGATCTTCAAGGCGGTTCGCACGTTCTTCTGGCGGTCGATCAGGAAGACCTGATCAAGGAACGACTTCAGGCGACGCGCGACGACATTCGCACCCTGCTGCGCGACGCGAAGATCGGATATACCGGACTGACCAGCGGAGAGCGTCACGTAACGGTACGCATCTCCGAGGCCAACGACCTCGACAAGGCCAAGCAGGCGCTGGAGGTCCTTACGCAGCCGATTTCTTCCGGCTTGTTCAACGGCGGCGCGATCCGGGAATTCGCGTTGCAGGAGCCGCAGCCGGGCGTGCTGCAATACAATATGACGGACGAAGGGCTGAACTATCGGATCGGCAGCGCCGTGACCCAGTCCATCGAAGTCATCGGCCGCCGCGTCAACGAACTTGGCACCACGGAGCCGATTATCCAGCGGCAGGGTGCCGACCGTATCCTTGTTCAGGTTCCCGGCCTCCAGGATCCGCAGCGCCTCAAGGAAATTCTCGGCCAGACCGCTAAGCTGACTTTCCAGATGGTCGACCAGTCGGTGCCCGTCCAACAGGCGATCAACGGTCGTCCGCCTGCCGGCTCGACCGTGATGTATTCGACCGACGATCCGCCGGTTCCCTATCTGATCGAGAATCGCGTCATCGTCTCCGGCGAAAACCTTGTCGACGCGCAGGCGACGTTCGACCAGCGCACCAGCGAGCCGGTCGTGTCGTTCCGCTTCGACGCCAAGGGCGCGCAGCGATTTGCACAGGCCACGCAACAGAATGTCGGTCGCCTGTTCGCGATCATTCTCGACAGCGAAGTGATATCAGCACCGCAGATTCGCGAGCCTATCCTTGGCGGCAGCGGACAGATATCCGGCAATTTCACGCCACAGAGCGCAAACGATCTTGCCGTACTGTTGCGGGCGGGCGCGCTTCCGGCGGACCTCACCATCGTCGAGGAACGCACGGTCGGCCCAAGCCTAGGCGCGGATTCCATCGACGCCGGCAAGTTCGCCTCCGTGATCGCCGGCATCCTCGTCGTCGGGTTCATGCTGATCGCCTACGGCACGCTTGGCCTGATTGCGAACATCGCGCTTGCGGCGAACGTCATCCTCATCGTCGCGATCCTGTCCCTGCTTGGTGCGACGCTCACCATGCCCGGCATCGCCGGCATCGTGCTGACCGTCGGCATGGCGGTCGACTCCAACGTCATCATCTATGAACGCGTGCGAGAGGAGAGGCGATGGGGGCGCTCACTGGTCCAGTCGCTGGATTCCGGCTTTTCGCGAGCGCTGGCAACCATCGTGGATGCCAACTTCACGACCTTTATCGCCGCCGTCATCCTGTTTTTCCTCGGCTCCGGCCCGGTCAAGGGCTTCGCCGTGACGCTCGCCATCGGCATCATCACCACGGTCTTCACGGCCTTCACGCTGACCCGCTGGCTGGTTGCGGTCTGGCTGCGCCGGATGAAGCCCAAGGAACTGCCGAGCGGGCTTATCACCTTCGTGCCTCACGACACGAAGCTGCCCTTCATGTCCTGGCGCAAATATGCCTTCGGCCTGTCGGCCGCGCTCTCCATTGCCGCCGTCATCCTGTTCTTCTCCATCGAGATGAACTACGGCATCGACTTCCGTGGCGGCACCTCGATTGAGGTTCAGGCAAAGAGCGGCCAGGCAGATTCCGCCGACGTGCGCGCCCGCCTCAACGAACTGAACATGGGCGACGTGCAGGTGCAGGAGTTCGGCTCGCCGAGCGAATTGCTGATCCGCGTGGAAGGCCAGAACCTGGGCGACAAGGCGGAACAGAGCGTCGTCGACAAGGTGCATCTCGAACTGAACGATGATTACGATTTCCGTCGCGTCGAGTCGGTCGGGCCGACTGTCTCCAGCGAGCTTGCCTTCAATGGCGCGATGGGCGTGCTGGCGTCGATGGTCGCGATGCTCATCTACATCTGGTTCCGCTTCGAATGGCAGTTCGGACTTGGCGCGATCATTGCCACCATCCACGACGTCACCATGATGATCGGCCTCTATGTGATCACGGGGCTGGAGTTCAACCTGACCAGCATCGCCGCCATTCTGACGATTGTGGGCTATTCGATCAACGACACGGTTGTCGTCTATGACCGCGTGCGTGAGAACCTGCGCAAATATAAGAAGATGCCCATCGAGGAGTTGCTCGACCTGTCGATGAACCAGACATTGTCGCGCACCATCCTGACCGGCGTCACGACGCTGCTGGCTCTCATTGCGCTCTATATCTGGGGCGGTGAAGTCATCCGCTCGTTCACCTTTGCGATGATCTTCGGCATCCTGGTCGGTACTTATTCCTCTGTCTTCGTCGCTGGCCCGCTGCTGATCCTGTTCAGGCTTCGGCAGGAAGGAACGGAGACTGACAACAAGGAGCAGTTGCCGGCAGCGCCTGCGGGTGCGCAACCTTCAAAGGGCTGAGATGGCAGGAATCGTCATCCGGGAGGCGCATTTTCCCGGGCGCGCGCCAATCGAGGCCTATGGCAATGGCGGATTCCGTTTCGCCGACATGTCGCATCGCGGCTCGATCCTGTGCCTGCCGTCTGGAATCTATGGCTGGGAACCGGCCAATGCCGACGCGCTTGCCACGGACGATTTCGCAAAGCTCATCGCCGAAGCTGACAGCGTGGAAATCCTGCTGGTCGGAACCGGACCGGACCTCAAGCCGCTGGATTCGTCATTGCGGGCGGTGCTGAGGGAAAACCGCATCAGTGCCGACCCCATGTCCACGGGTGCCGCGGTGCGCACCTACAACGTGCTTCTCGCGGAAGACCGCGCGGTGGCGGCCGCGCTCGTCGCCGTGGACTGAATGCCGCAGGAGCCGGACATAGCGGCCGAACTGCGCCGCGCCGACCCGGACCGCTACCTGAGCGTTCTCTATGCTTCGCAGGCGAGCCGCGCCGCGCTGTTTGCGCTCTATGCCTTCAATGTCGAGATCGCCTCGGTGCGCGACCGCATCCACGATCCGATGCCCGGCGAAATCCGCTTGCAATGGTGGCGCGATGCTATTGATTCAACGTCGACCGAAGCCGCTGCCGGTCACCCACTGGCATCCGGGTTGATGCAAGCCATCGCCCGCCATGAGCTGCCGCCCGGTGCCTTCGATAACTACATCGAGGCCCGCATCTTCGATCTCTACAACGACCCCATGCCGTCGCGCACCGATCTGGAGGGCTATTGCGGCGAGACGGCATCGGCGCTCATCCAGTTGTCGGCGCTTGTGCTCGATAAGGCTGCCGCCCCATCTTTCGCGGAACTTGCCGGGCATGCAGGCTGCGCGCAGGCCATTGCCGGGCTGCTGCGGCTCCTGCCGCTGCACCGCGCGCGTGGCCAGTGCTATGTTCCGGCGGAAATCCTCGCGGCGTCGGGCCTCTCCGTGGAGAGCCTTCTCAACGGCGGAGACAACGCCGCGCTTGGCCGCGCCGTTGCAGCGATGACGGCGCTGGCGCGAGAACATCTCACGGCTTTTCTCAGTCAGGCAGGCGACTTGCCCCTGTCACTGCGCCCTGCATTCCTGCCCGTTGCGCTGACTGGCGCCTATCTCGACGCCATCGACAGGAAGGGCTTCAAGGCGGCGCATGAGGTCGCCGACATCCCTGGGTGGAAACGGCATTGGTTGCTGTTCCGCGCGGCGAGCCGGGGCTTTTAGTCCGTTCTTCACTCTCCGTCTCAGGTAACCATGAATGTCTGCCATCGATTGACGGCGCGGAGCCTGTCGGTCACCCTTCCGCCACCGAAAACGAGGGCGGCTTTCATGTTTCGGGCGATTTCGATTCTGACGGTTCTGCTATTTTCCTGCCTGGCGGCTGCGGCGCAGCCATCCATCGACTGGCGCGTGCAGCATCCGTTCCGTTTCTTCACCAACAACGCCGATTTTGAGATGCAGCGCGAGGCGCTGGCCGATGTGCTGGCGGCTGAGGGCGGAACCGTTCCGGCGACCATTGTCTCGGACCTCGAACGATTGCTCAACGACCCGCGCTGGCTGCGTGAGTGGTACAAGACCGACGGCACGCTCTATGCGAATCCGAGAACGAGCGGTCGGCCCGAGCGCGGCTGGGCGCATCATATCAATCGCCGCAAGGCATTTTGCTGGGACGCCAACCTGCAATGGCATTCTTCCTGCGTGGTGGACCGATTTGGCGAAGGCCGTCGCACCGACTACGTGATGCCGCAGGGCCATACGGTTGTGTTGAAGCTCGAGGAACCGCCGCAAGGCGAGTGCATCTGGAAAGCAGATCGCGACGCGCTCATCCGCAACGCGTCGCTCGTCCCGGAGCGGACCACCGATTGCACGGCACAGATCGAAGCCAGAATCCCGTTCGAGCCGGACCGGCCCGAAGCGGAGCAGGGGGTCGCGATCACTGTCACCCTGCCTGACGCCACGGAGGTGACCGCCCCCCGCATCGTGGTCAAGGACCGTCTGGTCGTCGGTATCGGCGACAGCTTCTCTTCAGGCGAAGGCAATCCCGATTCGCCGGTGGAGATCGACCGCCAGTCGCAGCGCGCCAATCTCAACAAGGCGTTCGTCTACGACGAGGTGACGCAGCGGATCAAATACAAGAAGTCCCATTCCCTGCCGGTGCGAGGGCCGAACGGCCCCGCCAACTGGCTGGACCGCAAATGCCACCGCTCGGCCTACAGCTACCATCTGCGCACTGCGTTGCAGATCGCGCTTGCCGATCCGAAGCACAGCGCCGTCACCTTCCTCGGCTATGCCTGCTCGGGCGCGGAGGTGGCGGAAGGATTGCTGCTGCCGTTCAAGGGTGCGGAGGGCATCGACCCCGGACAATTGACCGGCGACGGGCCGCGCCGGCGCGACATGAGCGAGATCGACAGGCTGACCATCGAACTGTGCCGCGACGCGATCACGCGTGCGAACCCGGTGCCGCTGTCACTCAACCAGCCGATTTCGCAAAACGGAAAGACCTACACCTCCGTCCCCCTGCGGCGCTGTCCGCAGGGGCGTTTCCTTCGGCCCATCGACCTGCTTCTGGTTTCGATTGGAGGCAATGATGTCGGCTTCACGCCCTTGATCGTTGACGTGCTGACTAAAACGCGCCCACCGCTGGCCGGCTTCGCCACGCAGTTCAATGTGGTGGGACAAAGCCTTTTGACGCGCATGGCCAGCATCGTGAAGGCGCAGAATGTCGTTGAGGCCGAGCGTCGGGTGCAGGCGCTGCCCGCGCGTTTCTCCGCGCTGAGGAAGGCGCTTGCGCTGCTGCCGATCCGCTCCTCGAACGGCCAGCCCAACGTCATCATGACGGCCTTTCCGAAAATTGAACTCAACCAGAATGGGCGCGTGTGCGGCGAGCAGAACCCGCGCGAACGCATGGATGGATTCAATGTTGGCGGGATGCTGTTCATAGACGTGCCGACGCTGCGTCTCGTGAGCGATTTCGCCAACAAGAAGCTCTACCCGGCGTTGAAATCGGCGGCGGCCGCAGGCAACTGGCACTTCGTGGATTCGCATCGCGAGGCTTTTGCAAAACACGGCGTGTGCGCGCAGAAGCGCACCGCTTCATCGGTCTCTGCGCTGGAAAACATGATGCTGCCCTATGTGGATCGGGTGAACCAGCAGTTCCGTTGGTTCGATTTCGAACCTTTCTCGCCTTACCGCGACCTCGACTTCAGCGCAGTGCGCGACACACGGCCATACGCGCCCCGCCAGCGCTGGGTGCGCACGCTGAACGACATCTGCCTTTTCGTGCAGTACCGGGCGAGCGGCACCCCGCCGCCTCCCAGTCAATGGGGCGTCCTGGACCTTATCGAGGCGTGCCTAGGTGGACCGTTCCACCCGACCGCCGAGGGCCATGCGCATATTGCCGACGCCGCCTATGCGGAGGCGGCGCGCATCCTCGCCCTGCCGCCGCCGGATGTCGCGTCGCTGCGACCGGACTGACGCGCGCTAAATTGCATTTGCAAGCGCGACGAATTCGGCGACCGCAAGCGTTTCGGCGCGCCGGGTTCCGTCGATCCCGGTTGCCGCCAGAAGGCGCTCGCCGCCGAGCGATTTCAGGCTCTGCCTGAGCATCTTCCGGCGCTGGCCGAACGCGGCTTCCGTCACGCGCGCCAGCCGCGCGACATCCGCCGGAAGCGGCTCATGCCGTGGCACGAGATGGACAACCGAAGAGGTCACTTTCGGTGGCGGCGTGAACGCCTGCGGCGGCACGTCGAAAACGATGCGGGCATTGGTGCGCCATCCGGCAAGCACGCCGAGCCGCCCATAGGCATCGCTGCCCGGAGCGGCGACGATGCGTTGCGCGACCTCGCGCTGGAACATCAGCGTCATGGATTCGTAGCTGGGCGGCCAGTCCGGCACGGTGAGCCAGCGGACCAGCAGTTCGGTGCCGACATTGTACGGAAGATTGGCCACGATCTTGAGCGGCAGTCCATCCGCCAGCGCGGACATATCGATCTTCAGGGCATCCCCGAAAATCACTTCGAGCCGTCCGGGATAGTGGGCCGCGATATCATCAAGCGCCGGTCGGCATCTCTCATCGCGCTCGACGGCGATGACTTTCCTTGCGCCGTTCAGCAGAAGGGCGCGCGTCAGCCCGCCGGGTCCGGGTCCAATCTCCAGCACGGTCGACTGCGTCAGGTCGCCCGCGCTGCGGGCGATCTTCGAGGTCAGGTTGAGATCGAGCAGGAAGTTCTGGCCGAGCGCCTTCTTCGCATTCAGCCCGTTTTCCTCGATCACCGCGCGCAAGGGTGGCAGTCCGTCGAGCGCGGCCATCAGAGGCCCTCGCGCCATGCCATGCCGGCGGCCATGCGCAAAGCTGCGACAAGGCTTTCGTGCTTCGCCACGCCCTTGCCGGCAATGTCGAACGCCGTTCCATGGTCAGGCGATGTGCGCACGAAGGGCAGCCCAAGCGTTACGTTGACGGCTTCGTCGAATGCCAGCGTCTTGGCCGGAATGAGCGCCTGGTCGTGATACATGCACAGCGCCGCATCATAGGTCGCACGTGCGCGGGCGTGGAACATCGTGTCCGCGGGGAGGGGGCCTCGCGCATCAATGTCTTCGCCGCGCAGCCGCTCGACGGTCGGAAGCACGATCTCTGCATCCTCGCGACCGAGCGCGCCACCTTCACCTGCATGCGGGTTCATCCCCGCTATCGCCAGCCTCGGCCTTTCGATTCCAAAGCGCGCGGTCAGGTCGTGCGCAACGATCCGCGCGGTGTCGAATATGAGATCGGTGGTCAGTTGTCGCGGCACTTCGGCCAGCGGAATATGGATCGTCACCGGCACCGTCCTGAGATCGGGTCCGGCAAGCATCATCACGGGAAGGACAGCCTTGCCGGTTCGCGACTGCGCCAGATGCGCAAGATATTCGGTGTGTCCGGGGAAGGCGAAGCCCGCATCATAGAGCGGCTTCTTTGCAATCGGGCAGGTGACGACGGCTGAGGCATCGCCGGCCATGACCAGTTCGACCGCGCGGTCGATGGCCTCGATCACCCCGGCTGCATTTTCCCGCAACGGCGTTGCAGGGCTATCGGCGAAGTTAGCGGCAAGTGGCACGACCGGCAGGGCATCGGAAAACGCCGAGGCGGCCGTCTGCGGATCGGCGATCGCGATTGGGATGTTCATATCCAGGCGGCGCATGCGGCTTCGCAGGAAGTCGGGATCGGACAGCAGGAAGAAGGGCGGCAGGCCGAGCGGATGCCGAAGCCGCCAGCAGGCCAGCGCGAGTTCAGGTCCCACCCCGGAAGGATCGCCCGAAGTGAGCGCCAGAATCTTGGTCATATGCGCGTCGAAAAGTGCTTTAGCGTTGTGTGATCTTGGCCTTGTCACGAAGCTCCTTCAGGAACTTCTTGGACAGATCATCGCCGCCTGCGTCCGGACCGCCGTTTTCTTCCTGCTGGAATACCATCTGCGCAACGCGGTCGTCCGACACTTCGCGGGCACTGCAAATCCCGATGAATTCCACGCCGCGTTCCGTATCGCGAACCTTGGTGGCGCCTCCGGCCTTGGTCGCCTTGATCGAATCCGCCCAGTCGATCGGCAGTTGGGGCTCAAGTACGCGTCCGAGATCGCGCACGGTCACGTCGATCAGGCCCTTCGCGAGCTCACGCGACGCATTGCAGCCGTTGAACCTGTTGCGCATCGCCTCCGCTTCACGGCGGCGCGCCGGCAGCTTCGCGCGCTCCTTGGCGGGAACCACAAAGATCACCTGCTGGAGCATGTATTCGGTCGCGCGCGGCTTCTGGCCGCCCTGCTGAAGCATGCGGCGCACGGCTTCCTGCTCGGTGACGCGCCCGTCGCCATTGCCGCCCGCCTTGGCGTTCACGACCTGCCCCCAGCCCATCTGGCTGCGGATGTACTCCTTGAAATGAGATTTCGTCACGCCTGATTTGCTCATGACAGTGTCGAGCTGTTCGAGCGTCATCTTGTTGTTCTTTGCGAACCTGGCATAGGCGTCGTCCACCTGCCGATCGCTGATGCGGATATTCATCCGCTTCATTTCCGCCTGTTTGAGCGATTGCTCGATCATCTGGTCGGAAGCAAGCTGGTTGACGTTCCCCTTCGCGCGCTGAAGCTTCAGGAAAGCGGCGCGGCGCTGGATGTCATAGGTGGTGATCGCCTGTCCGTTGACGATGTACTTGACCTCGCTGGCGACCGCAGGAACGCTCGTGCCTACAGCTCCGGCTGCAAATGCGGCCAGCACACTCAACAGGACCAGTCTTTTCCTCACACCGCGCATCAATTCCGTCCCAATGAATCTGTTTTTGAGGCTCTGCCAATTTTATGCGGCGAAACGATGATCGCCGGATAGGGGTGCAATGATCCGGCTATTGCAGGAAGTTGCTGCTGCTGTTGCCGAAATCGCCGATCGTGCGGAAAGACAGCTGAAAACCTATGTTCTGAGTGTCGTCGGTTTCCCGCGTGTCGCCGATGAGCGTGCGTGACTCGCTATATGTTAACGCGAAAGTGAAGCACTCGTCGGCATATCCGAAGCCGAAAGAGTTCGCCGACACATAATCCGACTCAAGATCATATGTGCCCGAACCGAACACTCTCCAGGATTCGTGGAACCTCAGGCTGCCGCCTACGGTCACTTCATGTCGGTCGGTCGCGAAGCCGTACACGGGCTGGGCCTGGATGAAAGCATATTTGGCGGTGATCGAGACCGGCGAATTTGTGTAGGCGGCGCGCGCCTCGGTGCGACGCGCCTCGAAAGTCTCCTCGTCGAACCGGCCACTCAGCGAGGCGGACAATCCGAACGGGCTGGCAAAGCCGACAAGGCCGACATAGTCCGAACGGTCCGTCTCCAGTCCGGATTCGGCGCCGGCGTTTACGAGGTCAGGCGCGGCGAATGAGTTGAGGCCGCCCAGATGGTAGGATTGGCCGAACAACGCGTTGGTGGTCCAGCCGCTCGCAAGCGATCCGGTATAGCGGATGCCGAGATTCGCGCGCGTCCCGCCTTCGATGCGGTCATAGCCGGCGAACTTGTCCCGGTCGAAGAGGGAGGTCGCGTCGAACACGAAGCTCTGCGAATCCTCGTTGGATATGCCGAGGTCCCTTACATCCTGCTCGTCGGGGCGTACGAAGAGCTGCGCGACGGGCTCCAGAATGTGGGTCGAACTCGTTGTCGAGAACAGAACCGGCCAGCGGACGTCAAGCCCGGCAGTCGCCATATAGCGATAATATTCTGACCGCACGTCCGCGCCGACGCCAAGCTGATTGGCCATGTTTTCGATAGCGGCGGTCGAGGAATCGCTCTGATCGGCCATGCGCGCCTCACCCAGCAGGGCGAGCACCGGCGTAATGACCAGCCCGCCCGGAGCAACGAATTCGCGCTTCCACTCGGCTTCACCGCTCAGCCGGCCATCCGTGCCCTCGATGCCGCGTACCGCCGTCACGTCTGCATCGTCGGGCAGGTCGCTGTCCACGACGTAATCAAGCTCCGAGCGGTTGATGACACGCGAATTGAGCGTGAGCTTCAGCTCACCGCCTGCCACTGGCTCGTCGGGGATCGCAACATAATCGAAGCTCGGCAGCACCCAGGGCTGTTTGTCGTCGCGCGAAGAGGAATTGTCGTCACGCTGCTTTTCCTGCACCTGGAATTTCATGAAGCGCAGGTCGAAATAGTTCCTCTCGCCGAGCCCGGTCAGGTAGACCTCCGACCGATGAATCCACTCGTTGAAGCCTTCGATCGAATAGGTGCGCGAGAAATTCTTGTCGGACTGAAGCAGCAGGTCCCAGCCGAACGTCCAGCGCGGATTGATCTCGAAGCGGCCCTTGGTTCCGACCATGCCGCGCAGCTTGTTGGGGTCGCCGGGCGGGCCGCGATCCACCGAATAGGATTCGAACGCATCCGGGTCGGCCTGATCGATGCCGGCAATCTTGAGATTGTATTCCCCGGAATTGAACTTCTGTCGCCATTCGGCCTCGCCGAGAAAGCCCTGTTTCGTATAGCCGGTGCCCTTGAGCGTGAGGTCATAAGTCGGCGAAAGCGCGATGTAGTAAGGAACCGTGATGCCGGTGCCGAGCTTGCTGTTGAACACGATGCCAGGGAACAGGAAGCCGCTCTTGCGCTTGACCGTCGGGTCGGGGACCTCGAATGCGGGCAAGTAAGCAATGGGCATTCCGAACATTTCGAAATGCGATCGCTCGAAGCGGATCGTCTTTTCCTGTCCGTCCCAGATGATCTTGCGCGACTTGACGCGCCAGATCGGCGCCTTGTTCGGCTGCTCCTCGCAAGGTTCGCAGGCCGTGTACACGCCGTTGTTGAATGTGGTGACGTTGCCGCCCTTGCGGTCGGCGCTCTCGGCGGCGAAGTAGGTCTTTTCGATGGTCTCGACGCGCAGGCTGTTGATGAAGCCGTCCGCGAAATCGTCCGTGACGTCGATCTCGTCGGTGTAGATCTTGTTGCCGTCCTTCTCGACGATCTCGACATTGCCGATCGCCTTCAGCCGCCCCGTATTGCGGTCGTAGGTCACGCGTTCCGCCACGAGGCGGTTGCCTGCATATTCGATGCGAACCTGCCCCGAGGCGCTGACAGTGTTGGCGTCCTGGTCGTAGGTCAGTACGTCCGATTCCAGCAGCATCTGGGAATCGGAAGGGACATCGGCGGCATAGGGGCTGAGGTCCTGCGCAACGGTCGGGTACACGCCGAGCGACAACGCGAACAGGCAGGCCAGCGCCGTCTGCCGGCACAGCCTTTGTGTCGCACTGCGCGTGAGGCTATGTCCCCTCAATGCCCCCACCTAGCCGTCTTCCTTGTACAACAGGAACGTTACTCCAAAAAAACTCGCCACCACGACCGGAATCCAGGCAGCCACGACAGGCGGCACGAGTCCGGCGTTGCCAAACGCCCGCACAAGCACCGATACGACATAAAGCAGAAAGCCAGCCGTGACGCCACCCAGAATCATTACTGAGGATTGACCCATTCTGGCAAACCGCATTGAAACTGTCGCGGCGATCAAAGTCATCGCAATCAGCAAAAAAGGCAATGCAATCAAGGAATGAAGCTGCATGGAGAACGCGTCGGCGCGCAGCCCGAAGGAACGCGCCGCCTCGATCTTGCCGGGCAGTTGGTAGAACGGGATCGTTTCCGGGCGGGCGAGCCTTTCCTGCACGAATTCGGGCTTGAGATTGGTCGGGATGCGCATGCCCGGCAGCATCTCGGTCGCTTCGCCGTCACGGAAGCGCTGCACGCCGACAAGCTCCCAATAGCCGTTGCGCAGGAAAGCCTGCCTGGCGTCGTGGCGCTCGACGATATCGCCGTCGCGATCGAATGAAATGAACACGGCATCGGACAGCGTCATGCCCTGGTCGAGCACGGCGCGCGCGCCGATGATCGTGTCGCCTTGCGAGGTCTTCTGGCGGAGCCACGGGGCGGAGAAGGAAGAAACCTGGTTGGAAGCGCCGGAGCGGATCTGTGTCTCGATCTGCTCGACCTGTCCGATGCCATAGGCGGCCAGCGGATTGAGGATGCCGATTGCGAGCAGGCCGAACGCAAAGGCCCCGACGCAGGGGGGAAGCAGGAATTGCCAGGCCGAAATCCCGGCTGAACGGGCAATGACCAGTTCATATCTGCGGTTAAGCGAGATCAGCATGGCTATCGCCGAAAACAGCGCGATGAACGGAACGGTTTGCAACATGATCATGGGCACGCGCAAACCCGACATCGCCAGGCCGAGCGGCACCGTGAAGCCGGGCAGGCCGCTGATGCGACTGGTCAGCTCGGTGAAATCGACGAGGAAGGCGAGGCAGAAAACGCCAAGGAAAATCCACATCGTGATGCTGGCGTAGCGGCGCAGGAAATATCGGTTGAGCGTCCAGCCCATCACGCGCCCCCCGCTGCCGCATGCCTGCGCGGGACGATGGCGCGCCAGATCGAACCGAAGAGCGAGGCGACCCAGTCAACCACGCCCATCGGCAGCTCCAGCGCGCGGTTCGCCGCGATGAACCCGATGGCGATGGCGCTCGCCAGTGCGGGCGCCCCATACATCGCATAGACGAATACGGGTTCCGTTTCGGCGCGGTCGCTGACGAAATAGCCGACCCACCACCAGAACAGGGCAATGACGATGGCTGTAATCATCGGATGCACCCGTGCCTCCCGGTGGGACCGCGCATCTCCCGCCACCGCAATGGCAATCAGCGCGAAAATGGCCGGATAAAGCCATTCGGTCAGGCGTCGGTGCAGCTCGGCGCGGTAGGCCTGCGGCTTTCTCTGGAAATTGCGGTCGTTAGGGTCCGGGTTGAGCAGATAGGAAAAGGTCTGGTCCTTCGGCTGGAATGTCACCTCGTTGACTTCCGCCGTGAATGTGCCGAGGTCGAAGGAGTAGGAAGCGAAGCGAATGACCGACACGCCGCCTGTCGGTGTTTTCCGCTGCACCACGCCGTCGAACATCAGCAATGCGGACTTGTCCTCAGTCCGGACGACGGTGCCGGTCTTTGCGTAGTAGATGAAGTCGATGTTCGGCTCGCGCGAATCCGCAACGAAGATCTGGCCGAGCTTGCCGTCCGGCAGTCGCTCCCCGATCTGTACATAAAGGCCGTCCTCAATGCGGCGGAATGCGCCTTCCTGAAGCAGCAGCGACAACAGGTCGCCGCGCGAATCGGCGATAAGTTCGCGGTTCTTCTGGCGTGCCGCTGGCTCGACCAGATTGTCGACGGCGAACGAGAGCACGCTTACCGCAAGCGCCAGCAGCATGATGGGCTTGATGACCGTCATCCGCGATGCGCCGGATGCGCTTATCACGGCGAGTTCTGAATCACTGTTCATCGTCGCGAGCGTCTGCGTGATGCCGATGATCAATGCAAACGGCAGGACCAGCGGGATGACGGTCGGCATGACCAGCGTCGCGATCTGGAAGAAGGTAAGCGCCGTCTGGCCGCTGTCGGTCACCAGGTCGATTCGCGCCAGCACCTGTGTCGTCCAGACAATAGCAAGGGTCCAGCCGAGGGCTGCCGCAAAGACGGCGAACACGCGCCGCAATATGTAGCGTTCAAGGACCTTCATGATGATTTGGACTGGTTCGCGCCGCCGGCACCGGGTTGCTCGACATCACGTCTTATCTGGTGCGAGCGAGTCCCTTTGGGGTCCTTCCTTCTGCGAGTCAAAAATGGTCCCGACCTGATGGGTGATACTGGTTTGGATTGGCTTACAAAAGCCGAATAGACATGGTTATCAGTTTATTGACAGAATAACGACCACAGTGGGCTTTTCTTCCAAATCTGGTATGCCACCGGAGAGGGCGCGCTTGCAAATGAGCGCAAATGGAAGAAACCTCCGGCCTGCGGCCAATTCTGATGTGAGATTGCTAGGGTCAGGACCTGTTGATTTGAACGAAATGGCGCCTGAAACGGCAAGAAGATGCAAGGAGAGGCGCGAAGGTCGATGGGGTTCCATCGTCCGAGCGGTTCGACGCGGCAGCTTGCAGCCGTTCCGGTGTCCTTCGGATGTGGTCCATCCGGCCCGCAACTTCGTCGCAAGGAATTTGAAAATGCTTACATTTCCTTCGTCCTTGCTCCTCGTATCGGACCGGATGGCCTCGCACCATTTCGTCCAAATCAACAGGTCCTGACCCTATGAACGCCAAGCCGACGATCACATTTGCCAAGCTCTCCGTTCCGCGCAAGGGATCGGCGATTCTGCTCGTGGCCGACGACCTGTCCCTCTCGCCTGCCGCTACGGCCTGCGATTCCGGCGGTCATCTGGTGCGCAGCTTTTCGATCAGCGGCTTCAAAGGTCCGTTCGGTGGGTCGAGTGAAGTGCTGGCGCCGGGCGGTTCTCCGCTGGACAGGATCACCGCGCTTGGGATCGGCAAGATCGCGGCGCTGAACGAATTTTCCTGGCTGCGCCTGGGCGGGGCGGCGGCTGCCGCCTTTCGCGGGCGCGGCGAGGTCACCATCGTGGCCGAACTGCCGGGCGTGCCGGTCGGTCCGGCGCAGGCCGCCGCGATCGGCGCTGGCATCCTTTTGCGCAGCTATCGTTTCGACAAATACAAGACGAAGCGCGACGATGAGGAACAGGAACCAACCCCGGCGCTCCGGGTCACGATTGCCTGCGCCGAGCCGACGGCGGCAAAGCGCGCCTTCACCGCGCTGGCCAATGTGGTCGAAGGCGTCTGTCTCGCCCGCGACCTCGTCAACGAACCGGCGAACACACTCGGACCGATTGAGTTCGCCGCTGCCGCCAAGGCATTGGAATCCATTGGACTTTCGGTCGAGGTGCTGACCGAGCGGGAAATGAAGAAGCTCGGCATGGGCGCTCTGCTCGGCGTGGGGCAGGGTTCGTCGCGCCCGTCGCGCGTGGTCGTCATGAAATGGAACGGCGGCAAGCCGCGGAACAAGCCGGTTGCTTTCATCGGCAAGGGGGTGGTGTTCGACACCGGCGGCAACTCGATGAAGACCGCATCGGGCATGGAGGACATGAAGGGCGACATGGGCGGTGCCGCCGCCGTCGTCGGGGCGATGCGCGCCATTGCGGGCCGCAAGGCCAAGGCCAATGTCGTTGGCATCATTGGCGTCGTCGAAAACATGGTCGACGGCAATGCACAGCGTCCGGGCGACATCGTCAAATCCATGTCCGGGCAGACAATCGAGGTGATGAACACGGACGCGGAGGGCCGCCTCGTCCTTGCCGACGTGCTCTGGTACTGCCAGCAGCGCTTCCAGCCGAAGCTGATGATCGACCTCGCGACCCTGACCGGCGCTATCATGGTTTCCCTCGGCCAGTTCCATGCGGGGCTGTTCTGCAATGATGACGAGCTTTCGCAGCAGCTCGTCGCCGCCGGCCTGTCGACGCATGAGCGCCTCTGGCGCATGCCGATGGGCGAGGACTACGACAAGCTTATCAACTCGAAAAACGCCGACATGAAAAATGTCGGAGGCCGCTATGGCGGCGCGGTTTCGGCGGCGCAATTCCTCCAGCGCTTCGTCAAGGACACGCCGTGGGCGCATCTGGACATTGCGGGCACCGCAATGGCCGCGCCGCCCAGCGAAATCAACCAGTCCTGGGGAACGGGCTTCGGCGTGCGGCTGCTCGACCGCTTCGTGCAGGACACATGCGAGGGCGCGTGACGGAAGTCCTCTTCTATCATCTCACCGTTTCGACGCTGGAGGACGCGCTGCCCGGCCTGCTGGAGCGCAGCGTCGCGCGCGGCTGGCGCGCGGTCGTCCAGACGGCGAGCGAGGAGCGGCGCAACGCGCTCGACACGGTGCTCTGGACATTTCGCGACGATTCGTTTCTGGCGCATGGGCTGGACACCGAGCCGAATGCGCCCGACCAGCCCATATTGTTGACGACCGGAACGGCGAACGCAAACGATGCGCAAATCCGGTTCATGGTCGAAGGCGCGGAGCCGCCCGACCTTGCCCCATATCAGCGCGGCGTGCTGATGTTCGATGGACATGACGAATCGCAACTCTCGTCGGCTCGCGGCTATTGGCGCGACCTCAAGGCAAAGGGCCACGAGGTGACCTACTGGCAGCAGACCGACGACCGGCGCTGGGAACGCAAGGTGTAACCGAAGAAATATAAGAAGTATCTGAATATCATGCGCTTTTTGTCCCTTCTCCTTCTTCTCGCGGGCGTCGCCCTGGCCGGGATCTATCCGTGGTACCAGAACAATTTCAGCGGCCGTGATCTCGGATCGATCACCGTTTTCGAGCAGTCGACCGGCTTCCGGCCCGTCACCGTGCGCCTTGCCCCGGAAGATGATCCGGTTCGCGTGATGGTCGATCTGGCGAGCCGGGGACCCGCCAATTTCTCGGGCAATATCGCGGTGCTGACGCTTACGGCATCGGTGGGCGGACGCAACGTGCTGACGGACAGGATGTCGTTTTCGAGGTCGGTGCAGCGCGAGCAGAGCCCGCAGTCTACCGAAACGATATTTCGCGACCAAGCGGGCCTCATCACGCCGGTCGAAAATGCGGATTACACCTTCAATGTCGGGCAGGGCGATGCTGGCGGCGTGAATTTCAGCAAGGTCGACCTGATCTTGCGCGCCAATGCAGGCGGGGTTGAACCGCGCGCGCAACCGGCAGGATTCGTGCTGGTTGGGCTCGGTATTGCCGGCTTGATTCTCAGCCGCAGGCGCAAGGATCGCAACCCCAACGAACAGCCGCCGGCTCCGCGCTGGGGCAGGGGCGGCAGCGCGTGAAACCGCGCATTCGGCAATGAACTATCGCCATTCCTTTCACGCAGGAAATTTCGCGGATGTGATGAAGCACGTCACGCTGTGCCGCTTGCTCGAATATCTGAAGCGCAAGGACAAGCCTTTCCGCGTCATCGACACGCATGCGGGCGCAGGGCTGTACGATCTTTCGGGCGGCGATTCTGCGCGCACGGGCGAATGGCTCGGCGGCATCGGAAGGCTGGAAGACGCAGCGCTCGATGCGCCGCTTGCGGCATTGCTCGCGCCCTATCTGGAAGCCGTATCCGCCGCGCGGGAGGCCGGCGCAAGCCTCTATCCGGGTTCCCCGTGGATCACCCGGCACCTTTTGCGGCGCAGCGACCGGTTGACCGCGATCGAACTGCATCCGCAGGATTTTCTCCTTTTAAAGCAATTGTTTGCGGGCGATATTCAGGTTCGGACGATCCAGCTCGACGGCTGGCTTTCGCTTGGAGCACATGTGCCGCCGAAGGAAAAGCGCGGGCTGATCCTGGTCGATCCGCCGTTCGAACAGCAGGGCGAGTTCGAGAGGATGCTGGATGGCGCGGTCAAGGCGCACAGGCGCTGGCCGGGCGGCGTTCAGGCGTTGTGGTACCCGGTCAAGGACCGAAAGGCCGTGGCATCGTTTCGCGACGGGCTGGCGGCAAGTGGCATACCGAAGATACTCGACCTCAGCCTCATGATCCGCACCCGGAGCGGGACACCGTCCCTCGACGGGTGCGGAATGGTCGTCATCAACCCGCCATTCGTGCTGGAGCAGGAGATGCGCGTCATTTTGCCTGCGCTTTGCCGGCTTTTGGGCGATCCGTCCGGCGCGTCGTGGAACACCAGATGGCTTTCGGCCTCCGAAACGAGCGCTTGACCGAAGCACTTCCCTTACGCAATGTGCGCCAACCGGAGATTGTAGGGGACCACCCATGCGCCAATTTGTTCGCGGCCTGATTGCATTCACCCTGGCGCTTGCGCCCGTCAGTGTCGCTACGCCATCGATGAGTGCGGATGCGCTCTACAGCGGGCCGTCGGATTACAGCGGAGCATGCGGCAACAGCGGTGTGCTGGGCCGCATCCAATCGCGCTTCCGCTATCAGGTGACGCATGTGCCGCACCTGCCGGATGTGTCGATCCTTGAGTTCCACAACATCCACGAGAATCGCTACGAGCCAGCCTACGAGGAAAGCACGATTGCCCGGCGGTATTGCGGGGCGACAGTGGCGCTTTCCGACGGCGGTCAGCATGAAATCTGGTATCTGATCGAAGAGAAAATGGGTTTCGCCACGCTGGCGGCGGGCTTCGGCCTCGCAAACGAAACTTACGGCTCGAACGTCGAATTCTGTGTTTCGGGCTTTGACCGCTGGTTCGTCTATAACGGCGCCTGCCGCGTCCTGCGCTGATTGGCAGATGGCGTTTCCAAAGCGTGTGGCGGCCGCACTCGCGGTCGCTTTTCTCTTTTGTTTTCCGTCGTTTGCCTCTGACCAAAGGCCGTCCGGCGATTTCGATTTCTACGTGTTGTCGTTGAGCTGGTCGCCGTCATTCTGCGCGGAGGAAGGCGATGCGGAAAACACCCAGCAATGCGCATCAGCGCGGCCCTACGGGTTCATCGTGCACGGGCTTTGGCCGCAATATGAACGCGGCTATCCGCGCGATTGCTACACCGGACAACGCCGGGTCCCGGATTCGCTCGTCGAGCAGCTGCGCGACATAATGCCGTCCGCAGGGCTGGTCGGGCACCAATGGCGCATGCACGGTTCCTGCTCCGGCATGAGCCAGACGGACTACTTTCGAACGGTCCGAGCGGCCTTTCGCGAAATAGAGATTCCACAGCAATTCCAAGGTGATAATGACATCGGTTCAATTGGCGACACCGACATCGAGCGCGCCTTTTCCGACGCCAACCCCGGCATGCCAGAAGACGGAATCTCCGTGTCATGCAGCAAACGGCTGTTGCGCGAAGTGCGCATCTGCTTGACGAGGGACCTGCAATTCCGCACTTGCGGCGAGCTGGAGCGCAAGTCCTGCAAGGCAGATGATCTGCGCATCCCCAGGCTGCGAGGAAAGGACTGAAAAACATGCCCAGACTGCTTTATGCCACAGCGTCGCCGTACAGTGCGAAAGTGCGGATGTCGGCTGTGCTCGGCGGCATTCCGCTTGAGGAGGAGATCGTCAACACCGGAGAGAACCCGCCGGTACTGGTCAACGCCAATCCGCTCGGGAAGATACCGACATTGATCACCGATGACGGGATCGGCGTATATGACAGCAGGGTCATAACCCAATACCTTAACCGTTTGAGCGGAAACAAGATTTTCCCGCGCAACCCGGCCAAGCGCTTCGAGGCCGAAAAGCTGGAGGCGCTTGCTGACGGCATCACCGACTGTCTTTTGGCTATCGTGTATGAACGGCGCATGCGCCCGGAAGAAAAGGTGCATCAGCCCTGGCTCGACCGCCAGTGGGAGAAGGCCGCTCGCGGCCTGGACGTGCTGAACGCCAACCCTCCGAAGCTTCCGAAAACCATCTCGGCGGGGCAGATCGCGGTGCGGGCGATGATCGGATATCTCGATCTTCGCTTCGCTGGAAAGTGGGAGAAGGGGCGCGGAAAATTGCGCAGATGGTCCGCGCGCTTCGATGAGAAGTGGCCCGATATCGCCGAAAAAACGCCGAAAAACTGAAAAACGCGCCCGCATAAATTCAGATATGTGGGAAGAATGCGCAATTCCTCGCGCAAACCGCAGGAATGCGGACACAAAAAAACCGGGCGTTGAAGCCCGGTTTTTTCATGGGACTGACTTCGGTCAGAACTTGAAGCCGACACCGAGGCTCACCCGGTTGTCGTGGTTGTCCACCGAACGGGTGCCACTTCCGGTTGTGAAGTCCTCGCTGCCGAAATCGGTGTAGCGATACTCGCCGCGAACGAACACGTTCTCGGTGACCTTCACGTCGACACCCGCGCCGGCGGTCCAGCCGAGCATGGTGTTGCGGTCGCTGAGGCCGCCTTCGGTGACCTTGAGGCTCTGCGCCGCACCACCAGCGGTAATGTAGGGCAGAATGTCCGGGCTGACGGCATAGCCGAGGCGCGCACGCAGCGATCCTTCGACACCTGCCTTCGCCTCAGTTCCGGCATTGTCGCCCTTCACGCCCGAATAGCCGACATCGCCTTCGACACCCGCCACGATTCCATTGCCGAAATCGCTCTGGTAGCCGGCGAATGCGCCGCCGAGAACGCCATCGGTGCTGATTTCATTGCCCGGCTCCTGAACGCGGCCCGAGAAGCCGTAGCCGAGCTGGACACCGGCATAAGGACCGGTCCAGGTGGCGAGCGGTGGTTGCTCCATGGGAACCGCCGGTTCGGGAACCTGTTCGATGGCGTCTGCGGCGAACACAGGCGCCGCGCCAAGCAGCGCGATGGCTCCGGCGAGCGCAAGCGGGCGCGCGAACTTAAATTTGGCTGACATTTCTTGTACTCCTTGCCAAAGACGCAAAAACTTTTTGCGGTAGAGCATTCCGATCATCCTTGGGAGGATAATGACCGGCCTGCTGCACGGTTCCCTATCTGGGCGTCAAATACGGCTGCACATAAACGAAAAAAGGGTCATTCGCGGGCGAGAAAACGGCGGAAATACGACGTTGCGTTTCTGCAACATATTGAAATCATTAATGAAAATGGGGCGTCTGTTTACTTTCAATTTACCTTGAATTTTAACGATCGGCCTCCAGCCGCACGCCGACAAAGGCGCAATCGTCGAATATATCGGGTTTTGCGGTCTGCACGACGGCTCTGACGACGCCGGGGTTCGACAGCACGAAGTCCAGGATACGCCGGGCAATCGTCTCCTGAAGCTCGATGTGGCCGGATAGTTCGAGAAGCTTCGCGAAATCCCGGATGCGGTCGTAGTCAAGAGTGCCGGCAAGATCGTCGCCTTCGGCCTGCGCGGCATCCAGCGTAGCCTCCACGGAGACGAGGAGGCGCTGCGGCCTTATCTTCTCATGCTCGTGGACGCCAATGGAAAGGTTCAGTTCCAGGTCGCGGAGCAGGATCGTCTTGCGAAGTCGCATGGGTCACTCCACCACGAAAGCCACGTCGCGTTCGAGCGACATCAGCCGCTGGCCGCCGTCGAGCACGATGATTTCGGCATTGAGGGAAGGGGTCTCCCAGATGAAGCGAACCGTGCGGGCAATCTGCTCGGGGGTAGCCCCCGTGCCGGTCAGCGAGTGCCGCCAGCTTTTCTCGAAATTGGCTTCGGTCTGGTCGCCGCTCGGCAAGGTCACACCGGGCGCGATGCCGCACACGCGCATCCTGCCACGATAGTGCATGGCAAGCATGTCGATGGCGCTTTTCAGCGCAAACTTGGCGAGGCTGTAGCTGAAAAAATCGGGGTTCGGCGAAAAGACCTTGTTGTCCAGCATGTTCACGAGCGTCGCTTCGGCACTCCCCATGCGGCCAAGCGCTTGCGCGACCATCATCTGGGCAACGAGGTTGACGGAAAGAATGCGCTGCATCTGCCCGGCGTCGAAGCTGGACGGCGTATCGAAATCGAAAGCGGAGGCCGAATTGACCACAAGGTCGAGGCGTCCGAACCGCTCGGCGACGGAGCCGACCAGCGCGGATGCGCTGTTCGGGTCAGAGAAATCGGCCTGAAAGACGTCAGCACGACAGCCTGTGGCCGCAAGCGTCGCGGCCAATTCGCGCGCTTCCCCGACGGAGCGGTTGGCATGGATGGCGAGGTCGAAATCGCGCGCCATTTCGGTCAGGATCGCCCTGCCGATGCGTCGCGCGCCACCAGTTACGAGACAGATTGGACGTGCCGCCGAATTGCTCATGATCCTGTTTTGCCGAAGCGCGGCCAACTGTCCAGACCGCATGATGGCGCGCGCACATCTATTGAGAACGCAGGCCATTTTGCTATCGCGACTTGCGTCCGCTGCCGAGGCGGTTTACCCCGTCACCGCCTCATCGCTTCGCAATGGAAGTCATAAGAAATGCTCGATATCAAATGGATTCGCGAGAAACCGGACGCGCTGATCGAAGCACTGGTCAAGCGGGGCAATTCGCCGGAAGCCGCGCAATCGACGGTCGCTGGTCTGCTCGACCTCGACGAGGCGCGCCGCGCTCATCTTGGCGAATTGCAGGTGCGGCAGGAGCGCCGCAACGCCGCCTCAAAGGAAATCGGCAATTCGATGCGCTCGGGCGACATGAAGCGCGCCGAGGAACTGAAGCAGGAAGTGAACGCGATCAAGGCGTTTCTCTCCAGCGCAGAGGCGCGAGAACGCGAGTTCGACGCGGCGCTTGAAAACGCGTTGGCGAGCATTCCCAACCTGCCGCTTGCCGACGTTCCGGTCGGTCGCGACGAGCATGACAATGTGGAGGTTCGCCGCGTCGGTCAGGCCGAGATGAGGTCATTTGCCTCGAAGGAGCATTTCGAGATCGGCGAAGCGCTCGGAATGATGGATTTCGAAGCGGGCGCGAAGCTGTCCGGCGCGCGGTTCACCGTGCTGAAAGGCCAGATCGCGCGGCTTGAGCGCGCGCTCGGCCAGTTCATGCTCGACCTGCACACGACGGAGCACGGCTATCAGGAAGTGTCGCCGCCGCTGCTCGTGCGCGATCCGATCCTTTTCGGCACCAATCAATTGCCGAAATTCGAGGAGGACCTGTTTTTCGTGCCCCATGGCGACAGCCGCCTCGGCCTCATTCCGACCGCCGAGGTGCCACTCACCAATCTCGTGCGCGAGGAAATTCTCGCGGAGGAAAAGCTGCCGCTGCGCTTTACCGCGCTGACGCCCTGCTTCCGTTCGGAGGCGGGTTCCGCCGGGCGCGACACGCGCGGCATGCTGCGCCAGCACCAGTTCTACAAGGTCGAACTTGTCTCGATCACGGATCAGGAAAGCTCGCTCGCCGAACATGAGCGCATGACGCAATGCGCGGAGGAGGTGCTGAAACGCCTTGGCCTGCCGTTCCGCACGGTGGTGCTGTGCACGGGTGACATGGGTTTCGGCGCGCGCAAGACATATGACATCGAGGTGTGGCTGCCCGGCCAGAATGCCTATCGCGAGATTTCGTCCTGCTCGGTTTGCGGCGACTTCCAGGCGCGCCGCATGGAGGCGCGCTACAAAACGCGCGAGACGCGCCAGACGAGGTTCGTGCACACGCTGAACGGCTCCGGCGTGGCGGTGGGCCGCGCGCTGATCGCCGTGCTCGAAAATTATCAGAACCCGGACGGAAGCGTCACAATCCCCGACGTGCTGCGGCCTTATATGGGCGGGCTTGAAAAGATCGAAAGGCCCTGATTCCAATGCGCATATTGCTGACCAACGACGACGGCATCAATGCCGAAGGCATAGCCTGCCTTGAGCGCATCGCGCGCCATTTCACTGACGATGTTTGGGTGGTCGCGCCGGAATTCGACCAGTCCGGCTTTGCGCATTCGCTTTCGCTGTCCGATCCGTTGCGCCTGCGCCGCATCGGGGAGAAGCACTATGCGCTGCGCGGCACGCCGACCGATTGCGTGATCATGGGTGTGCGCAAGCTCATGCCCGAACCGCCGGACCTTATCCTGTCGGGCGTCAATTCCGGTTCCAACATCGCGGATGACGTGACCTATTCCGGGACGGTTGCGGGCGCAATCGAAGGCGCGATGCTGGGCATTCGCTCCATCGCGCTCAGCCAGGCCTATTCGGTCGAGCATGACGAGCGCATCGTCCCTTACGAAACCGCCGAAGCGTTGGCGCCGGAACTGCTCGACAAGCTGATCGGCATGGAGCTTCCCGATGGTGTCCTCCTCAACGTCAATTTTCCCAACTGCCAGCCGCAGGAGGTGAAGGGGACGGAGGTTACGGCCCAGGGTCGCCTTGCCCACGCAATGTGGATCGATGAACGGCGCGACGGTCGGGGCCTGCCTTATTTCTGGCTGCGGTTCGGACGCGCGCCCACGGAAGTCACCGAGGGAACGGACGTTCACGCCATTCGCCAAAAGAAGGTATCCGTCACGCCCTTGCAGCTTGATCTGACGGCTCATAACTTGCGCCGGCAATTGAGCGAGGTTCTTGGATGAGCAAGCAGACGGCGGGTCGGGAAGGTTTGGCGGCTTTCTTCCTACGCCAGCGCGGACGCCTGCCGAAGGAGCTTGCCACAGCTTTTGAAACGACCCCGAGGGGCCTGTTCCTGCCGCCGCAATGGGAAGATTGCGCCTGGTCCGACCGTATGGTGCCGATTGAATGCGGCGAAGCCATCGAAGGCGTCGATCTTCAGGCGGCGGTGATCGCCGCTCTCAACATCGAACCTGCGCACCGCGTGCTGGAGATCGGCACCGGCACGGGCTACACGGCGGCGCTGATGGCGCGCCTGTCGGCCCGCGTCACGACTGTCGACCGCTACAGGACGCTTTGCGAGAACGCCAAGCAGCGCTTCGAGGCGCTGCAACTGAGCGGCGTGACCGTGCGCCATGCCGATGGGTCCAACGGGCTTGCCGCGCAAGGTCCCTTTGACCGGATCGTTGTGTGGGCGGCCTTCGAGACCCTGCCGCGCATTTTCGTGGATCAACTCGCCACCAATGGCGTGATGGTCGCGCCCATTGGCCCGGCGGAGGACGAGCAGGACCTCGCACGTCTCGGCAAGGTCGGCAGCCGTTTTGAGCGCGACGACTTCGCGCGTGTGCGATTTCAACCCATCGCTCGCTCTCTCGCGTCGATCATTTAGCGTTTATCAACCGAGTTTATTTACGCAGCGACTCGAGTCTTAACCGGGCGGTAACATTAACTCGGTTTAATTCTCCTCATCTGGTTCGAGTATTCGCGGGTTTTTTGCGATGAGTTTAATTCTAGTACAGAACCGCCGGATTCGCCTGGCACAGGCCGCCGCACTGCTGATGCTGGGGACGGCTGCCGGGTGCAGTTCGAGCGCAACGCGCTTCACCGACGGACTGGTCACATATTCCACCGCTCCTTCGCAGCCGGTCGACAGCGGACAGATAGCGCCCTCCGAAGAGACATATCCGGTATCGCAAGCGCCCGCAGCGCCTTCCGGCGGCGCGGTGCAGCGCACGCAACTGGCAGCACCCGGCGGCAGCACGCAGCCCGCATCGACGCCGCTTCCGGGCGCAGAGCCGGTGCGCACCGCCCAGATGCAGCCGCCAATCGATCCGCTCAGCCGCTCGGTGGAACGCGACGGCGCCGCTGCTACCGTCAAGAAGCAGCCCGCAACGCTCGGCACTCTGCCGGCCTCCGCTGCTGAGACGAAAAAGGCGGTCGCGCAAAGCGCCGCGAAGCCGGCGTCCGGCACCTATAAGGTCGAATCCGGCGACACACTGACAGGAATCGCGCACAGGAACGGCGTCAGCCTCGCTGCGCTGAAACAGGCCAATGGCATCGAGGACGGGAATGTCCGTATCGGCCAGACGCTCAGGATCCCGGGAGCGGGCGACGCCAAGGTCGCAGCCGCACCGAAACAGGCCGCACCCGCTGCAAAGCCGGTTGAGACCGCCGAAGCTCCGAAGAAACCGGAGGCGGAGGGTACACAGGATAAGCCGAAGCTCGCCGCCTACACCCCGCCGAGTTCGGGCAAGGCTGTGGCGGACGCCGCGAAGTCGGACAATGCCGAGGCTCCCGACGATTCCGGCATTGGCAAGATGCGCTGGCCGGTCAAGGGCCGTGTTGTGTCGGGGTTCGGCCAGGGGTCGGGAACCGCGCGGGATGGCATCGACATCCAGGTGCCGCCCGGAACGCCGGTAAAGGCGGCGGAAAACGGCGTCGTGATCTATGCGGGCGACGGGCTCAAGGATTTCGGCAACACCGTTCTGGTGCGCCACGAGAACGGCCTTGTGACTGTCTACGGCAATGCCAGCGAACTCAAGGTCAAGCGCGGGCAGAAGGTCAAGCGCGGCGAGGACATCGCGCTTTCAGGCGTCAGCGCGGCGACGAATACGCCGAAGCTGCATTTCGAGGTTCGCAAGGACGCCGCGGCCGTCGATCCCAACGACTATCTTCAATAGTCATTTCCAGGACTGCGGGTCGCATCGCGCAACCCGCAGCACTTTTCCGTCAGTTGAAGCTCGGTGGCTTCGTCAGGTCGTTTGCCGGCGGAGCGGACTGGTTGCCGCCGCCCATGTCGGGTGGCGACGACAGATCGTTCGTGTTCGGCTGCGGCGCGGCTCCCGATTGCCCGCCGCCGATTGCCGGCGGCGTGTTGAGGTCGAAGCCGGGAGCAGGGGGCGCTCCGTTGCCGCCCGCAGGCGCTCCGAATCCGGGAAGGTCGGGTATCTTGATGTCGATGGTGGACGGGTCCACGACCTTGCCCTTGTAGTGCATGACCATCTGCGGAAACATGATGACCAGCGCGACCATGAGCACCTGAATGAAGACGAAAGGCACCGCGCCCCAATAGATTTGGCCGGTGGTCACAGGCTCGGTGCGCAGCTTCGTCACGCGGTCGATGTAAGGCGCGCGCGCCGCGACCGATCGCAGATAAAAGAGCGCGAAGCCAAATGGCGGGTGCATGAAGCTCGTCTGCATGTTCACGCCGAGCAACACGCCGAACCAGATCAGGTCGATGCCGAGCTTGTCGGCAGCGGGCGCAAGCAGCGGCACGATGATGAAGGCCAGCTCGAAGAAGTCCAGGAAGAAGGCGAGGAAGAACACCAGCACGTTGACGGCGATCAGGAAGCCGATCTCGCCGCCGGGCAGGGAGGTCAGCAGGTGCTCGACCCACAAATGCCCGTTGACCCCGTAGAATGTCAGGGAAAAGACGCGCGCGCCGATCAGGATGAACATGACGAAGGCCGATAGCCGCGTCGTGGCCGCAAGCGCCTGCTGCACCACGTCGAGATTGAGCCTTCCCTTCGCCGCCGCCATGATGAGCGCGCCGACGGCTCCCATCGCACCGCCTTCCGTAGGCGTGGCGATGCCGAGGAAAATCGTGCCGAGCACGAGGAAGATCAGCGCAAGCGGCGGGATCAGCACGATGATGACCTGCTGCGCGAGCCGCGACATCAAGCCGAGACCGGAGGTGCGGTCGATCAGCGCTGCGACATAGATCACGATCACGCCGACGGTTGCGCCGAGAATGTCGGCGTTCTCGCCATGCATCGGGGCGAGGTAGATGTGCGCGGCATAGGCGAATGCACCCGCGGCCACAAGCGCGACCAGCAGCGAAAGCACGCCCGAGCCGAGCGTGCGCGCCTCCGGCGGCAGCGCCGGCATGGATTTGGGCCGGATGATCGACATGATCAGGATGTAGCCCATATAGATCGCGGTCAGGATCAGGCCGGGTATGAGCGCGCCCTTGTACATGTCGCCGACCGAGCGGCCCAACTGGTCCGCCAGCACGATCAGCACCAGCGAGGGCGGAATGATCTGCGCCAGCGTCCCGGAGGCTGCGATCACGCCGGAGGCGAGTCGCCGGTCGTAACCGTAGCGCAGCATGATCGGCAGAGAAATCAGGCCCATCGCAATGACCGATGCCGCCACCACGCCCGTGGTCGCCGCCAGCAGCGCGCCGACGAAGATGACGGCATAGGCGAGGCCGCCGCGAATCGGACCGAACAACTGGCCGATCGTGTCGAGCAGGTCCTCGGCCATGCCGGATCGTTCGAGCACGATGCCCATGAAGGTGAAGAAAGGGATGGCCAGCAGCGTTTCGTTGGCCATGACGCCGCCGTAGAAGCGTTCCGGCAGCGCGTAGAGCAGGTTCCAGCTCAGATTGATGGTGCCGTTCGAAATGGGCGCGAGTTCCACCCCGATGAAGAAGAAGAGCAGGCCGTTGGCGGCCAGCGCAAAGGCCACCGGATAGCCGATCAGCAGGAATACGATGAGGGAGCAGAACATGATCGGCGCCATGTTCGTGGCGATGAACTCGATCATGACTTGATCTCCTTGGCGAGTGCCTGGCCTTCAAGCTCCGCCGCTTCATGCGCCGAAATGAACGGATTGGGGTCCTCCATGTCCCCTCGCATGATCGCGATTTTCTTGATGATCTCGGAAACGCCCTGAAGGGCGAGAAGGGTGAAGCCCACCAGCAGCAGCGCCTTTGCAGGCCAGATGATGAGGCCGCCGGCATTGGTGGACACTTCGCCTGTCCTGAAGGAGAGCAGGAAATAGGGGACGAAATAGTAGATCATCAGCAGTACGAACGGCATCAGGAAGAAGAGATGCCCCAGCAGATCGATCCAGTGCTGGATCCGCCGCGAAAACATGCCGTACACAATGTCGATGCGGATGTGCTCGTTCTGCTTGAGCGTATAGGCGGCGGCGAGCAGGAAGGCGGCCCCGAAAAGATACCACTGCGCCTCAAGCCAGGCGTTTGAGGAAACGCTGAACACCTTGCGTATGACGGCGTTTATGGCGCTGATGAGGATGGACAGCAGGATCAGCCAGCTTACCCATTTGCCGATAAACTCGTTGAACGCATCAATGGCGCGGGAAAGCGCGAGTAAACCCGCCATCTCCATTCCTCCCTTGTCTTCCAGTGCTCACTTCGATCGTTTGTCCGGCGAGTTCCCCAACCGCCGGCACCGATCATTTCAGGCGCTTAGAGCACAGCCAGCAACCTGTCGCCAGTAAGATACGGCTAAAATATGTGGAGACAAGTCAACGAAAGTCATGGTTGAAACGGAGGCACGATGTCGTTCTTCTCGGTGCGATCCCGGAATAGCGCTGCGCGACCGAGCAGCATCAGCGTGACCGGCGTGGTCACGGTTACGAATGCGGCGATCAGAAGCTCGTGCAGGACCGGCCGTGATTCGGTCATCTGCGAAAAGATGATCGATGAGATCAATATTCCGCCGGCTCCGAACGTCGTACCGAGCGTCGGCGCATGCAGGCGCTGGTAGAAATTGCGGAATCGCAGCAGGCCGATGGCGCCGAGCAGGGTGATTGCGGAGCCGAGCACGAGAAACAGGGAAATGAGTATCGCCGCCCACAGCGGCAGGTCGGTCGGGTCGCTCATTCGATGACTTCTCCCCGCATCAGGAATTTCGCGAGCGCCGCGGTCGAAATGAAACCGAGCAGCGCGATGACGAGCGCGGCGTCGAAGAAAAAGGTGCTGCGCGTGGCGATGCCGAGGCTGAGCATGAACAGCATCGTGGCGACGTAAAGCGCGTCGAAGGCCAGCACGCGATCTTGCGCGCGCGGGCCATAGACGAGCCGCGCAAGGCAGCAGGCCATGGCGGCCAGCAACAGCCAGTGCGAAATCGTGAGCGACCAGTAGAGAAGCGTGAAGCTCATTCGAAGATCTCCAGCAGCAGCGGCTCGTAGCGGTCCTGCACAAGGTCCAGCCAGTGTTGTTCATCGCCGACATCGAGGACATGAAGCAGGAGGAGGCTCTTGCGCGAACGATACTCCACCCATGCCGTGCCGGGTGTGGCGGTGAGTATGCAGGCCAGCATCGCGAGCGCGGTCCTGTCTGCCACTGTCAGGGGGATCAAGATGAAACCCGAGCGCGACGTCGAGATCGGGGCCGAAAGGACCAGCCGCGCCACCGCGATGTTGGATTTCACGATGTCGGCCGAGACCAGGCCGAGCAGCCGGGGGATTGCGCTCCAGCGGCGTATGCGCGGCCGGGACGGCTGCAAAGACGCCATGGTCCAGCTTGCGAACATGGCAATCGGCAGGCCGAGGACAAGGTGGCCGAGCGTCGCGCCATTGAGCAGCAGCCACATCAGCAGCAGCGAGGCGGTCAGCAGCGGATAGGGAAGGAGGCGGCTCATTGCGCGGCCTTCATCGGGGGAGGAACGGGGGCATAGCTCAACACGTCCCGCACATAGCTTGCCGGATCGTGCAGCGCCTGCGCGGTGGCGTCGAGGTAGCGCATGGTCGGTCCGGCCTGCGCCGTCATCCATGTGCACAGCGCCAGCAGGAACGCGACCGGGACGAATTCGATGACGCGCACGCGGGGCACGATGATCTCGACGGGCGCCCAGAAGATGCGGATGCCTGCGCGCAGCATCGCAACGAGAGCGAACAGGCCCGACAGGATGAGCATCGCGAAAAACAGCCAGTTTGCAGTGGAAATCCGGTTGCCTGCGTCGAGCGCGGCCGAAAGCAGGGCGAACTTCCCGACAAAGCCGGACAGCGGTGGAAGTCCCGAAAGCAGGATGCCGCAAATCCCGAAGGAAACGCCGAGAATGGCAAGCGTCGCCGGGATCGTCACGCCCACCTCCTCCTCGATCTCGTCCTCGTCGCCGTCCCCATAGGCTTCCATCGTGACGGAAAGAACGGCAGCCGCCGGGTCCTGCGCGCGGTCGAGAAGCTCGATCAGCAGGAACAGCGCGCCGATGGTCAGCGTCGAATTGACCATGTAATAGAGCGCGGCGGCCGTCGTGCGGTCGTCTGACATCGCCACGGCGGCCAGCAGCGTGCCGCTCGACACAAGGACACTGAACGCGGCAAGGCGCACCATCGCCTGGGAGGCGAGCACGCCAATTGCGCCGAAGGCCAGCGTGGCGAGCCCGCCCGCAAACAGCCATTTGTCGTCGAACCCTGCGGAAGTGCCGGCTGCCGCGCCGAACAGCAAAGGCGAAAGCCGCATCAGCACGTAGATGCCCATCTTGCTGAGCACCGCGAATATGGCGGCCACCGGGGCGGCGGCGGCGGAATATGCGCCGGGCAGCCAAAAGCACAGCGGCCACATGCCCGCCTTCACGAGAAAGGCGATGCCGAGGATGGACGCACCTGCTTCGAGCAGGAAGCGGTTTTCCGGCGGTACCGAACCGATGCGTCCGACCAGATCAGCCATGTTCAATGTGCCGGTTACACCATAAATGAGGCTGACGCCCACCAGGAAAAGCGCCGAGGCCGCGAGGTTTATCGCGACATAGTGCAGACCAGCGCGCACCCTGTGCGGTCCCGATCCGTGCAGCAGCAGGCCGTAGGATGCGGAAAGCACCACCTCGAAAAAGACGAACAGGTTGAAAAGATCGCCTGTCAGGAACGCCCCGTTCAATCCCATCAGCAGGAACTGGAACAGGCTGTGGAAGTGCGAGCCCGCCTTGTGCCAGCGCGCGAGGGAGAAGAACAGGGCTGCAATCGCGAGGAGGCTCGTCATCAGCAGCATGACGGCGGACAGCCGGTCGAGCACCAGCACGATACCGAAGGGCGCTGGCCAGTTGCCGAGCAGGTATACCCCGGTCCCGCCACGGTCCGCGACCTCGAGCAGTGTCATATTGACGACGATCAGCAGCAGCACCGCGCCGACGCTCATCAGCGCCTTCAGCGTGTGCCGGCGCTCGTCGAACAAAAGCAGCAGCGCGCCCGTCAGCAGCGGCAGCAGGATCGGCGCGATGGTGAGGTGGTTCGACAGGTCCATTGTCATGGCTCCCTGCCGTCGACATGGTCCGAACCGGTCAGTCCGCGCGCCGCGAGCAGCACGACGAGGAACAGGGCCGTCGTCGCGAAGCCGATGACGATGGCGGTCAGCACCAGCGCTTGCGGGATCGGGTCGGCATAAGCCGACGGGTCGGTGGGTCCGCCATCCACGAGCACGGGCGCGGCGTTGACGCGCAGGCGGCCCATGGAGAAGATGAACAGGTTGACGCCGTAGCCGATCAGCGAGAGGCCGACGATCAACTGATATGTGCGCGGGCGCTGCAACAGCCAGACGCCGGAACCCACCAGCGCGCCGATGCCGAGTGCGAGAACGAGTTCCATCACGCGTTCTCCGTCACGGTTGCGGGAATCTTCGCGGCGCGCAGCTTGCGGATCGACTGGTGTGCAATTGCGATGAGCATGAGCACAGTCGCGCCCATGACCAGCGAAAAGATGCCAAGGTCGAAGATGAGCGCCGTCGCGACAGGCACCTTTCCGATGAAGGGCACCGCCACATATTGCGCGTGCGAGGTCAGGAACGGATAGCCGAACGCCCATGCGCCCATGCCTGTTGCTGCGGCGATCAGCAGGCCGACGCCCATCCACCTGACCGGCAGCACCCGAAGCCTTTCTTCCACCCAACGCGTGCCGGACGCCATGTATTGCAGGATGAAGGCGGCGGCCATGGCGACGCCCGCCACGAACCCGCCACCAGGCGAATCGTGCCCGCGCAGGAACAGATAGGCCGCGAACACCATGATGACCGGAAAGAGCCACTGCATGATGACCGACGGCACGTACAGGTAGTCCTCGGCCACGCTTGGAGCCGCTTCCGCATCGCCCGTTTCGGGTGCAGGCGTCTGGTTCAGTTGCAGCAATTGCTGCTCCGGCGAGTCGATATTGTCCGGGGCGGGGCGGAAGCGCCGCAGAAGCGCGAAAACGGTGAGCGCGACAATGCCGAGCACGGCGATCTCGCCGAATGTATCGAAACCCCGGAAATCGACGAGGATGACATTGACCACATTGCGCCCGCCGCCCTGTTCATAGGCGTTCAGCAGGAAATAGTCCGCAATCGTCGGCGGCGGATAGCGGGTCATGACAAGATAGGCGAGGAAGCCGGTGCCCGCGCCGCAGGCGATGGCGAGCACCATGTCGCGCCCGCGCCGCGCCCTCGTGATGAGCGACGTTCCTTCCGAGACCGCCTCGAAGCGCTTGGGAAGCCAGCGCAGGCCAAGCAGTATCAGAACGGTCGTCACCACCTCGACGACAAGCTGGGTCAGCGCGAGGTCAGGGGCGGACAGCCAGATGAAGGTCACGCATGTCACCAGCCCCGCGCCGCCCATCAGGATGACCGCGAACAGGCGATGGTATTTTGCCTGGTAGGCTGCCCCGATGGCACAGACAATGCCGATCAGCCACAGGCCAGTGAACAGCAGGTCGGTGTTGCCGAATGTGAGGGGTGGATGAGGCAGTCCCCGGCGCGCGACGGAGAGCGCCCCTGCAAGCAATGCGATGGCGCACAGGATGCTGAGCTGGGGTTGCAGGCGGCGCGTGCCGAGCCAGCTTTCGAGCAATCGTGCCCAGCGCCACGATACCGAAACCATGACGCGCTCGAATATGCGTTGGCCCTTGAGTTCGCGGAAATAGGGCGGGCCTTCCTCGCTTGTGGCGAGATAATTTTTGAGCAGCTTATAGAGGATTGACCCGGCAATGAGCACGAGCACGCTCATCGCGAGCGGCGCATTGAAGCCGTGCCACAATGCGAGGCTGAACGCGGGCATCTCGGGGCCAAGCACTGAGGTCGCCGCGCTCCGCAGATATACGCCGACTGTCTGCGCGGGAAAGATGCCGACCACGAGGCAAATCATCACCAGCAGCGTCGCGGGAGCGCGCATGAAGAAGGGCGGTTCGTGCGGCCGCCGCGGCATGTCGTCGGGAATTGGCCCGAAGAACACGCCGTGGATGAAACGTATGGAATAGGTGACTGCGAACGCGCTGGCGAGAACGGCGACGTAAGGGGCCGCCGTGTCGAGGATCGAATCCGCGTGATGCTCGATCGCCTCGGCGAAGAACATTTCCTTGGACAGGAATCCGTTCAGCAGCGGCACGCCCGCCATCGCGGCACTCGCCACCATGGCGAGCGTCGCCGTGACCGGCATGAGAGAGAACAGGCCGCCCAGCCGACGCATGTCGCGCGTTCCCGCCTCATGGTCGATGATGCCGGCCGCCATGAACAGGGAGGCCTTGAACGTCGCATGGTTGGCCATATGGAAGATGGCTGCCACCGCGCCGAGCGGGCTGCCGAGGCTCAGCAGGAGTGTTATAAGGCCGAGATGGCTGATGGTCGAATAGGCGAGCAGGCCTTTGATGTCCTGCTGGAAGATGGCGAAGAACGCACCGAGCAGCAGGGTCGTCATGCCCGCCAGCCCGACAATGGTGAACCACTCCGGAGTGCCTGCGAGCACAGGCCACAGGCGCGTCATCAGGAACACTCCGGCCTTCACCATGGTGGCGGAATGGAGATAGGCCGAAACCGGCGTCGGCGCGGCCATCGCGTTCGGCAGCCATACATGGAAGGGAAATTGCGCGCTTTTGGTGAAGGCGCCGATCAGGAAAAGGATCAGGATAGGCAGGTAGAGCTTGTGCCCGCGGATCATCGACCCGGAAGCGAGTACCTTGTCGAGATCGTAGCTGCCCACGACATAGCCGATCAGCAGCATCGCCGCGAGCAGGCAAAGCCCTCCGACCGCCGTGATCGTCAGCGCCATGCGCGCGCCGTCGCGGGCCGCTGCATTGTGATACCAGTAGCCGATCAGCAGGAATGAAAAGACGCTCGTCAGTTCCCAGAACACGACGAGCTGGATCAGGTTGCCCGAATTCACGATGCCCAGCATCGACCCCATGAAGGCGAGCAGATAGGCGTAGAAACGCGGCACCGGGTCTTCGGGCGACATGTAGTAGCGGGCATAGATCACCACCAGGAAACCGATCCCTGTGATGAGCATGGTGAACAGCCACGCGAAGCCGTCCATCCGAAACGTCATGTTGAGGCCAAGCTCGGGGACCCATTGCACATTGTGCCGGATCAACCCGCCATTCATCACCTCGGGATAGTGCATCGCCGACAGAACGAACAGGCCGAGCGCGGTGACGCCTGAAAGCCAGGCTTCGGCGTTTCGGGCGTTCGAGGGCAGGGCGAGCGCGATAAGGCTCCCCACGAAGGGTATCGTGACGAGCGGAATCAGGACTGCGCTACCTGTCATGCGAAGGGATGCCTCGAAACCGATTCAGGAGGTGTTGCCTAATGTCAACCATTATGGTTGACTCTGCAACGGAATAATCGGCGAAGCGCAAAGAGTCCTGCTCAATGTCTCTGCTGCCTGAACAATGTCGCGCCGCGCGTGGTCTTCTCAACTGGACTCAGGATCAGTTGGCGGCGGCGGCCGGGGTTTCCCGCAGCACCATCAAGGATTTCGAGTGCCATCGGCACGCGCTCCACAGGGGCTCCGAGGAACTGCTGGTCAAGGCGCTCCGGTTGCGCGGCGTGGAACTGCTGTTCGAGGACGGCGCGGCGCGCGGCGTCGGCGTCTGCATCAAGCCGCCCGGTTGAGGGCCATGCGGGTCAATGTCCGAGAATTGCCGCGCCTGTTTCCTCGATTGCCGAGACCAGCAGCGTGATGTCCTCGTCGCGCGTCCTGTGATTGCAGATCGCGGCGCGCAGGCAGTGGCGGTCGCGGATGGTCGTGTCCGACAAAGCCGCCACGCCGCTTTCCTGAAGGCGCAGCATGATCTCGATGTTGAGGTCGCGCAGGGCGGGTTCGTCCTGCCCGGCGGGGGCGAAACGAAAGCAGACGATGTTCGCCTGCGGCTCGCACATGAGTTCCATGCGCGGGGCTTGCTCGACAAGCGCGGCCAGCAGCCGCGCCTGCGCCATGTTCTGGTCGATCAGCCGCCCGAACTTCTCGACGCCGTGCTCCATCAGCGCCATCCAGACCTTCAATGCCGCGAAGCCGCGCGAGGTCTGCAAGCCGTATTCATAAAGCCATTCGCCCGAGGCAATGCCGCGCGGGGTGCCTTTCAGGTACTCAGGTGAGACGGCGAAGGTGCTGCGGTGCTTTGCGCGGTCCTTGACCAGCGCGCACCCGACCTCGAATGGCGCGTGCAGCCATTTGTGCGGATCGAGTGCGACGGAATCGGCGCGCGCCAGCCCGTCCACACGCCACCCGTTTTCAGGTGCAATCGCCAGTAGCGCGCCGATGCACCCGTCCACATGCAGCCAAAGGCCTTCTTCCTTTGCGAGGTCCGCAAGCGCGTTGAGGTCGTCGATCGCTCCGGTATTGACCGTGCCAGCGGTCGCGATGATGCAGGCGGGCGCATTGCCGCTTGCTCGGTCGGCGCGGATGATCTCGCGCAACGCATCCACGTCCATTCGGTAGTGCTCGTCGCTCTCGACCCGGCGCAGGCTTTCATTGCCGAGGCCGAGCGTCTCCAGCGCCTTGCGATGGCAATAATGGACCTGATCGGAAGCATAGAATTTCAATGTTTTATCAACAAATGCTAATCCTTTTTCGCGGATGTCCGCGCCAGCCATCGCGTTGCGTGCGACGGTGAGGCAAAGCAGGTTCGCCATTGATCCGCCACTGGCCAGCGTGCCGCCGCCATCGTCGGGAAAGCCGACCATGGCGCGCAGCCACCCGACCAGTTGCTGGTCGAGCAATGCGGCGGCATGGCTGCCGCCGCCGAGATTCGATCCCTGTACGGCGGCGATGAAATCGCCGAGCGCGCCGGTGAAATTGCCGGTGCCCATATACCACGACCAGAATCGCGGATGGATGTTGCCCATGGGATAGGACAGCACCGTTTCCCGCAGCGTCTCATAGACGTCGGCAAGTGGCGTGGGCTGGCGTGGAAGCCGGGCCGCAAGCCGCGCGCGCACCTCGTCAGGCATGGGCTGCCAAACGGGCCGGTCGCGCACCCCGGCCAGATAGTCCACCGCATCGTCGACGATGCGGTGGGCAAGTGAGGCGGCCTGTTGCCAGTCCGGCGGGTCCAGCGTTTCCGTTCCGTGCAGCGCGCCGGGCATCGCCGAATATCCGTCCACGTCCATCTTGCGCGTCCTCTATGCCGCCATCTGGCATCCGGGCGTAGACCGCGAAAGCTCCACTTCTTCGTCCGTCATGTCCGCCGGAATCTCCTCGAACATGGGCGTCGAAAGGTAGCGCTCGCCGGTATCAGGCAGCATGCAGAGGATCACCGATCCTTCGTCGGCCTTCTCCGCGACGGCACGCGCCGCAGCGAACGTCGCGCCGCCCGAAATGCCGGTGAATATGCCTTCCTTGCTCGCAAGCAGCCGCGCCCACTGGATGGCCATGGGTCCGGGTATCGGCATGACCTCATCGAAATTCTTGTGGTCGATGGCTTCCTGAAGCACCGCCGGAATGAAGTCCGGAGTCCATCCCTGGATCGGATGCGGCTCGAATGCGGGATGGCTTGCCGTCGGTTCGCCCTGCGGACCGCGCTTCTGCTTTTCACCGCTGCCGAGAAGTTGCGCATTGCCGGGTTCGCACACGACGATCCGCGTTTCCGGTCGCGCCCGCCTCAGAACGCGCGAGACCCCTGTCAGCGTCCCGCCCGTGCCGTACCCGGTCACGAAGAAGTCCAGCCTGGAGCCGGCGAAATCGTTGATGATCTCGCGCCCGGTGGTCGCCTCGTGAATGTCGGCATTGGCTTCCGTCTCGAACTGGCGCGCCAGGAACCAGCCGTTCTTTTCGGCAAGCTCCACCGCCTTGCGGTACATGCCGAAGCCTTTTTCCGCGCGCGGCGTCAGCACGACTTTCGCGCCGAGCATCCGCATCAATCGACGGCGTTCCACCGAAAAGCTGTCCGCCATCGTCACCACCAACGGGTAGCCTTTCTGCGCGCAGACCATGGCAAGGCCTATGCCGGTATTGCCGCTGGTGGCTTCCACCACCGTCTGGCCGGGCTTCAGTGCGCCGGTGCGTTCAGCGTGTTCGATGATGGCGACGGCCAGCCGGTCCTTGACCGAGGAGGCCGGATTGAACGCCTCGCATTTCACATAGATCGTGGTGCCCGGCACGCCGAGATTGTTCACGCGGATGACGGGCGTGTCGCCGATCGTATCCAGCACGTTCTCGAACAGCCTTCCGCGACCTTCAGTTGTCCTGTATGATGAAAGGGTAAGCATCTCGTCCCTCTTGGGTTATGTTTCCCTGAGCAACCGCGACGGTGCCGGGAAATCTCCTGATTCATCTTGAGAAGGCCGGTATAGTCGGAGTGCATGATGGGGAGCGTGGTAGGCGGCGTGGAAACGACCGTGGGAACGAGCGACACGCCCGCGCCCGCCTCGTCCGCGCGCCTTGCGATCAAGCTGCTGGGAGCGTTTTCCGTAGAACGGGACGGCGTGCCGGTCGCCCTGCCGCAGTCGCGCAAGGTGCGCAGCCTGCTGGGCTATCTGGCGTTGGCCGAGCGCCCCGTGACACGCGAACGGCTCTGCGAGCTTTTCTGGCCGGTTCCGAACGATCCAAGGGGTGAACTTCGCTGGACGCTGAGCAAGCTGCGCGCTGTGCTTGAAGGCGACGGCAGGCCGCGGATCGTCACTTCGGAGGACCGGATTTCACTCGACCTCGATGATTGCCGGGTCGATGTCGCGCAATGGCGGGCGCTGCGGCGCGCCGACCTCGCTCTGCTCGACGAAGACGATCTGGCGCCGATGGCCGCGAGCTGGAGCGGCGAGTTCCTGGAGGGGCTGGATGTCGAGCACAGCGCGGAATTCGACCACTGGCTGCTCGCCCAGCGCGCCGAACTGCGGATGCTTCGGTTCGCGGTGATCGGTGAGCTGTGCAGGCGCGCGCCTGTCGGTTCGGACATCGGTCTTCACCTTGCGCGCCAATGGCTGGAGATCGCGCCGCTGGATGCTGGCGCGACAAGCCGCTTCCTGCACGAGTTGGTGGAGCGCCAGATGGTGCCGGAAGCCCTCCAGACCTATGACCGCGCCGCCGAGCGTTTTCGCGCGGCAGGCGTCGATTTCGCGCAGGTGATCGATGCGTGGCAACGGATGCGCGGTGCGCGGCGCTCCGAAGCGCTGCCTGCCGTGGCGATTTCGCCCGAACCTGTCCAGCCGCAGCCGCAGCGCAGGGCTTCGGTCGCCGTCATGCCTTTTCGCGAAATGCGCGAGGGCAGGGTCGCGGCCAGCGAACTGGGCGACGCGCTGGCGCATGACGCAATCACCAAGCTGGCCCGCCTGCGCAGCCTGTTCATCATCGCGCGGGGCTCCGTTTTCGCAATCGCCGATGAGAACCTCGAGCCGCGCGAGGTGGGCGCGCGCCTTGGCGTCGACTATGTCGCGACGGGGCTGCTGCAGCGCGACGGCCAGCATGTGCGCCTCGCCGTGGAAGTCGCCGAGGCCGAGACTTCGCACATATTGTGGGCTGAGACGTTCGAGGCGCATTCGACGGAGCGGTTCGCGATCGTCGACGAGATCAGCGACGGAATCGTTGCTTCCATCGCCTTGCACATCGAAACCGCCGAGCGGGACAGGGCGCTGCTGAAGCATCCCGAATCGCTCGACGCGTGGGAGTGCTACCATCGCGGGCTGTGGCACATGTACCAGTTCATGCCCGCCGAAAACCGCCGCGCCGCCGAGTTCTTCACCCGCTCCATCAAGCTGGACCCGACCTTTTCGCGCGCCTATGCGGGCCTGTCCTTCACGCATTGGCAAAATGCTTTCCAGCGCTGGGACGATAGCGAGGAGCAGACGCGGCAAGCGCTGGCAAGTGCGGCGCGAAGCCTGCTGATCGATGAGGAGAATCCCTCCGCGCACTGGTCCATGGGGCGCGCGCTCTGGCTGACGAACGATTGCGCGGGTGCGTTGCAGGCGCTCCAGCGCTCGGTGGAACTCAGCCCGAATTTCGCGCTTGGCCACTATGCGCTGTCGTTCGTGCATTCGCTGGCCGGCGATCCGACGCAGGCCATCGATTCATCGGAGCAGTCGCGGCTGCTCAGCCCCTGCGATCCGCTGCTGTTCGGCATGTTGGGCACGCGCGCCATAGCGCTCGTCAGGCTGGGCTCGCCACAGGAGGGAGCGGAATGGGCATTGCGCGCCGCCTCTCGGCCCAACGCCCATGTGCACATCCTTGCGCTGGCGGCGCACTGCCTTGCGGTGGCCGGACGCATCGACGAGGCGCGCGATTATGCTGCCCGCATCAAGCTGCGCGACCCGGCCTATCGGGTCGAGGATTTCCTGACCACTTTCCGCTTTGCGCCGCAGGAGCGCGCGCTCTATGTAAAGGCAGGCCAGCGCGCCGGAATATAGAGGCAAGCGCTTTTTGAGGGAACAATTCATGCCTGCATGGATCGAAAAACTGCTGTCGGCGACCTGGTTCGGCTATGTAGCGCGCGCTGTGCTGACCTATATGTTCTGGGCGAGCGGTCTCGCCAAACTCATCGATTTCAGCGGCGGCGTCGGCGAAATGCAGCATTTCGGTCTCGAACCCGCATGGCTGTATAACCTCGCGACCGTCATCGTCCAGCTTGGCGGGTCGCTGCTTGTGATCCTCAATAGATGGACATGGCTCGGCGCGGGCGCGCTCGCCGTTTTCACCGCGCTGACCATTCCGATTGCGCATTATTTCTGGGCGATGCCCGAACCGCAGGCGACCACCGAGTTCTATGTGGTCATGGAGCACATCACGGTCATCGGGGCGATGATGGTCGTGGCTTACGCCTCGATCAGAAAATCGTGACCGGGGGCAGGTGCGCTCCCCTCAAATGTTATTGGTGTTGCCACAATTGCCGGATAGGTTGCCTTCGTCGCTTGAAGAGGTTTCCCGGCAATCAGGCGCTTGAAAGAGAAGATCACGCTTTCGCCTTTGAAAGGAGAGAAAGCGATGCATAATTTTATCGCAGACCCGGCAGATCTGACGACGCTTCGCAGCGTGCTCGACGAGTATTGCGAGCAACATCTGGTGGTCGAGTCCGGTGCACGCGACGAATGCGCCAAGCGCATCATCGCGTTGTTTTCATCCGGTGTGACATCGCGTCAGGCACTGCTTGAAAAGATGAACGGCGCGTTCGCCGGCTAGGTCGTAGTGACGATTTAACGATTTGCTGCGCCGCAGATGAAATTGGTCAGTTCGAGGAAGAAGGAGGAAGGATATGCAGCGCATATTCGACGACGCGTGACGAAGAAATGGCCGATTTCGGCGCGGCCCCTCCGGGGTGGGGCAGAAAAGGCCGCTGAATGCGTCGAAAATGCTCGACGGTGGTCAACACCGCCTTGCGCTTTTCTCCTGTTCAGCGGTCTTTTCCGCTCCAACGCAGCGAACCGTTAAATCGTCACTACGACCTAGTCCTATCTATATGCGGCGTCGACTGTTTCTTCGGCCGGCTGATTTCCGCCGGTGATCGGAGTGCTGTATTCGAGGAACTGTCGCCCGCATTCATGCCAGTCGTAGGACATCGCCCGGTTGCGCGCGGCCTCGCGCGGAATCTCGAGCGCGGCCAGCGCGGCGCGGCCAAGTTCCTCATCGAGTATGCCGCCATGCCCGTCACCGACAATGTCGAGCGGGCCGGTAACCGGAAAGGCCGCGACCGGGCAGCCGCTCGCCAGCGCTTCGAGAATGACATTTCCGAACGTATCTGTCCGGCTCGGAAAGACGAAAACGTCCGCGCCCGCATAGATGGCGGCCAGTTCCTCGCCGCGCCGGGTGCCCAGGAAATGCACGTTCGGGTATCTCGCCTTCAGCCGCGCCATTTCCGGGCCGTCGCCGACCACCACCTTGCTGCCCGGCAGGTCGAGGTCGAGAAAGGCGGGCAGGTTCTTTTCAACCGCGACCCTTCCGACATTCAGGAATATGGGCCGGGGAAGGCCCATGTCCGCCCGCCGCGTCGGGTTGAAGAGCTGGGTATCGACGCCGCGCGACCAGAGCCGGATGTTCCGAAATCCGCGCGAGGCGAGCTCCGCGCCCATTGACGGCGTGGCGACGAGGATTCCCTTGCCGGCATTGTGAAACCGGCGCAGCCACCGATAGCTCCAGTCCTCCGGAAACGGAACGCGCGCGCGGATGAACTCGGGAAAGCGGGTGTGGTAACTCGTGGTGAATGCCCAGTGGCGCGAGATGCAGACCCGGCGCGCGAGAACGCCGAGCGGCCCCTCGGTCGCGATGTGGATACGCTCGGGATTGAACTCGTCCATGCGCCGCGCAACCATGTCGCAGGTTGCGAGCGACAGGCGTATTTCCGGATAGGTGGGCATGGGGAGCGTGCGAAAATCGCCAGGCGTGATCATGGCGACGTCCTTGCCCATTTCCGTCAGCGTCTGCGCCAGCCTTTCGAGCGTCAGCACCACGCCGTTGACCTGCGGTCGCCATGCATCGGTGACGATGAGAATCGACATTGGGCGCTTTTCAGGCCGCCCGCCGCCAGGGCAGGGCCGCCGGTTGTTCCCGGGCACCGTTGAGAACCCGGCTGTGTGTTTGCCAGTTGATGATCTCCATGCGCCCGTCCCGGTGCTCGACCAGCGCGGTGCAGCTTTCGACCCAGTCGCCCGTATTGAGATAGATCAGGCCGTTGATGTCGCGCATGGCGGCTGAGTGGATGTGGCCGCAGATCACGCCGTCGACATTATGCCGCTCGGCCTCCGCCGCGAGTGTTTCCTCGAACTGTCCGATGAAATTCACCGCATTCTTGACGCGCGCCTTCGCCCAGGCCGAGAGCGACCAGTAGGTGAAGCCGAGCCTTCGCCGCACGACGTTGATGCGGTTCGAAATCGCCATTGCTGCGCGGTATGCCCAGTCGCCGAGGAAAGCGAGCCAGCGCGCGTGGCGGACCACGAGATCGAACAGGTCGCCGTGGATCACGAGGTAGCGCTTGCCGTCCGCGGCCACATGCACCGCCGTATCGCTCACCTCGATATTGCCGAAGCTCAGGCCGCAGAACTCACGCAGGAACTCGTCATGATTGCCGGGAATGTAAATGAGCCGCCCGCCTTTGCGCACCTTGCGCAAGAGCTTCTGGATGACATCGTTGTGGGACTGCGGCCAGTACCAGGAGGAGCGCAGCCGCCATCCGTCGATGATGTCGCCGACGAGGTAGATCGTTTCGGCATCGTGCTCACGCAGGAATTCGAGCAGTGCGTCGGCCTGCGCACCCTTGGTGCCCAGATGCACATCGGAGATGAAGATGCTCCGATACCGGGCGGTCGGTGCTGGATCCGAAGAATCGATGGTCGCTCTTGCGTTCATGTGCTGCTTTTGGCAGCGAAGTGATGACAGCAGAATGACATAGCCCATTCTTGAAGCTGGCGGGGATCGTGGTTGCGCCTCCAAGATTGCGCTGTCGGTCAAAGCCGGACTCGTCTAGAATGCCGCAGCGGGCAATGGAAATTCATGCGGTCGGAGGGATCCCATGTTTTTTGGAGTGTCGTTGCTTCAGGACATCCATGTCCTGATCAGCCTTGTCGGAATCGTAACGGGGTTGCTGGTCGTCTGGGGTCTCTTGAAGTCCCGCACCATGGAGGGGCTGACGGCGATCTTCCTTGTCACGACGCTCTTGACCAACCTGACCGGGTTCCTGTTTCCGATCACCGGCTTCACGCCCGCGCTCGGGGTCGGCGTGATCGGGACGCTGGTGATGATCGCCTGCCTCGTCGCCCGCTATGTCCAGAAGATGCATGGCGCATGGCGCGGCATCTATGTCGTGACGGCGGTGCTGTCGCTCTACCTGAACGTCTTTGTGCTGGTGGTGCAGTCGTTCCTGAAGATACCGGCCCTGCACACTCTCGCGCCGAACGGAAACGAGCCGCCGTTTGCCGTCGTTCAGGGACTGGTGCTGCTGGCTGCGATCATCCTCGGATGGCTCGCCTACCGGCGCTTCTTTCCCGGCAGCGGCGCAATGAACAGGCTCGCGCGCACCTGACCGCGCGACCTCGCCTTTTGAGGCGGGTTGTTTGAGCAGTATTTAGGCATCTTCCAAAAGCCCGGCCGCGACCGCCTGAGAGCGTCGCGGGAAGCCCCATTTTGCCATCTGGACAAGAAGCTGTGTCGTGAATGCACGCGGCGGTTGACAGCAAATCGTTTAGCCGTAGAATGTTGACATAGTGTCCACAATACGGACAAAAAAGTTGAAACGTGAACCCACACTATCGCAGTTGGATGACGACACGGGCGCCGTTCGGAGCCTGCGCAAGGCTCTGGCCGTGCTTGAATGCATAGGCAGTTCAAGGACGCCGCCGAGAATTGCCGAAGTGGCGATTGCGGTCGGGATCAGCAGGCCGACGGCCTACCGCATCGTGAACACGCTCATCGCCGAGGGATATGTCACGCAGGACGTCCAGTCGGGACGGCTGTCGATCGGTCATTCGGTGCTGATGCTGTCCGCCAGCCTTCTCGACAGCAACCGGTTGCGCCTTGAATCGCTGCCGCATCTGGAGTCACTGGCGGAACTGACGGGCGAGCGCACCAATCTCGGCATCATTCATCGCCACAAGGTGCTCTACATCGCGGGCGTGGAGAAGCCGTCGCTTCCCACCATCTACACGCGTTTCGGAAAGACTGCGCCCGCGCACTGCTCCTCATTGGGCAAGGCCATTCTCGCGCACCTCCCTCCGGTGGAAGTCGAGCGCATCCTGTGCGCCGAGCCGCTCATTGCGTCCACGCCGAATTCGATCACGACGGCCATCAAGCTCCATGAGGAACTCGCGGAGACGCGAGGGCGGGGCTACGCGCTGGACCGGCAGGAGCATGAGATCGGGTCCTGCTGCGTCGCCGCCCCGATTTTCGGCGACGGTGGTGTCATCGGCGCAATCGGCATCAGCAGCCAGGCAATCGAGCCGCTTCTGGAGCAGGTGGATGTGCTGCGTCACACAGCGGAGGTGATCTCTCACCGCCTGGCTGTGCGTGTCCGAAGCCACGAATAGGCAGATCAAACAAAAATCGCGTGTCAACGTAAAAAGGGGAATAACAATGAGCAGGCAAAAGGAATTTCTGACCAATGGGATGATGCAGTTCGGCAGCGCGTCGAGGCGCTCGGTGCTCAAGGGCACGGCGGCTCTGGGCACTGCGGCAGCCCTCGGCGCGGTGTTTGGGCGAGGCTCGCAGGCAAATGCAGCCACGACGCTCAACTTCCAGACCTCGGCGGGTGCGCGGTTCGGAACCCCCAACGCGGCGCTCATCACCGATTTCAATGCCAAGAACCCGGACCTTCAGGTGGTGATGGAAACGGTGCCGGTGCAGAACTACTTCCCGAAGCTCTCCACCGAAGTCGCGTCCAACGCGGCAAACCTCGAGGTGTTCACGGGCATTACCAACCTTCTCTACGCCTTCGCGGCAACCGGCAAGATCGTCCCCTTCGACGAGGTGTTCACGCCTGAGCAGATCGCCGAAATCGAGAAGGACATCCCAGCGAAATATCTCGACACATGGCGCTACAAGGGCAAGCTCTACGCCATTCCCAACGATTCCAACGCGCAGTGGTCGTTCTACCGCAAGGACCTCTTCGAGGCTGCGGGCGTAACGCCGCCGCAGAAGTGGGAAGATGCGGTGGCGGTGGCCAAGGCGCTGACCAAGGACGGCGTTTACGGCTATACCGCCAGCCTGCGGCGCGGCGAGTATGCGGGCGCACATTTCTCGAGCATCCTGTTCTCCTATGGCGGCGAATATTGGGACGCAGACTTCAACCCGATGCTGAACACCGACGCGGCGAAGAAGGCTATCCAGATCATGCTGGACCTGATGCCTTATGCCGATCCGGGCACGATCAACGCCGGCGAGGACGACACCGCGCAGGTGATCGCCAGCGGCGTCGCGGCATGGGCGCCGCTCGAATGGGGCCGCTCGGACCTCACCGACGCAGCGAAGATCAAGACCGCCGACCAGATCGAGACGACCGTGCCGCCGGACGGCGGCGACCATCCGGCCGCACCCTGCCTCGGCGGGCAGGCTTACATGATCGCGAGTTGGGCTCCCGACAAGGCGGCGGCTGCCAAGTGGGTCGGCTATGCGACCAGTTCGGAGGTCATGCGCACCTTCGTCGCGAACCAGGGCCAACCCGCCCGGTCGAGCGCGCTCAACGATCCTGAGAACGTCAAGATCGGCAGGTATTTCCCGACGCTCCAGAAGGTGCTGGCGCAGGGGCATCCGTTCCCGGCGATCCCGGAATCCTATCAGTTCCTGGTGGAACTCGGGAACCATGTCGCGGATATTCTGACCGGCACGGTTTCGGCGGATCAGGGTTTGCAAAATGCCAATGACGCCTTCGCCAAGCAGTTGAAGGATGCAGGATATCTATAAGATTCTGCTGAATTAAATTGAGCAAAGACGGCGGTCGTGACAGCATCGGCGAACAGTGAAAAAGGCGAGGGCCGGCTGCGAAACTCTTGGATAGGTTTCGTTGTTCCGCCCCTTGCCGTGCTGGCGATCATCATTGTCGTCCCGACCGTCCAGCTCATCTACAACAGTCTCCATCACTGGAGCCTGTTGTCGGGTGTCAAGCGTTTCGTCGGGCTGGGGATGTACGTCTCCGTCCTGACGGATACGCTGTTTACAGGCGCTATGTTGCGCACGCTCGTCTATACCGTGGTCGTGGTGCTGATCGAGCTTGTGCTCGGACTGGCGCTGGCGGTCATTCTCAATCGCGAGTTCCGGGGCGCGCGCATCCTGCGCACGGCTTTCCTGACGCCGATGCTGATGGTGCCGATCATGGTCGGCCTGTTGTGGAGCCTGATGTTCCAGCCGTCGATCGGTGTGGTGAATTATGTGCTCGGTCTGCTCGGCATCGATCCGATCCTGTGGCTGTCGAGCAGCACGCTTGCGCTGCCTTCCGTGGGCATCGCGGAAATCTGGCAGTGGACGCCTTTCGTGGCGATTGTCTTTCTGTCGGCGCTGCAGGGGCTTCCGGCCAATGTGGTTGCCGCCGCGCGGCTCGACGGCGCGGGGCGGCTGCGTCGCCTGCTGACCATCGAGCTGCCGATGATGTGGAACGTGGTCGGGATCGTGTTTCTGCTGCGCTTCATCGATGTCTTCAAGACCTTCGGACTGGTCTATGTGATGACGCGCGGCGGGCCGGGGCGGTCCACCATGCTGGCCGGGTTCTATCCATGGGAAGTGGGCTTTTCCCAGTTGTTGATGGGAAAGGCGAGCGCTGCCGCCTTCGTCCTGATGAACATCATTTCGATCCTCGCGCTTCTGCTGCTGCGGTTCCTGTTCCGTGAGGAAAAGGCATGAGCACGGGTCCCGAAACAAGGTTCCGCAACACCAAGATCGCGCTTTTCGTCCTGGTCGTGGCGGCTTGGCTGACCCCGGTCTACTGGCTGGTGAATGTCGCACTCAAGACGCAGTCGCAACTGTTCGTGCAGACGCCGACCTTCATCTTTGAGCCGACCTTCGAGAATTTCTCGCTTGCGATCTACAAGTTCGGCATTCTTCGCAACGCCCTGAACAGCCTGATTATCGCCAGCGGGGCAACGGCGATCACGCTCGTTTTCGCAACGCTGCTGGTCTACGGCATCACGCGCTTCCGATTTCGGGCGAGGAACCCGCTGCTGATGTGGATTCTCAACCTGCGCATGTTGCCGCCCATCGCAATCGTCATTCCCTACTATGTGCTCTATTCGCAGGTCGGCCTGATCGACACATTTCCGGGCCTGATCCTCGCCTACCTGCCGCTCACCCTGCCGCTGGCCGTGTGGCTGCTCTACGGCTTCGCGCAGGACATTCCGCGTTCGATAGACGAGGCTGCGCGGATCGACGGCGCGAACAGGTGGCAGGTGTTTCGCGACATGGTGCTGCCGCTGATGCGGCCCGCAATCGCGGTGGCCGGAACCTTCTGCTTCCTCGAAGTGTGGAACGAGTTCACGCTGGCCCTGATCCTGACCGGCAGCCAAACCAAGACGGTGCCGATCGGCATGTCGCAATTCCTGACGGAACACTCGGTGGAGTGGGGTCCGATGGCCGCCGCCGCCTTGCTGTTGCTGCTGCCGCTTCTGGTTGTGACCTATTTTCTCCAGCGCTCCCTTGTCCGGGGCCTGACGCTCGGTGCAGTGCGATGAGGATTTGTCGGTGCGCGTACACATAAGAGATGCAAGGAAGAAATTTGGCGGGGGCGGCGGCCATCTCGCGCTGGCCGACATATCGCTGGTGGCGGAGCACGGCGAATTGCTGGTCCTGCTTGGCCCTTCCGGTTCGGGCAAGACCACTCTCCTGCGCTCTATTGCGGGGCTGGAATCGCTCGACAGCGGCGACATTCTCTTTGACGACAAGCGCGTGAATGACGCCGAACCGGCGCATCGCAGCGTCGGAATGGTGTTTCAGGACTATGCGCTCTATCCGCACCTGAGCGTGCACGACAACATCGCCTACAACATGCGAATCCGCAAAATCCCGCGCGCGGAGATCGAGAAGCGCGTGCGCGCCGCTGCCGCCATGCTCGGCATCGAGCCTTACCTTGACCGAAAGCCCGCAGCACTCTCCGGCGGCCAGCGCCAGCGCGTCGCCGTGGCGCGGGCCATAACGCGTGATGCGCATGTGCTGCTGATGGACGAGCCGCTGAGCAATCTCGATGCCCAGATTCGCGAGCATGTGCGGGTCGAACTGCGCGAATTGCAGCAGCGTCTGGGCGTGACGACGATCTATGTGACCCACGATCAGGTCGAAGCGATGGTGATGGCCGACCGGATCGCGGTGATGAATGAGGGGCGCGTCGAACAGCTTGGCGAGCCGGAGGAAATCTATGACCGTCCCGCAACGCTGTTTTGTGCACGGTTCGTGGGTTCTCCGAAAATCAACGAGTTCGGCGGCGACCTCATCCAGCAGGATGCGGTCACGAGGTTCCGGTTCGGCGGCGCAGGCACCACGATCGAGGTGAAGGGCGCGGACCTGAAGCAGGACGGCAGCAGGAAGGTCGTCTTTGCCTTCCGCGCCGAGGATGTCGATTTTGTCCCGGACGGGATCGAATGCGGCGTTTCCCTGATCGAGAACCGGGGCGCCGAAAAATTCGTGGTGGCGACCTTGGACCCCGCGCTCAAGGGCGCGCAAATATCGGCGGACATCCGCGTGCGGATTGCGGAGCGCGACGTCAAGGGTCCGATCCGTTTCCTGCCGCGCACCGCCCACCTGTTCGACGCCTCAAGTGGAGCGCGCATCGCCACGGTGCAGTGCGGCCGGGTGGTTGCGTCTGGAGAAGGCAAGCGCGCCGCGACGGTTGAACGGCCGATTGCACGTCGAACATCGAAGCATTGATCCGAACAAGAGGGGTTTCCAGTGGCCAAGAGTCTGTCTGCGGTTGAACGTTCGAACCGGGATCGCCGTCTGGCGGTGGCTCTGAAGCGCGAGCCTGCGGACAAGGTGCTGTCCGACGTGAAGGTGCTCGACGTTCACGGCGGAACCTTTTTCGAGGGCGGCATCGCCATCGTAGGCAATCGCATCGCCTTCGTGGGCGATGTGGACGACCTCATCGGGCCGGATACGCAGGTGATCGACGGAAAAGGCCGCATCGCCATCCCGGGGCTGATCGACGGGCACATCCACACCTATGAAAGCCATCTGCCGATCAGCGAGGTGGCGCGCGGCTTCTTTCGCCACGGGGTGACGAGCATCATCACGGATTTCTACGGCGAGGCCGTGGTGCGTGGCATGGACGCCATCCGCGCCTCGCTGCGGGAGGCGGAGCCGACCGGCCTGAATACGGTGTTCGTCCTGCCCATGCCCGCGCTCTATCAGGATGAACCTTTCGTCCACACCGGCACCATCGACCTCGCGGCGATGGAGGAAATGGCCGCGTGGGACGAATGCCACGGCCTGAACGAGTGTTTCGTGAAGTTCCTGACCGGAGGCGAGCCGCGCATGGTGCGCCTCGTCGACGCGGTGCAGTCGCATGGCGGCAAGGTGTGCGGCCACGGATCGGAGGCGAGCGAAAACGAGGTGCAGGCGTGGGGCGGCTGGGTGCGCAGGCTCGACGACCACGAAGCCATTTCGGGAGAGGAGGCGCTGTCGCGTATCCGCGCCGGAATCCATGTGATCGCCCGCGAAGGGTCCGGCGTCTCCGATGTGAGGAACATTCTGAGCTATCTGGTGGAAAAGAACGCCGATCTTCGCCGCGTGTCTTTCTGCACCGACATACTCTCTCCGGTAGACCTGCTGTCCAGAGGCAGCATCGACTATTGCGTGCGCATTGCGATGGAGGAGGGGGTTTCGCCCGTCGCCGCCATACAGATGGCGACGATCAATTCCGCCGAATGCCACCAGATCGACGACGATGTCGGGGCGCTGGCTCCCGGTCGCCGCGCAGACATCATATTGCTGGACGGACCGATTGAACAATTCCACATCGGCACGGTGATCGCCGCCGGCGAAATCGTGGCCAAGGAGGGCCGTGACATCAAGGACCGCGCCGCCGTCAAGCGACCGGACTTCGCCTACAACACCGTCTCCATCGGTGCCATCAGCAGCGAGAGCTTCTCCGTCAAGGTCCCTTCGGGGACCAACGGCGTGCTGGTGCGGGTCATCGGCGTCGGCGACGGCACGATTGTGACGCGGTCGCTGGAAAGGCGGCTGCCTGTGAAGGATGGCCTCGCGCAGCCGCTGCTGGAGGGCGGGATCAACCTGGTCGCCGCAATCGACCGGCATGCGGGTGACCCCGGCAAGCTGGGCGTCGGGTTTGTCGAAGGCTTCAACCTGATAAGGGGCGCGATGGCCTCCACCTACAATCCCCACTACCAGCATCTGCTGGTCGTTGGCGCCAATGCGGAGGACATGGCGGTCGCCGCCCGGGCCTGCGCCGAGCAGGGCGGCGGCTTTGTGGTCGTGGACGATGGAAAGGTGACGGCGCGCGTGCCGCTGCCGCTCTATGGCCTCTTGTCCGAAGAGTCCATCGATACGCTGGGCGAGCAGATCGCGGCGGCGTTCGCGGCCCTGCGCGAGCTTGGCTGTCCGCTGGAAACGCCCTTCCACACGCTGGCCTTCACCGGGCTTCCGATATCCATCGGGCGTCTCAAGATCAACTCGCGCGGGCTGGTCGATGTGTGGCGGGGCGAAACCGTTCCCGTGCTTATCGACGAGAGCGGGGGCGCTCGGTCGTAGCATCCGATGATGGACTTTGGCGGAGTTGCGGTCGAATATGATGTGCCCGTCCCGATGCGGGACGGCACCATATTGCGCGCCGACATCTACAGTCCTTCCGACCGCGAGGGACTGCCCGTGCTGTTGCAGCGGACGCCCTACAACAAACGCTTCGCGCAGAGCGGGGTCTACCTGCATCCGGCGTGGTATGCCCGCCGGGGATATATCGTCGCCGTTCAGGACGTGCGTGGCCGCTTTGCATCCGACGGCGTGTTCGAACCCTACCGTCACGAGGCGAGCGATGGAGCCGACACCGTTGTCTGGGCATCCGGCCTCGGAGGCGGGTCCCGCGTCGCCATGTATGGCTTCTCCTATGCCGGAATGTGCCAGCTTGCCGCCGCGTCGGAGCGCCCGCCCGGGCTCGCAGCGCTGGCGGTGGCGATGGCCGGGTCGGACTTCTACGAAGGCTGGACCTATCGCGGCGGCGCATTCCAGCTTGCCTTCGTGCTGTCCTGGGTGCTGCAGGCGCTGGCCCCGGCGGACGCGATGAAGGCAGGCGATGCGGCCCGCGCGCGCAGGCTCCAGCAACTGGCCTCCACCTTGCCGCATGGCTATGGCCGGCCGCTGAAGGACTGGCTCGCGGAGGAGGATCTGCCCTCCTACCTGCGCGACTGGATAGCCAATGACGAACCGACCGCCTATTGGCGCGAACTGGCGCCGTGGCTGGGAAAGGTCCCGGACGTTCCCTGCCTGCACATCGGCGGCTGGTACGATGTCTTTATCGGCGGCACGATAGAGAACTATGTCAGGGCGGCCACGCATTCCGCTGCGTCGGCGGACCAGTCACTTCTTGTCGGGCCGTGGCAGCACGTTCCGTGGGCGAGCTTCAACGGCTCGGTCTTTCACGGACCCGCCGGGGACAATATCGTCAACAGGCTCCAGTGCGACTGGTTCGACCGCTTCCTGCGGGACAGCGCTCCGGCCGAGCCGCTGCCGAAGGTGCGCTATTTCCGCATGGGCAGGAACGACTGGCTGGAGGACGAGAGCTGGCCTCCGAAACAAGCCGCGATGCGCGAGCTTTTCCTGCATTCGGACGGGGCCGCAAATTCGGTGTCCGGCGACGGGCGGCTGACGCCTGCCGAGCCGTCCCGTGAGCCGCCCGACCTCTTCGTCTACGACCCTTCCGAACCTGTCCCGAGCCTTGGCGGCAAGTCATGCTGCCGCGCCGATGTCGCGCCGGTCGGGGCATTCGACCAACGCGAGATCGAAACGCGCAACGATGTGCTGGTCTATTCGTCCGATCCACTTGAGGAAGATCTGGACCTGGCCGGTCCGGTCGAACTGGTGCTGTTTGCCGCAAGCGACGCGGCGGAGACCGACTGGACCGCCAAGCTGGTCGATGTGCAGCCGAATGGCCGCGCGATCAACATCTGCGACGGCATTGTGCGGGCGCGCGCCGCCGCCGAGCCGGGCGAATATGTCATCGACCTCGGCTCCACCGCAAATTGCTTCCGCAAGGGCCACCGCGTCCGGCTGGAGGTCTCAAGCTCGAATTTCCCCGCCTACGATGCCAACGACAACACCGGCCTACCCCTGGCGGAGCGCAATCGCCTGACGGGCCGCCTCGCCACGCAGGCCATCTATCACGACGCAGATCGACCCTCGCGCCTCAGGTTTTCGGTGGGGCGGGGAGCCTGAACATCCGCAATTTTGCAATTCATAACCCTGAAGGATTCAATATGGACAAGCTTATCGTGACCGTAACGTGCGACTCGACGATGTCGTACCCTTCAAATCCGAACAATCCCACGCCCAAGGGATGGGACGCCGTTGCCGACGAATATGTGCGCTCGGTGGCGTCGGGCGCTTCGATCTGCCACCTGCACGGTCCCTATTCGGTGGACGCCAAGATCCAGGCCGACGGCACGAAGCTCTCGGACCTCGACATTCCCGGTTGGCGTCGGCTGCGCGACGGCATCCTTTCGCGCGCCGATGCGGTGATCCAGTACGGCATCGCGAACGGGCGTTTTCCGCAACGCAAGGCCCTGCTGGAGGACCAGCGTCCCGACATGATCTCCACCTGCTTCAACGCCCATGACGAGTGTTTTGACTACGAACCCGGGCGCGAGCCGGTCGAGCTTTACGCAATTCACGACCGCGAGGAACTGCGCGAATATTGCGAGTTGACCAACAAGCTCGGAGTCAAGATCGAAGTGGAAGCCTTCCACTATGGCGGAGTGTGGAACGCCATGCGGATGCGGGAAAAGGGAATCCTCGGCGGCCCGATCTGGGTCACGTTCTTTCTCGGCTGGAAGGGCGGCTGCTGGACCCCGCCGACCGTGCAGGCGATGACCTACATGGCCGATCACTGCCCCGAAGGCTTCGTCTGGAACACCAGCGTCATGGACCCCGTGGAGCAGTGGAAGGTGCTGACCACGGCGATCAGCCTCGGCGGCCATGTCCGCATCGGCATGGAGGACAACCCCTTCATCCGTCCGGGAGAATATGCGCGCTCCAACGCCGAACTGGTTGACAAGATCGTGCGCATCGCGCGCGACATCGGGCGCGAGATCGCAAGCCCGGACGAGGCGCGCGAGGTTCTCCAGATCAAGCGTCGCGCCGCCTAGACCCGCGTGGCCGAGGCGGATGTCATCATCGTCGGGGCAGGGGCGGCGGGCTGCGTGCTTGCCGCCCGGCTCAGCGAGGACCCGCTGCGGCGGGTCGTTCTCATCGAGGCCGGGCAGGACACGCCGCCCGGTGACATACCCGCCGACATTCGCAATGCCTATCCTGTTTCCTATTCCAACCCGGCCTATTTCTGGCCGGGCTTGAGCGCTTCCGCCCGCCGCGCGGAGCAGGCCGCGCCCTTTCTGCAGGCCCGGGTGCTGGGCGGTGGAACGAGCGTCATGGGAATGTGGGCGCTGCGCGGCCAACCGGACGACTACGACGGGTGGCGCGAGGCGGGTGCGATCGGCTGGGGCTGGGACGATGTGCTGCCGAGCTTCCGGCGGCTGGAGCACGATGCCGACTTCGACAATGCGCTGCACGGCACAGACGGGCCGATCCCGGTTCGACGGCATTTTCGCGAGCAATGGCCGGGCTATGCGCAGGCAGCAGCGCATGCCGCCGCGCGCATGGGCCTTTCCTGTCGCGAGGACCTGAACGGAGATTTCGCCGACGGCATGTTTCCCGTTCCGGTCACAACCGAGGGCAATGAGCGCGTTTCGGCGGCAAGCGGCTATCTTACCGCAAGCGTGCGCGCCAGGGCCAACCTTGCTGTGCGCACGGACCAGACGGTGACGCGCATCCAGTTCGACGGCAAGCGGGCCTGCGGCGTCGAAATCCGCCATCACGATGGCCGGCTGGAAGCGATAGGGGGCAGGGAGGTAATCGTCGCCTGTGGCGCGATCCATTCGCCCGCACTTCTGCTGCGGTCGGGCATCGGGCCTGCTTCCAAGCTGCGCGCTCATGGCATCGCGCCGCTCGCGGACCTGCCTGTCGGGCGCAACCTGCAGAACCATTGCGTCCTGAACCTCGCCATGCCGCTTGTCAGGAGCGCGCGGCAATCCGCTCGGCTCAACACCTACGGGCTGGCCTGCGCCCGCGTCTCTTCGAACCTCGCGGGCGGCAGCCCGGGTGACCTGCTCCTCCAGTTCATTGCCAGGACAAGTCCGAACGCGCACGGCAACCGCCTGGGCATTCTGGGTGCGGCACTTTATGCGCCGCAATCGCGCGGCGTCGTCAGCCTGCGCTCCGCCGATCCGCTGGCCGCGCCCGTGGTCGACTTCAACCTGCTTGGCCATGGTTCGGACGTGGCGCGCATGTCGAAGGCCGCGCTTCTCTCACTCGAACTCCTGTCCAGTCCCGAAATGCGCCAGGTTCGCGGGCCTGTCTTTGCGGTCGAGCCCGGTTCGCTGGTGCGCAGGCTCAACCGCCCGGCACCGCTCTATCGCCTGATGTCGGCGCTTCTTGCCGCCGCGCTCGATGCGCCCGCACCCGTGAGGAACGCCGTGCTGCGCCGGGCAGGCACCTTGCTCAGCGAACCCTTCGATATCGGACCCAAGGAATTGCTGCGCTATGTCACGCCGATCTTCCATCCGGCGGGAACGTGCCGTATGGGTGCTGCCGATGCGGACGAAGCGGTGGTCGATCCGCATTGCAGGGTGCGCAAGGTCGAAGGACTTTGCGTCGTCGACGCCTCCATCATGCCGATCATACCGGCGGCGAACACATGCCTCCCGACACTGATGGTGGCCGAGCATTTCGCGGCAATGAGAAAATCCCGCTCATAGCGGGTTGGTCATTTCTGTTCCGTGGCGGCGGGAAATTTCCAGCTTCCATCGAGAATCTGCGGCTCGGGGCGATAGAGACGGACCATGTAGTTCCAATCCGGGGGCGTCGGCAGGCAATTTGCGATCTTGCCGTCGCAGCCGCCGAACTGGATGGTGATCGCACCGTCCGCATCCTTCTGCGCCGTAACATTGTTCAGCGAATAGGCATTCAGGGGATTGGCCTCGAAGAAGCCTTCCTTGTTGTAGACGGTCACCGACCAGAACGACTGCACGGGCACGTCGCGCGCGGTGAGTTTGTAGATCGTCTTTCCGTCATTCTTTTGCGGTGTGAGGTTGAGATAGAGCGCATCCTTGTCCGGGTTTCCGCCCCATGCATTGGCGGTGCCGATCAGGTGGCGAACCGGATCGACCTCCTGACGCGAGCCGAACATATGCGCCGTGTCCGGCAGCAGCGCCGCGAGGTCGAGCAGCGCCTGCCGCGTGCGGTCCTGGCTGGCCTTGTCCCATTGCGGAATCTCGAAGCGCCCGGGCGCGGCCTGCTCGACGCCAATCGCATCCTGCAATGCGTGAACACGATCCATATCGGCGGCATCGTTCGGGTTGGCGAACAGACGGAAGGCAGTCACGACATAGCGCGTGCCGATCTCTTCGCGCGTCAGTGTGTACTTGCCCGGCTCGTAGTGAACGCCATGCGTGAAATGGTCCTCGTCGATGACCTGGAGCGAAATGAAGCGGCCGTCAGAGTCAGGAAGGGTGATCGTCACCGGTCCGGCGTCGAGGTCGAAGAGGGCGGACGAATAGAGTGTGTCGCGGTTCAGCCGGATGACGGTCTGTTTGTCGAGGGGCGCCATCTCGCGATTGTGGTCCAACTTCGCGAAGGCTCCGTTGGCGACCACACCCGCGAAATAGGCGTCGCTTTCGGCGCGCACGAAATTGTCGGTGTTGACGAGGATCGGTTCGGCGCTTGCAGTCAGTGAGCCGAGACATGTCCCGAAAGCCAGCGCGGCTCCCCAAAGCATTCTTTGCAGCATTGGACTTTCCCTTTCCGGAATTTGGAGCGGGCGCTGCCCGCCGATGTGCAAAAAATCGACGATCCGAGATGACGTCCGGCCTTACTCAACTCGCTCCATGGGAGGCGCCTTCCAGCGCCCGTCGAGCGCTTCCGGCTTCGGCCAGTAGAGCCTCATGGTCGCCCAGAACGGTCCGTTCGGAATGGGCAGCCAGTTCGACTCCGGTTCCCGCGCGGGCGCGTCGTGGCTCAGATAAAGGGTGATCCCGCCGTCGGCATCCCGCTTGAGGCTCGACAGCATGGACGAATTGATCAGGTAGCGGTCGATGGAATTGGCATAGAGCAGACTTGAGGGAAGCTCATAGACCGTCAGCGACCAGAAGGAATTGACGGGGGGAAGCCGGCCCGCTGGAAAAACCAGCCGGTAGTTATTGGTGCCGTTCAACAATTCGCTGTTCTGGTCGGTGTAGTAGGCCGGATAGAGGGCTTCTTCCTTTGAATTGCCGTAGATGCCGAACGCGGCGGCGGCCATGCGACCCATATAGTCGTTTTTCATGAATTCGCGCGTGCCGAAGCCTTCAGCGGAAGTCCGCTTGCCGGTGTCCATCTGCGTGCGCTTGAATTCGGCAAAGTCCGCCCATGCGTCGGCCATCCCGTCCTCGACGGCCTTTTGCGTTTCAGGAGGCAGCGCCTCGAAATCGAACTCGCCTCCGGGTCCTATGCCGAGTTTCGCAAAGCGCGCCATCACTTCGGTTTCGGAGGGGTGTGTCGGGCAGAACTGGAGAACAAAGTTCAGCACGTTGAAAAATTGTGGCGACGTGCGTTGCTGTTCGGGCGACAGCGGCTTGATGAATTCAACGGGCGCAGGTGCGGGAGGAGCGGGCTGCCCGAGGTATTGCGACAATGGCTGCACCTTGTAGCCGGCCTGCACCTTTTTGACGTTGTCTATGTCGGCGGCGGAGAAAAGCTGTGTCCTGTACAGCACGAAATCGAAATCTGTCTCGGACCGGATGACCGCCTTGATCCCCTTCGGCGTTTGCCCTTGCCAGCGCGGCCCGACCAGCAGGAAATCACCTGCCTCGTTGCCGGTCGCGCGGCTGCCGACATAGGCGAAGTTGAACGTATACATGTCTACGAACTGGAGAGAATAGTAGCGGGTCGCTTCGATTTCCGGAACGCTGATCACCAGCGGCTCGGCGCGCAGGTCGGCCCCCAATTGCGAATAGGGCGTATCCGAGTTCGGAGTCTGGATGGCCTTGTCATCGGGCGTGAACACGCGCGCAACATTGTTGATCGTATTCCAGGGGGCCTTGTAGTCGGGATTGGCCGGATCGACGAAGTAGGAATACTGCACGCGATAGTTGTCGACGAGTGGAAAGCCGTAGATGGTCGCCTCCCGGGCGATTGCGCGTGCCTCGGCCGGGGAGAGCTGTTGGGCAGCCGCCATCTGCGCAGCCGCAAGCAGTATCATCGTTGCAACAACCATCCTCATCGTCGTAACTCTCTCCTCCGTATCAGCTTGAATCTACATGAACCGGCCACACACATTGCCCGGATCCGGACAGTCTGGAGAATCGAAGTTGAACTTGTCGCGAGAACAGGCGGAGCGGGTCATGCGCGAGGGCGCATGGCTGGCGCATATGACGCCCTCCTTCCGCGACGAGTTCCTGCGCCGCGCGCACCTGCTGCGCTATGCTCCCGACCAGATCATTTACCGGTATGGCGATATTGGCGGCGGCATGTACGGCTTGGTGTCAGGCTGCATCACCGTCAACACCGCGCCGCCGGATTCATCTCCGCGCCCGGTCCATATCGGTACGCCGGGTGGATGGACCGGGGAAGGCCCCTTCCTGACAGGGCAGCCGCGCAGGGCCGAACTGCGCGCGCTGGGCTGTGCCTGGATGATGTATGTCCCGCTCGATGCGCTGAAGCAGATGGCCGCGCATGACCCTGAGGTCACACGCGCCATCGGGATCAACACCGTTTACACCGTGGACGTGCTCATTCGCATCGTGCACGATTTGCAGAAGCGCGACGTGGGCCGGCGCATTGCGTCCGTGCTGCAACGCGCGGGGCAATATGGCGATGTCCCGATCCTGCTGTCACAGGCCGAACTGGGCGTGATGGCGAATGCGTCCCGCCAGCAGGTCAATTCCGCGATGCAACGCTTCGCCTCGCTCGGCTGGATAAGATATACCTATCGATCCGTGACGGTGCTCAATCCACAGGCGTTGCGGCAATTCTCCGAAAGCGACGACGAAGGCCGGTGAGGCGCGTTCATTTCTGCTGGAAATAGGGCAGGCCGCGCAGCCGGATCATGACAATCGGGAAAGCCATCAGCAAGGCGCCGATCACGAAGGCCGCGATCATTGTCGATGTACCGACGCCTTCCCTTGCCGCGATAAGAAAGGTCGCGATGCCGACCGGGTAGAACAGCACCAGTGCGGTTCCGAGCCCCGGAGAAAAACGCCCGCCGGTCTTTATCACGGGAAAGACGTGGAAGAAGGTGGCGTTGATCAGTATGAGCGCTGCAAATGACAGCGCCACAATCGGCATGGCCGAGGCAAGCTGGGCCTGCACAATGCCGACGACGATGACGATTGAGTTGGTCATGTAGAAATCGGCCCAGTCGACCGGCAGTCCCACCACCGACCTTGCCCAGTCGCGCCAGTTGAAGAAAAACTCTTCCATCATGTGCAGCCCATAGGCTGCCACCGCCAACCAAGCAATCTGCGTCAATGTCATCGCTTCTGCCTGCTCGCTTGTACTCAGGCAAGGTGCAGCTTCTTCCGGGCTTTGTCCAGCGGGTCGGCCGCTCCCGAACCTGTGGCGGGTGCATCTGAATTGCCATATGATCCCGGTAAAGCGCGGTTGCCGACCGGCTGGAGATCAAGCAACGCAAGAGCGGCCTGCGCGAGGGAGGCGAAGGTGGAGCGGAATTCGCTGATAGAACCGGCTGGACCTGACGATTTTCCTGCCGTCAGAGACTTGAGCAACAGTTTCATCGCCTGGTGCCGGTCGCGCTATGGCGAGAATGCCTGGTTCGTCGATCGCTATTATACGCCTCAGCAATGGGCCGCGCTTCTCGATAGCCTGCCAAGGATACACGCGGCTCCGGCAGGTGAAATCCTCGTCGCCCGACTGAACGGAAAAGTGGTGGGCTGCGTCATGATGCAACGGATCAACGATAGTACCTGCGAGATGAAGCGCATGTTCGTCGGCCCCGAGGGCCGAGGCTCGGGGTTGGGTCGCCGTCTCGCCGAAAACATCGTCCGCCTGGCTGCTGAACGAGGTTACGCCATCATGCGGCTGGACACAGGTCGCAACCACGACGAAGCCCTGAGCCTCTATCGCTCCTTGGGATTCCGGGAGATCGAACCTTACTACGAGGCTCCCGCCGAACTGCGCGACCATCTCGTCTTCATGGAAGCCAATCTGACGCGGTAGCTTCCTTGCGTTCCACGCTTTGGGTTTGGTCGCAAGCGCTGGACTTAGTCTGCCTGTCGGCTCACCTTGGGCGTGTCCCATCATATTGAAATCGGACAAAGGGATCGCAGGAATCAAATGAAGAGAAAGTTGCCGCCTCTCATCGCACTTCGAGCGTTCGAGGTGGTTGGCCGCACGAGCAGCATTCGCGCCGCGGGAGACGAGTTGGGCGTCAGCCACACGGTGATCTCGCGTCACGTGCGCCATCTGGAAGAATATATCGGAACCAATCTCATCGAGCAGAAGGGGCGGGGCATCGCGCTGACTTCTCGCGGAACGCAGTTCCATGCGCGCATCAATGCCGCTTTCGCGGATATTCTCAGGGCAACGGACGAAGTGTCGCCCTTCCACCGGCGCTCCGTGGAAGTGTGGTGCATGCCCGGCATCGGGCTTCACCTGATGCGGTTCCTGCTTGAAGGGCTCGACAAGGATTTCAGCAAGATCGACGTCTCGTTCCGGCCCACGCTGGAAAGGCCCGACCTTTTGCGCGGGGAAGCCGACGCCGAGGTCTTTTATCTCGACCATGCGGAATCGATCGACATGATCCAATACGAGGAACTCGCCTGCCCACGCGTATTTCCCGTGGCAAGTCGTGCGTTTCTTTCGCAGAACCCGGCGCCGCAATCGGTCGCCGACCTGCTTTCCGCCCCGTTGCTCCACGAACAATCGACGCGCTACTGGTCGTCCTGGTTCAGCGCGGCGGGCGTCACCGACCCACCAATCCTTCCCGGTCCGAAGCTGTGGCATGCCAACTTCACGCTGGAGGCGGCGCGGCAGGGCAAGGGCATTGCGCTCGCCAATGATTTCCTGATCCAGCCGTTTCGCGATGAACTGGTCGAATTACTGGAAACCGACGTGCACATCGGCTCCTATTACTTCATTGCAACCAGCGCGCGCAGAGACGATCCCGAGATGAAGGTGCTGGCAAGGTTGCTGCGGCGCGCGTTCGGCTCTGGTGCATAAAACGCACCAGACAACGACTTTTTCGAATTTGTGCGATGCAAAACGGGCCGGTAGCTTTTCTGGATCGAACCGGGTGCTGACCCTGCGTTCGGCCAACAACAACAGCTCCAACGCTGAGGGGAACCTCTATGAACAAGCGCCAGCTCCTTGCGAGCTTCCTATGCCTTTCGGTCATTTCACTGAACTCGTTCGGCCCGGCTGATGCCGGCACGCTCGAGAATATTCAAAAAGGAGAGCCGCTCCGCGTCGGGGTGGGCATCATGGGCCTCAAGCCCTACATCTGGCAGAACGCCGATGGCTCCTATGCCGGTCTCGAATACGACATCCTTCAATATGTCATGAAGGACATCGGCGCTTCGAAGTTCGAATATGTTTCCACTGAGTGGCAGACGCTCATTCCCGGCCTGAAAAGCAACCGCTGGGACATCATCATGTCTGGCCTCGGCTTCAACCAGGAGAGGCTTGGCGCGGGCGGCATCGCCTTCACCCATCCCTACCTGCTCTATGTCGACTATGCCATCGTGCTGAAGGATTCGCCGATCCAGTCCATTGCCGACCTCAAGGGCAAGTCGGTCGCCTCGATTGTCGGGTCGATGGATTCGCTCAACGCCCACAACATGCAGGAAGGCGGCCAGGTCGGCGAAGTTCGCGATTTCAATGGCTGGGGCGAACCCTTCATCGCGCTGCGCAACAAGCAGGTGGATGCGGTCATCATCGACCAGATGACCTATCTCGGCCAGAATGACGAATTGAAGGACCTGCGCCTCGTGGGCGAACCCATGTTCTACCAGGCCAAGCCGGAATGGGCCGATGCGGAAGCCAAGGCGAGCTACAAGCTCGGCGCGGCGGGCATCGTGCTGCGCTCCGACGACAAGGATTTGCAGGAAGCGATCGACGCTTCGATTGCGAAAATGTTTGCCGACGGCACGCATGAGCAGATACTCAAAAAATATGGCGCATGGGATGCCACGCAGGCCAGCCCCACGAAATGACGGTGCCGCAGGAAATGACATACGCCGACACGAGCTTGAGGAACGACCGGGCCACAGAAAGGCCCGGCGGTGACAGAGGAATCATCTCGGAAGAGGATTTCCGCTATCACCGCATGATCAGCATATTCGCCTCGCAGCCCGAACCGCCCTTCGAGAGCGTGTCGGAACAGGAGGCGATATGGGGCCGCAAATGGGGCTGTTCCAACGATGTCGGAAAGCTCCGTGCGGTGCTGATGCATCGTCCGGGCCGCGAACTCGACACGGTGGACGTGTCCAAGACGCTGCCCGAGATCGGCGGCTATGGCGATCCCGACAAGGGCTGGTACTGGCGCGGAGTGCGCGCGCCGGACCTTGCCGCCATGCAGGCGCAGCATGACGCGCTCACGACCTTGCTCGAAGGCGAGGGCGTGACCGTCGTCAGGCTCAAGCGCGTGGCCGATGGTCGGATGAAATCGTGCTACACCCGCGACAGCTGCATCGCGGTCAAAGGCGGCGCGATCGTCACCCGGCTCGGCGCGCGCGTTCGTCGCGGAGAGGAGCGGCCCGTCGCCGAGACGCTCATAGAGAATGGCTGTCCGATCCTGCGCACGCTGAGCGGCAACGCGATCTTTGAGGGCGGCTCGTTTGCCTGGATCGACAGCAGCACAGCGGTCGCCGGGCTTTCCTCGCGCGGCAATGCGGAAGGCATCCGGCAGGTCGAGGAAGTGTTGCGCGCGCAGGGCGTGAAGCTCCTCGTCCTTTCGGTTCCGGGCTATCGCCTGCACATTGACGGTGCGTTCGTGATGGTCGGCGACAGGCTGGCGCTCGTCAATCCGACGCAACTGCCCTACGACTTCATCTGCGAGCTCAAGGACCGCAACATCACCCTCATCGATGTGCATCCTGAAGACTCTACATGGACGATCAACTGCCTGGCCATCGAGCCGGGCAAGGTGGTCATGAGCGAGGGCGTCTCCATGCGCACCATCGACCGGCTGCGCGCCAACGGCATCGAGGTGCTCACGGTGCCCTATGCCGATGTGACCGCCGGCGGCGGCGGCATCCATTGCAGCACCTCGCCGCTCGTGCGGGACGATCTCTGACGGGATGGCGTGGTTCGAGAAAAAACCGGTCGGCCAGGGCATCACGATGATCTGGGAGCCGTTCGTCCGGCTCGGCATCCGCTGCAACATGTGGCACGTGCGCGGCAGCCGGTTCGACCTTCTCTTCGATTCCGGCATGGGGGTGGTTCCTCTCCTGAAGGAACTCGGTGATATGTTCAGGGCTGAGACGCTGTGCGTCGCCAGCCACACCCATTTCGACCATATCGGAGGGCATCACGAGTTCGATCGGCGCGCCGTGCATGAAGCCGAAGCCGATATACTGGCAAGGCCGACGACGCGGCTGACCGGGATCGATCGCTATGTGGACGAGAGCACGTTCCTCTCGCTTCCCTATGAGGGCTTTGACTGGCGCGCATACAGGATCGAACCGGCCCCGGCCTCGTGGCTGCTGAAGGAGGGCGACGAGATCGATATTGGCGACCGATGCTTCGTGGTGATGCATTTGCCCGGCCATTCACCCGGCTGCATTTCGCTCTATGAGCGGGAGACGGGAATCCTGCTTTCCGGCGACGTGGTCTATGACGGAACGCTCTATGACGATCTGGAGGGATCTTCCATCCGGCAATACAGGCAGAGCCTGCGCAGGCTGCGGGACCTTCCCGTCAGCATCGTACATGGCGGTCATCGCGAGAGCTTCGACCAAGCGCGGATGATCGCGATCATCGACGACTATCTGCGGCGGACCGAGACGAATGACCTGATGCAATGAGCGATTTTCTACAGTTCCTTTTCCATGACGCACCGAGCTTCATGCCCGCATTGCTGCGTGGCGCGCTGGTGACGATTGAGCTTTCCTGCATCAGCATCGTCATTTCCGTCGCGCTCGGGCTTGGCGTGGCGCTGGTGCGCACGTCGCGCGTGCCGGTTCTCAGGCAAATTCTGGCGGCATATGTCGAGATCTGGCGCAACGTGCCGCTGATCGTGCAACTGCTCTTCATCTATTTCTCGCTGCCCCAGATGGGCATCACGCTTTCGGCCTTTCAGGCGGCGGTGATCGGCCTCAGCCTCAATCTGGCGGCCTATCTGTCCGAGGTGTTCCGGGCCGCGATCCTGTCCGTGCCCACCTCGCAATGGGAGGCGGGCAAATCCATCGGCATGTCCGGCGCGCAGATCTACAGGCGCATTATCGTTCCGCAGGCGGCGCTCGTCGCTCTGCCCACGGTGGGCGGTTATTTCATTTCGCTCCTGAAGGATTGCGCTCTCGTCTCGTTCATTTCGGTCAATGAACTGCTGCGCGAAGGCACCATCATCATCAACGCCACGTTCCGGTCGATGGAGGTCTACACGCTGATCGCCTTCATCTATTTCTGGATGAGCTTTCTGGCCGCGCGACTGGTGCGCCGGCTCGAACACGCGCTCACGCCGGGATATCTGCGCGACAGGTCGCTGCAATGAAACAACCAATCCTTGTCGCAAAGAAAATCCGGAAGAGCTTTGGGCAAAAACCCGTGCTCAAAGGCGTCGACCTGGAGGTCGAGCCGGGCGAAGTGGTGGCGCTGATCGGGTCCAGCGGAAGCGGCAAGAGCACCTTCCTGCGCTGCCTGAATTTTCTGGAGATGCCGCAATCGGGTTCCATAACCTTCGGCGGTGCGAGCCTGTGCGACGGGGAGGGCGAGAGCTTCCGCATCGCACCGGAGCGGCAATTGCGCGCCGCACGCGCGCAGATGCCGATGGTTTTCCAGCAGTTCAACCTGTTCGGAAACAAGACCGTGCTGCAAAACCTGATCGAGGGACCGCTCGTCGTGCTGCGCCAGAACAGGGAGGAGACGGTTTCGCGCGCGCTCGAAGTGCTGAACCGCTTTGGCCTGAGCGACAAGGAATCGTCCTATCCGGGCGAGCTTTCGGGAGGGCAACAACAGCGCGTGGCCATCGCGCGGGCGGTGATGATGAACCCGCGTCTGATCCTGTTCGACGAGCCGACTTCGGCACTCGACCCCGAACTGGTCGCGGGGGTACTCAACGCGATCCAGACCCTCGCCAATGAGGGCATGACCATGATTATCGTGACCCACGAAATGGGCTTTGCGCGCAAGCTGGCCGACGTGGTGCATTTCATGTCCGACGGGCAGATTGCCGAGTCGGGACCGGCGGAGCAGATCTTCTCCGAACCGCGTACAGAACCGCTGAAGAAATTCCTGCGGACCTATCTCACCGGCTGACGGCGCAAAGCGTTCACGCTGCGCATCCGGCGGCTTCTTCAAGCAAATGCAAAGAGTGAGAAAATTGGTACGCCCAAGGGGAATCGAACCCCTGTTACCGCCGTGAAAGGGCGGTGTCCTAACCGCTAGACGATGGGCGCGCTCAGGTGAAGCGCCTTATAGTCAGGTCACTTCGCCTCGGCAACCCTTCTTGCCTCAGGAAAGTGCAAAAAAAGATGAGCCTGCGCGGCAGGTCGGGCGCACCTCAGCGCCGCCCGCGGCAGCGCCAGTTCCAGTCGCGTTCCGGCCCCACGTCGATATGAACTGCGTTGGTGTGGCAGTAGGTGCCTACGCCGCCGCGACCGGGCATGGAACGCGCAAAGCTCGCCAATTCCACCTTGCTCACGCCCGGCATGATGACATCCGCTGCCGCACAGTACATGTGCTGCGAGTTGCGCGCGCCGCGCACCCGCCGGTTGTAGGTGGGGCTGCGATAGCCGGACGTTATGATCGCGCGCTTGCCGAAGCGGCGCTCGATCGTCTTGAGGACCCTCACGAGAGAAGGCTTGAGGCAGGCGACATCCACGGTCTCGCGCTGCTTCAGGAGCCCGTTCGGAGCAAGCCGGGCCATGCCCGCCGCGCTGGCGACCTCGTATCCGCCGTCGACATCTTCATGCACGTCCACGTCGCTGTCGTCGTCAATGCCCGATTTGCGCTTGATCTCGAAAAGCGCGCTCTGCCGCACGCCTGGCAGCCCGGTGCCTTCGCCGTCGTCGGCAAATGCCACGGCAGAGGCGCGCGCGGGCTTTTCGCTCGGCATTTCAAGCGAGGCAAGCTGGATCTGCCGGCTGCGCTTGTCGGCAGGCGGCGCGGCGTTTTCCAGCACCTGCTTCGGCCCGGGGTTTTCCAGAAACTGCGTCGGGGCAGGGGCGTTCGCTGCAAGGGCTTCCGTCGCATTGGCGGCGGGTTTCGCGGCGGCTGGCTTTGCGGCCTTGCTGTTGGAGAAAAACGCGGAAAGGAAGCTCTTGGGTTTTTCGGCGGGGGCCGCGCTCTCGCCGCTCTCCGCCTTCGTCGCATCTTCAGCGGACGCCGTCTCGGCAGGCTTTGCCTCGGTGGTGGCTTCCTCCGCGCTGTTTTCAGGCTTGGCTGCGTCTGTGGCGGAAGATTCCGCCGCAGTCACGCGGTCCGCCTTCGCGGTGATCGAGGGCACGGTGGCCAATTGCTGCGGAAGCTGCGGATCGGCGGTCGCGCCCTCTGCGGCAGTTGCAGCCTCGGCGTTGGCTGCCGCCTCGGCGGGCGTTGCATCGCCGGTCTGCGGTGCGGTTGCGTTGAAAGCAGCGGAATTTGGTTCAAGCGTTGCGTCGAGGGTCGAGGCACAGGAGCCAACGAAAACGGACGCGAGCAACGCGGCAGCCAATCGGCACAAAGGTCTGGCGCGTGGTCGCGTTGCTCCTTCCAACCAGTATCCCCTTCTTCTTTTCGGAGGACGCAATGTCCCCTTCCAAATCCCCGGCAGCACGCTTCTCAAGCCTGTGCTGCCCTCACTCCACGCCGGACATGCTTTTGTCCGATTCGCTTTTCCCGACCGCGCATACGTGCCGAATGGGGCAGGAACTTGAATGGCGCTGAACTTTTGGCGTTGTTTGATGCGTCAGTCAACCTATACGCGGACTTTGACAAATGTGCCGGGCGCGTCCGCGAGGCTCTTCAGCCTCTGCGCAGGCACGCGCGCGGGGACGCGTTCCGAATCTCTCTCCTCGATCCATTTCTGCCAGTGAGGCCACCACGAACCGGGCGTTTCCGTCGCCGTGGCAACCCAGTCCTCGAAGCTGCCCTGCGGCTTCGCGCCAGTCCAGTACTGGTATTTGCCGAGCGACGGCGGATTGACCACGCCCGCAATATGCCCCGAGCCGGACATGACATATTCGACATCGCCGCCGAAATGGCGGCAGCCGAGAAACACAGAGCGCGCGGGCGCGATGTGGTCGTCCTTGGTGGCGAGGTTGTAGATCGGTATCTTGACGTCCTTCAGCGAGATATTGCGCCCGGCGAGCTTCATCCTGCCCTTGGACAGGTTGTTTTCCAGATAGCAATTCCTCAAGTAAAACGAATGGTTGGCGGCAGCCATTCGCGTGGAATCCGAATTCCAGTAAAGCAGGTCGAACGGCATGGGGTCCTTGCCGCGCATATAGTTGTTGACGACATAGGGCCAGATGAGGTCGCCGGACCGCAACATGTTGAAGGCCGTCGCCATCTTGGTGCCTTCCAGATAGCCGCGTCCGTTCATCGCCCTTTCGAGCGCCTGCACCTGATCCTCGTCGACAAAGACCTTGAGGTCGCCCGCATAGGTGAAATCGACCTGCGTGGTGAACAGTGTGGCGGACTTGATCCGGTGGTCGCCTTCCTGCGCCATCAGGGCCAGCCCCGCCGCCAGCAGCGTGCCGCCGACACAATAGCCGATGGCGTTCACCGCCTTTTCCCCGGTTTCCTGCTCGATCGTATCGAGCGCGAATTGCAGGCCCTCGCGAATATAGGCTTCCCAGTCCTTGCGTCCGTGGCGTTCGTCCGGGTTGACCCACGAAATGACGAAAACCGTGTGCCCCTGTTCGACCGCCCAGCGGATGAAAGACTTCTCGGGATTTAGATCGAGGATGTAGAACTTGTTGATCCAGGGCGGGCAGATCAGCAAAGGCCGTTTCAGCACGGTTTCGGTGGCAGGCTCATACTGGATCACCTCGACCAGATCGCTGCGCGCCACCACCTTGCCGGGTGTCAGCGCGACGTTTTTGCCGATCTCGAACTTGGAATTGTCGGCCTGCCGGAGCTTGAGGTCGCCCTTGCCGGCGGCGATGTCCTCGGCGAGCATTTTCATGCCGCGTACGAGATTTGCGCCGTTGGCGGCGACGGTCTCGCGAAAGAGTTCGGGGTTGGTCAGCACGAAATTCGAGGGAGAGAGCGCATAGGACACCTGCTTCACATAGAAGCTCGCCTTGTGCCGCGTATGTTCATCCAGCCCGTCGGCATGTTCGACAAGATCGGTCGCCCAGCGCGCCACCACGAGATAAGCCTGCTTGAGGAAGTCGAAAAACGCGTTCTTTCCCCATTCCTCGTCGGCGAATCGCTTGTCGCCGCGCTCCGGCCTGACCGCGTCCTCGACGCCTTCCGCCCCGCTCACGCGATGAACCGCGCCCGTCCAGACGGTGATGAGGCCGGCAAAAAGGCGGGTCTGCGCTTCCAGCGCGCGGGTCGGGTCCGATAGCCAGTATTCGGTGAGCTTGGAGAAGGTCTTGACCATGTCGGCCACCGGCTCGGCCACGCTGTCGTGGGTTTCACCCTTTTCGCGCGGGGCGGCCCAGGCTGCTGCGGCCTTTCCGAGATTTTCGAGCGTCCGCGCCATATTGAGCGCGAATGTTTCCGGGTCCTTGACCAGATAAGGTTCGACATTCGCTGCTTCGGCAGCCGGACTGGACGCCACTTCCGCAGTTTTGTTCATGTTTTGCGCTGTTCCTCCCCTGCGCTTTCTTGACATGGTATCATGGGAAGACTCTAAGGGTCCAACATCATTCGTCGCAAATGGAGCCGGAGTGAAAAAGAAATTCGCATTGCGCTTCACAGCCGGGAATTGCGGTCGCGCCGCAATGATCTCGCTCCTGTTTGCGCTGGCCGCCTGCACGACGCCGGACGATCCGGCAAGCGGGGCGGTCAATACCGGCACCTATCCCAATCTCAACGTCAAGCCGGCAATAGCCGCCGCTCAATTGTCGCAGGAAGAGCGTGATGCTGCGGTCGATTCGCTGAAAGGTGCGGCGGCAGGGCAGGCCGCATCAGGCAAGGGACCGTCGGCCTCGGCCAGCGAGGCGGAACTGCGGCGGCTTGGCGCGACGCACAGCGATGAAACGCTGAAAGAAATTTGCGCCCCTCGACCGACCTGCTGATGGGGTATATAGGGCTGCGCGCGGCCATGCATGAACGGGCCGGGACCCTCAGGGGGACGCGAGATGGAAATGGAAGAATTTCATAAGGTCAGGCGGCTTCCGCCCTATGTGTTCGAGCAGGTGAACCGGCTCAAGGCCAGCGCGCGTTCACGCGGCGCCGACATCATCGATCTCGGCATGGGCAACCCCGACCTGCCGACCCCCACCGCCATCGTGGACAAGCTGGTAGAAGTCGTGCGCGATCCGCGCACCCACCGCTATTCGGCGTCGCGCGGCATTCCCGGTCTGCGCCGCGCTCAGGCCAACTATTATGCGCGCCGTTTCGGAGTGAAGCTCGACCCGGATACGCAGGTCGTCGCCACGCTCGGCTCCAAGGAAGGCTTCGCCAACATGGCGCAGGCGATCACCGCGCCCGGCGATGTCATCCTGTGCCCCAATCCGACCTATCCGATCCATGCCTTCGGCTTCATCATGTCGGGCGGCGTCATCCGTTCGCTCCAGGTGGAACCCGACGACAAGTTCATCCCCGCGCTTGAGCGCGGCGTGCGCCATTCCATCCCGAAGCCGCTTGCGCTGATCCTCAACTATCCTTCGAACCCGACGGCGCTGGTCGCCTCGCTGGATTTCTACAAGGACGTGGTGGCCTTCGCGCGAAAGAACGACATTATCATCCTGTCGGACCTCGCCTATTCGGAAATCTATTTCGACGGCAATCCGCCGCCTTCGGTGCTTCAGGTGCCCGGCGCGATGGACATCGCGGTTGAGTTCACCTCCATGTCCAAGACCTTTTCCATGCCCGGCTGGCGCATGGGCTTTGCGGTGGGCAACGAACGGCTGATTGCGGCGCTGGCGCGCGTCAAATCCTATCTGGACTATGGTGCGTTCACGCCGATCCAGGTCGCGGCAGCCGCCGCGCTGAACGGTGACGGTTCGGACATCGCCGAAATTCGTTCGGTCTACCACAAGCGCCGCGATGCAATGGTTGAGTCGTTCGGTCGCGCGGGTTGGGACATTCCCGCACCGCAGGCTTCCATGTTCGCATGGGCGCCGATCCCCGAGCAGTTCCGGCACCTTGGCTCGCTGGAATTTTCGAAGCTCTTGATCGAACATGCCGATGTGGCGGTCGCGCCGGGCGTCGGCTTCGGCGAGCACGGCGACGACTTCGTTCGCCTTGCCTTCGTGGAAAACGAGCACCGCATCAGGCAGGCGGCGCGCTCGATCAAGAAATTCTTGCAGGCGTCAGCCAAGCAGCCCAACAATGTGGTGCCGCTCGCCGCGCATCGCTGACGGGTTCAATCGACAGGAAAAGGATACGCCGTGGCTCGCGTTGCGAACGCTTTGCATGTTGGGATCGCCGGACTCGGCACCGTGGGCGCATCGGTTGTTCGCGTCCTGACCCGAAAGGCCGCCGAACTCACCCGGCAATGCGGGCAACCTATCGAGGTCACGGCGGTTTCGGCCCGCGACCGTTCGCGCGACCGTGGCGTCGATCTCGGCGCGGCGAAGTGGTTCGACGATCCGGTCGAGCTGGCGAAGTTCGACGGCATCCACGTGTTCGTGGAACTGATGGGCGGCGACGAGGGTGCGGCGCGCGTGGCGGTCACCGCCGCGCTTGAGGCGGGTAAGCATGTGGTCACCGCCAACAAGGCGCTTCTGGCGAAGCACGGCGTGGCGCTTGCCGAAATCGCGGAATCGAAGGGCGTGTTGCTGAACTATGAGGCGGCGGTCGCAGGCGGCATCCCGGTCATCAAGACGATGCGCGAGGCAATGGCTGGCAACAGCGTCAGCCGCGTGTTCGGCATCCTCAACGGCACCTGCAACTACATACTGACGCGAATGGAAGCGGAAGGCATCTCGTTCGAGGAATGCCTCAAGGATGCCCAGCGGCTGGGCTACGCGGAGGCCGACCCGACCTTCGACATCGAAGGCAATGACACGGCGCACAAGCTCGCCATCCTCACCAGCCTTGCATTCGGCACGCGGATCGCCGCCGATCAGGTCTATATGGAAGGCATTTCCAACATCACGCAGGCGGACATTCGCGCTGCCGGCGAACTCGGCTACCGCATCAAGCTGCTTGGCGTCGCGCAGCAGACCGAGACGGGTGTCGAGCAGCGCGTGCATCCGACGATGGTCCCCACCTCGTCGGTGATCGCGCAGGTGCACGGCGTGACCAATGCGGTTGCGGTCGAGACGGACATTCTCGGCGAATTGCTTTTGTCCGGCCCCGGCGCAGGCGGCAACGCGACCGCGTCCGCAGTGGTCGGCGACATTGCCGACATCGCCAAGAGCCTCCCCGGTTTCCAGCACGGCCCGGTGTTTGGCCGCCCGGCCAAGGAACTGAAGCCCTACAAGAGGGCGGGCATCCGCTCGCACGCGGGTGGATATTTCATCCGCCTCACCGTGCATGACCGCATCGGCGTGTTCGCCACGCTCGCAAAGCGCATGGCCGACAACGAGATTTCGCTGGAATCCATCGTCCAGCAGGCGCATGGCGAACTGGATGCGAAGCAAAAGACCGTCATTCTGGTCACGCATGAGACGACGGAGTCCGCAGTGCGCAAGGCGGTCGAGGCGGTGACCAAGGACGGCCTTCTTGCGGATAAGGCGCAGGTCATTCGCATTGAACGCGCGGAGTAGTTTCCTCAATCGATTCAGTAGGGTCGGTTGTCTTGCTCTTGTTGCGTGCCTTTGACAAAAGGGCGGCAACTGAAATCTTGTCGGGGATAAATTGAAATGGCGAAGGGCGTGATTGCTGGACTTGACCGTGTTCTGACAATGGAAATCGTGCGCGTTACCGAGCGCGCCGCCGTGGCTGCGGCGCGCCTGCGGGGGCGCGGCGATGAGAAAGCCGCCGATCAGGTAGCGGTCGACGCCATGCGTGCGGAGTTGAATCGCCTGCCGATCCGGGGCACCGTCGTCATCGGCGAGGGCGAACGCGACGAGGCTCCGATGCTTTATATCGGCGAGGAGGTCGGCACCGGCAAAGGACCGGAGGTCGACATTGCGCTCGATCCGCTGGAGGGCACCACGATCTGCGCGAAGAACCTGCCCAATGCGCTTGCCGTCATCGCTGTCGCGGAGAAGGGCAGTCTGCTCTATGCGCCGGATGTCTACATGGACAAGATCGCGATCGGCCCCGGCTATCCCGAAGGCGTCATCGACATCGATGCCTCCCCGCGCCAGAACATCCATAACCTTGCCGACGCCAAGCGCGTGCCGGTTTCGGAAATCACTGCCTGCATCCTCGACCGTCCGCGCCACGCCAAGCTGATCGAGGCGGTGCGCGACACGGGAGTCGCCATCCGCCTGATCGGCGACGGCGATGTGGCGGGCGTGATCCACACCACCAACCCGGACGACACGGGCATCGACATCTATCTCGGTTCCGGCGGCGCGCCTGAAGGCGTACTGGCTGCGGCGGCGCTGCGCTGCACAGGGGGCCAGATGCAGGGCCGCCTGCTGCTGGACACGCCGGAGAAGGTGGCGCGCGCCGCGAAGATGGGCATTGCCGATCCGAACCGCGTCTACAAGGTCGGCGATATGGCGCGCGGCGACGTGGTTTTCGCCGCAACCGGCGTCACCGACGGCAACATGTTGTCCGGGGTGAAGTTCGGGCGGACCGCCATCACCACCCACACCATCGTGCTGCGCTCTTCGTCGCGCACCGTGCGCGAAATCAAGGCGCGGCACCAGGATATGGACAAGTTTTGACATCGGAGCGGCGCTATTTCCTCGATGTCAGGCGCTCCGCAACCGGCCTTGCCTGGGTGCACCGTCTGACCGAAGCGCAGGAAATGGCGGCGCTCGCAATGGCGCAGGCCGAGGGCATTCCTGAAATCGTCGCGCGCGTGCTCGCGGGCAGGGGCGTGCGCAAGGGCGAAGCGGCGGCCTTCCTCGATCCCACGATCCGGAACCTCCTGCCCGATCCCGAAACCCTGACCGACATGGATGCGGCGGCCTCGCGCATCGCGGATGCGATCGAACGACGCGAGCGGATCGCTATTTTTGGCGACTACGATGTGGATGGGGCCTGCTCGTCGGCGCTCGTCAAGCGCTTTCTCGATCATTTCGGGATCGAATCCGAGATCTATATTCCCGACCGCATCTTTGAAGGCTACGGGCCGAACCCCGACGCCATGCGTGAACTTGCGGGGCGCGCATCGCTCATCGTCACGGTCGATTGCGGCACCAACAGCGCGGTTGCAATTGCGGCGGCGCGCGAGGCGGGCGCCGACGTGGTCGTTCTCGATCACCATCAGGTCGGAGGCGAACTGCCCGCCGGAACGCCCGTGGTCAATCCCAACCGGGAGGACGACATTTCGGGGCAGGGGCATCTGTGCGCGGCGGGCGTCGTCTTCCTCGCGCTGGTTCAGGTTTCCCGCATCCTGCGACAGCGCGGCGCGGCTGCCGCGCAGCCCGACCTGCTGAACTTTCTCGATCTGGTGGCGCTTGCCACGGTCTGCGACGTCGTTCCGCTTGTGGGCGTCAATCGCGCCTTTGTCGTCAAGGGCCTGATCGCCATTCGCCAGATGCGCAATGAGGGGCTTGCGGCACTCATCCGCGCCGCGCGCATTTCCGAGCCGGTCAACGCTTTTCACCTCGCTTTCCTGCTCGGTCCGCGCATCAATGCGGGCGGGCGCATCGGAGATGCGGCGCTCGGCAGCCGCCTGCTCGCCACCGATGACGCCGTTGAAGCGCGCAAGATCGCCGAGACGCTCGACCGCCTCAACCAGGAGCGGCAGGCGATGGAACAGGCAATGGTTGAAGCCGCGCGCGCCGAGGCCGACGCCGAAATGGCGGGCGGCGACGGCCCCGCCGTCGTGGTCACGGCCAGCGATTCATGGCATCCGGGAATTGTCGGTCTGATTGCCGCGCGGCTGAAGGAGCACACGCGCCGGCCCGCCTTCGCGGTGCACTTCCATGCGAACGGAACGGGTGTCGGTTCAGGCCGTTCGATTTCCGGCTTCGATCTTGGCGGGCTGGTGCGCGCCGCCGTTGCCGAGGGCCTGCTGGTCAAGGGCGGCGGTCACGCCATGGCGGCAGGGATCACGGTCGAGCGTGCCCGCCTCGGCGACCTGCGCGCCTTCTTCGAGCGGCAGGCGGCCGCGCAGGTTGCCCAATTGCGGCACGAGGAAAGCCTCGAAATCGACGGCGCCTTGTCGGCTGACGGCGTCACACAGCAGCTTTTCGACACTCTGGAACATGCGGGACCCTATGGCAGCGGCCATGCCGCGCCGGTTTTCGTGCTGCCGCGCCACAAGTTGTTGTCGGCGCGCGAGGTCGGCAACGGCCATGTGCGGGCCGATCTCGCCTCGCTGACGGGCGCGCGCGTGCAGGCGATGGCTTTCCGGGTAGCCCAATCCCCATTGGGCACGTTCCTGTTCGCCAATCAGGGCAGGAACATCCATGCGGCGGGGACGCTTGCTGCAAACCACTGGAACGGCAACCGGACGATCCAACTTCGCATGATCGATGCCGCGCCCGAGGCCGAGCGCGTGTGACGGAGCGGTTCAGGCGAACCTGACGACCCACTCATTGTTACGGACCTTTTCCGCGTAGCTGTCGGGAATGGAGATTTGCCAGGTCCTGTTGGTGGGGTGCACCTTGTATGCGCAAACCTGGCGGCCCAGCTCATCGAATATGAGCATTGTCGCGATCTCTCCATCAGCCATGTCGATCTCTCCGACAAGGCTGCGGGTGCTCAGATTTATGCCTATGTGGTGCTCGAGGTCGAGCGATGCGCCGGGCACATGCGGGAACGGCTCATTGTTGAAGAAATGAAACAGGCGGTCGTGCGAGAGCACGCTTTGCCGGACGGTCGGCCAAACTCTCTTGCGGAGAAAATGCTGGTCAACATGGCTCGGTACGAAATCTCCCGGTTTCACGAATGCGATCATTTCGCGTCGCATGTCCGGGATGACCCCGGTGCAGCCGCCCCACAATCCCGCCAGCATGATCTCCGTGTGCGTATAGTTGTCCCGCATGACGTGGAACCACCTGCCTGATTCCAGCCATGCCTGCACAGCGGCGACCTCGCGTTCCCCGATCAGCGAATTCGCATCGCGCATCAGGAAGCGCGAGACATCGGGATCGTCCGCGGCAAGGAAACGCCACATAAGGGCCGGAATGCTTTCGCGCGCTTGTGCGTCGACCATGCGGATTTCGCCGCCCGCTTCCGTGATCCTGCGAAAGATTTCGGAGGGTACGGTCTCGTCGCAATAGAAGCGGCAGCGCCAGTCTGGCAGCAGTCTTGCGGCCGCCACGCAGTTCATGATCGCGACCTCACAATAGCGTGGGCTTGCGCCAAACAGTGAGTAGGCGATGACCTGGCCCTTGCCGCGAATGCGTGGCGGCGGCCCTTCGGGAAGGGGATAGCGGGGCTCGGCAGCCACAATGCTGTCGCGCAGCGCAAGCGAAGCCGAACCATTGGCCCGCATTTCATCCTGCTTGCCCAGCGCTCCGCAGATTTCAGCCATGAGGTCGAAATACATCTGCTGCCTTTGAGGCGGCGGATTGTTGCTTGCGATCTCGTATGCTTCCTGCGGATGGTCCAGGCGATTCAGGCAAACCGCCTCGGCATAGACGAGGTCGAGGGAGCTGAAAAGCGTGCGCGCATGGCGCGCCACCGCAAGCGCTTCCTCGAATTTTCGCGCCGCAAAGAGTTCATTGTACTGCTGGTAAAGGTGCTCCTGAAGCGCGCGGCCGGTCAGGGTCCCGGTGGCAGGCTGGCGGTCTGGCGACATGGTTTCCCATCGACGTGCAAAGGTCGATTCCGCCAAATCCTCAACACCGCACCAACTGCATATATTCATCCCGAACGACTGCGCAAGGCCCGGCATTTGGCGGCAACTTGCGGAATTTCGGTGACTGAGCCTAGCGGATGATGTCGAAGCGCGCCGACCATTCCTTGCTTTCGATCCTGTCCGCATAGCTGTCAGGCACCGCGAGTGCCCAGCGCTGCCCGCGCACCTCGGCTTCATATGTGCAGACCAGGTTCTTCTGCCCGTCGCGAATGTAGATCCTCACCTTGCTGCCGTCAGGCGCGTTGCAGGGCGAGGCGATGGAACCCGTGCTCTGGTTTGCGCCGACATGGTGTTTGGGATCGAGCGAAGCGCCGGGCACGACCGGAAAAGGTTCGTTGTTGAAGAAATCGAACTGGCTGTCATGCGACAAGACGCTCTGGCGAGCCGTCGGCCAGATCCGCTTCCTCAGGAAATGCTGGTCGACAAATGCCGTGTGCACATTTCCCTCGGCGATGAACTCCATGATTTCGCGCCGCATGTCGGGGATAGCTCCCGTGCAGCCGCCCCATAGCCCCGCCAGCATCAGTTCGGTATGGGTGTAGTAGTCGCGCATGACGTGGAACCATTTTCCCGACTCCAGCCAGGCACCCACCGCGGCCGCCTCCCGCTCGCCGATCAGCGAGTCGGCGTCGCGCATCAGGAAATGCGACACGCCGGGATCGTCGGCGCACAGGAAGCGCCACATCAAGGGCGGGATGGATTTGCGCGTCGCGTCGTTGATGAGGATGATCTCGCCGCCCGCCTCCTTGAGTCTCCGGCGGACATCCGCTGGAACCGTTTCGTCGCAATAGAATCGGCAAGTCCACTGCGGAAGCAGCCGCGCCGCGCTTTGGCAATTCATGATCGCAACTTCGCAGTAGCGCGGGCTGCCGCCATAGAGAGAATAGGAAATCGCGCGCTTGCAGCCTTCCTGTAATGGCGGCGGACCATCCGGTATGCGGTGGCTCGGGCCGCCGCCGAATTTCCTCTCGCGGATCGTCAGCGCGGTCGAGCCATGTGCCTGCAACTGGCCGGTCATGCCGAGAGCGCCGCAAATCTCGGCCATCAGGTCATGGTAGTTTTCGTTGTCGCGCGCTGCCGGGTGCTGGCTGGCCAGCGCGTATGCCTCCTGCGAGCGGTGGAGGCGATGCAGGCAGAGCGCTTCGGAATGGATGATTTCGATTGAATTGGTGATTTCGCGCGCGCGTCGCGCGAGGTCCAGCGCCCGCTCGTAATTGCGTTCGGCATAGGCATGCTGGTATTCGTTGTAGAGGCGCTGGAATTGCGAGCGCCTGTCATCGACCCCTTGTTGAGCCTGAACGTCGGACAATGCTTTCCCCATCGACACGGTTTGGTCGATGCCGCCACATCAAATCCGCACGGGGAATCTATACGACGCGAAGGGTGGCAGGAACAAGTCCCGAAGCTCAAACCATGACGGCCTGAAGCCGCTTTACCTCTTCGATGCGCGCAAGTGTGCTTTCATAGCCAAGCTCGATTGCCTCGTCTGCGCGATGGAATTCCGCGAGGCCGATATGTCCGAGCTTGGGTTGCAGCGACATGTCCGGCGGATCGCCGGCCAGCCTGGCGCGCGAAATGCGGTCCTGTATGATGTTGAACGCCTCGACCATGACGCCTGTGACGCCAAGCCTCGCCTGCGTCGGCGGCGTGTCCTTCGTGTCCCTCGGATTGCCGTTCTTCTCAATCAGCAATTCGCCCGCGCTGTGCTTCAAGACGGCGGAGCGCCCGAAATTGTCGTAGTGCAGGTTCACCGCGATCACCAGCGGCTGCTCATAGGCGCGGCACACCGATACGGGAACGGGATTGACCAGTGCCCCGTCGACAAGGATGCGGCCATCGCATTCCACCGGCTCGAATACGCCGGGCAATGCATAGGATGCGCGAACGGCCCGGATCAGCGCACCTTCGCTCAGCCAGATTTCGTGGCCGGTACGGATCTCGGTCGCCACCGCCACAAACGGCTTCGGCAGGTCCTCGATGCGCATGCCGTTCATGTGTTCCTTCATGCGGGCATTGAGCTTCATGCCGCCGAACAGACCATTGGAGGCGAAAGTGATGTCGAGCAGGCCGAAGATGCGCCGCCTTGTCAGGCTCCTCGCAAATTCCTCAAGCTCGTTGAGCTTGCCCGCCAGATAGCATCCGCCAACCAGCGCGCCGATGGAGGTTCCGGCGATCATGGAAATCTCGATCCCGGCCTCGTCAAGCGCCCGCAGCACGCCGATATGCGCCCAGCCCCGCGCGGCTCCGCCGCCGAGGGCGAGCGCCACGCCCGGCTTCATCTTCTTCGTTCCGGCCAGTCCGCCCGCCGAGACAACGCCGTCGGCTTCCCGGACATCGGCCCGCCGGAACGATGCCCATTCGAGCATCACTTACACTCCATGTCCCAAGCCCGCTAAAGGGTATTTGAGTATTAGAAACACAAATGCAAATGGCCAGTCGAATGAAATAGTCTGACCATCGGAGATTCAGCGTTACCGTTCGACCTTGAGGACAGTACTGCCGTCCGAAAGGCGTACGCTGCGGTAAAAGCAGGAGCGTCGCCCGGTGTGGCAGGTGGCGCCATCGCCGGCAACACGCACCTTGAGCCAAAGTGCGTCCTGATCGCAATCGGTGCGCAACTCCAGCACGCTTTGCAGGTTTCCGGAGGTTTCCCCCTTCTTCCACAGCGTGTTGCGGGAGCGGGACCAGTAGTGGGCGATGCCGCTTTCCAGCGTCAGCGCAAGCGCCTCGGCGTTCATATGCGCCACCATCAGCAATTCGCCGTTGTCGGCGTCCGTAACCACTGCCGTCAACAGGCCGCTTGCGTCGAACTTGGGCGTGAAGCGGTCGCCTTCCTCCAGCGCGGCCTTGTCCGCGGGGGGCGTTTCAAATGTCAGCGATGCCATCCGGTCAGCCCACGACGATGCCGTTCTTGATCATCGACACGAACCGCACCTGCTCCTCCGGGTTGTCCCGGAATGTGCCGGTAAAGGTCGAGGTAGTGGTGACGGAGCCCTGCTTTCGGATGCCGCGCATTTCGATGCACATGTGGTTCGCCTCGATCATCACGGCGACGCCGCGCGGATTGAGAACGTCCTGAATCACATTCGCGATCTGCGCCGTCATCGCCTCCTGCGTTTGCAGGCGGTGCGCGAAAATCTCCACGACGCGGATCAGCTTCGACAGGCCGACGACCTTGCCGTCGGGCAGGTAGCCGACATGCGCCTTGCCGATGATGGGCACCATGTGATGCTCGCAATGGGAGTGAAAGCTGATGTCGCGCATGACCACCATGTCGTCATAGCCCGCAACTTCCTCGAAGGTGCGGCCAAGCTCGTCGGCAGCGCATTTGTCATAGCCTTCGAACATTTCCCGATAGGCCTTGACCACGCGCTTCGGCGTGTCGACCAGCCCCTCGCGGTTCGGATCGTCGCCCGCCCAACGGAGCAGGGTCAGCACGGCTGCCTCTGCCTCCTCCTGTGTCGGACGATCCGTTACCGGCCTGTCCATATAGGTGGAAGGAAGCATCTTCTTGATTGCGGCGTCCATGATAAGCGTCTCCCGTAGTTCCTTTCGCAGAAGGAACGAGTTGAACGGCAGCCTGTCTGCGGGTCTTTTCTGGATTTCAGGCCCGAAATCAGCACAGTTTTCGGTTCCCTGCCATCAAGACCTTCGTCAGCCTTGTCCAGCAGGAAGCCGGAGCACTATATAGGATCGAACAAGGCGAAAGATAGGTGTCGGAACGCGACAAACGTTTCGTCCAGCCGCGACAGGGCGGAAAAATCATGATCAACGACGTCTACAACGCGAAAATTCTCGGTTTTGCCGGAAATATCGGGCGCACGGGCCGCCTTGAGCACGCGGACGCAACCGCAACCGCGCATTCCAAACTGTGCGGCTCGACCGTCACGGTGGACCTTGCCATGCAGGGCGATGTGGTCACCGATTTCGCGCATGTCGTCAAAGCCTGCGCGCTCGGGCAGGCCTCGTCGGCCATCATGGCGGAGCATGTTGTCGGCGCGACAGCGTCGGAACTGCGTGCCGTACGCGAAACGATGTTGAAGATGCTCAAGGAAAACGGCTCGCCACCCGAAGGCCGCTTCGCCGATTTGAAGTATCTTGAGCCGGTGCGCGACTATAAGGCGCGGCATGCATCGACCATGCTGACATTCGACGCCGTGGTCGATGCCATCGGCCAGATCGAACGCAAGAGGGAAGGGCAGGCGGCCTAGATCCTGCCTCTAGATCAACGGTCGAAACGCGGCGAATTCCGCCCGCACCCAGTCCGCAAATGCCTTCGCCGGCTCGGCCAGTGCGTCGAGGTCACGCGCAGCCAGCCAATAATTGCCCGCCGCAATCTTCACGGGAAACGGGGCGACCAGCGCGCCCGACACCAGATCGTCATGCGCCAGGAACGTGCAGCCGAGCGCGACGCCGTGACCCCTGACGGCAGCCTGCAACACCAGCGCCATGTCGGCGAGCGAAGGCCCGCGTGCCGGTTCCGTCGTCGGGCCTGCCCCGGCCAGCTCGAACCATCGGTCCCAATAGCGGCGGTTCTCTTCGTGTAGAAGCGCGAAATTTCTCAGGTCCGCTGGCGACGTGAGGTTCTGCCCGGCGCGGAGGAGTTCAGGCGATAGCATCGGCGTGTCGTGGAGCGTCAGCAGGTGTTCAGCCTTCGTGTCCGGCCACGAGCTGCGCTCCGCGCTGTAGCGCAGGGCGAGGTCCGGGCCGCCGCCGTGAAAATCGACGACGCGAGGTGTCACATCGATCAGCACATCGATATCGGGGCGCAAGTCACGAAACCTGTTCAGGCGCGGCACGAGCCAGTTCGATGCGAGCGCCGGTTCCACGCTCACGCGCACGGCTTTCGGGCCGCCCCGCTGGAGGATCTCGGTCAACGCCGCATCGATCGTGTCGAAACTTGCAGTTATCCGAAAGAGAAGGGCCGAACCGGCTTCGGTCAGTTCGACCTTGCGATGCAGGCGGCGGAAAAGCGGCGCGGCGAGCAGGTCCTCAAGCTCCCTTACCTGCCGGCTGATCGCGGCCTGCGAGACGAAAAGCTCATCCGCCGCCCGGCTAAAGCTCAAATGGCGTCCGGCGGCCTCGAAGCTGCGCAATGCCGTAAGCGGCAACCGACCGCGTTTCATCGGATAATCTCAAGTTATGCGACGGCGAAAATATACTCGTTTGAGCGAAATTGCCAACAGGCATTTACTCCCTGTCCAGGAGGTGTCGCCATGCGCACATTTGTCGAAATTCTCAGCGAAGTCGTCCGTATCGTCACGTTCCAGCCGGTCGCCGGCAGCGGCGGAATGACACCCCTTGATCCACGCCCTCGCAACACGCGAAGAGAGGACATATGTTCAAGGCACTGACAAAGCCGGAGAAGGGTCTTGCACGACCACGCACATGCAAAGCCTGTGGCTCGCCGAACCCGCAACTTCGACGGGCCGTGGCGCAAGACCCCCGGTCGCATGTTCGGCACTACGCTGGTGCGACTGTACCAGCTCACGCTTTCTGGGTTTATCGGCAATTCCTGCCGCCACATGCCCACCTGCTCGGAATATGCCTATGAGGCGATTGCCCGGCATGGTCTGTGGGCGGGCGGCTGGATGGGCGCGTTTCGTGTGATGCGGTGCGGGCCATGGGGCACCCATGGCATCGATCCCGTGCCTGCGCGGCTCGGCTTGCGCTTCCACTGGTTCACGCCATGGCGTTATTGGCGCGTCAACTCTGATCCAGCACCCTGATGTCCGCTGGCGGCTCGCCCGCGAGATATCGCTCATAGGCGCGCCGAAAGCCGTTCTCCAGGTTGCGCGTATAGCGTCGCGTATCGAAAAGTGGATGAATGAAACGGTTGCGCGCGAGACGTTCCCGGATTTCCCGCAACTCGGTGCGGTGTGTCGCCAGGTGCAGGATCCTGGCCTCATATTCCTCTTTCGATTCCGTGATGAGTTCGGGCAGCCCAACCGCATTGAGCAGGCTGGCGGCGACTCGTGCCGCAAACTGCTTGCCTGCCATGGTTATAAGGGGAAGTCCGGCCCACAGCGCATCGCTGCCTGTGGTGTGTGCATTGCAGTTGAATGTGTCCAGAAACAGGTCAGCATGCCGGTGGCGCGCGAGGTGCAGCGCATGCGGCGCCCTGTCGCAAAAGATCAGCCGATCGGATGCGACGCCGCTGGCCTCGGCCGACTTGCGCAAATTGCCTTCCATGCCGTCATCGGTGCGCAGCAACCACAGGACGCTGCCTTCGACCTGCGCGAGGACGCGCATCCAGATGTCGAATTCATCCTTTTTGATCTTGGTGGAATTGTTGAAGCAACAAAACACCATGCCCCGTTCGGGAAGCCCGAACTCGCTGCGCGGTGTAGAGATGTCGGCGGCCCGCCGCAGATTGTCGTTGGGCTGATAGCTGTGCGGAAGGTAGAGCACCTTTTCATCGTAGTACTTGCGATAGCGGCTGGGTATCAGCATGCGATCCGCGACGATGTAGTCGAACACATCCGTTCCGAGCGTGCTCGGATAGCCGAGATAGTTCATTTGGATCGGCGCGAGGCGATAGCCGAATATCTGCGACCGCGTTTCGGCAGTGTAGCCCTTGAGGTCGATCGCGATGTCGAGCTGGTGTGAGCGTGCAAGTTCGGCAAAGGTTTCGTCCGAGAGACCTTCCGCGTAGTGAAAATGCAGGTTGCGCTGGTTGAGCAGGTCACGAAACTGCACGCTTGCCTGCCGCCCGTAGCTGTAGGCGTGAATTTCGAAGCCGGTTCGGTCATGTTCGCGAAGCACGCCCGAAAGCAGGTGAAGCGTCGCATGATCGTGGAAGTCCGCCGAAAAATAGCCGATCTTGAGCTGGTCCGGGCGATATTTCGGGCGCGGCAATTCCGAAAATGGCCTGATGCCTCCGGCGAGTTGGCGCCAGAACGCCTGCGAGCGAAGCTGTTGTTCCTTGGGGTCGTCCTCATAAAACAACGCACTGAAAGGGTTTAATTCAGCGCGATTGATCGGCTTTGCTTCCCCCGCAAAGTCACAAAGCCTCGACTGAATCCACGCCCTTAGCGAGGTCGCCGAACTGTCGTCCGGGTTGAGTTCAAGCGCCATGTCCAGCGCTTCACCGGCCTTGGGCAGGTCCCCCAGTTCATTGTAGGCGTTGCCGAGGCCCAGATAGGCCTCGACCAGCTTCGGATTGAGTTCGACGGCCCTCTGGAATGAAGCGACCGCTTCCTCGTATTTTCCCAGCCTGAACAGGCAGATGCCGCTGCCATAGTGCGCTTCCGCAAAATCGGGCGCGGTTTCGTTCGCGATCCTCCATTCGTGCAGGGCAGCCTCGATGTCGCCCTCCCTGAACAGGAGCATTGCCCTGTTGTGATTGGCGATGGCGAGATTGGGGTCGAGATTGAGCGCGTCGGCATAGCACTCCAGCGCCTCCTGAACCTTGTCCTGTGCGCGCAGCGCATTTGCCAGATTGTAGTGCGCGAGCGCATTCCTCGGCCGAAACGACAACGCCTTGCGCGCACATTTTTCAGCGTGCTCGAACTGCCCGAGTTCATGTTCGGCAGAGCCGAGCAGCGCCCAAAGCATGTAGGAGTTCGGATAGTCTCGTATCAGCGCAATCGCGCTCTTCGCCAGTTGCACATATTCCTTGCGCTCGGAAAGCGCGAAAAGGGACGCAAGCCGCTCCGGGGGCAGGTCGACCTTTCGCGACAGCGCTTCGAGCCTGTCCTTCGCCGTCGAGTTTTCCGGAAAGGACTTGAGAATCTGCGTGTAGAGCGAACGTGCCTGCGCCACTTCCTCGCGCTGCTCGTGCGTCATCGCAATTTGCAGGGCCTCTTCGATGGAGACCCGGACTGGCGCTGGCGGTGCTTGCAATTCTGTGCTGCGTGACATGGTCTGGAATCGTTGCGGTCTATGGCGAGCTTTAACCTTTTACATATTTTACATTAGAAATATATACGCTGCGTAATCGCAAGCCCTACTTCATGCACAGCTTGTGCGTGCGCCCGCCGGCAGGTCATCGGCTTTACGGATCGGGCGAATGAAGCTAAAGCAACGCCGCGCAAAAGGCGCATGACCACCCGCGTTCGTATGCGGGACTGGATAGGAGAATGATCTTGTCGAATGTTTCCCTCACATTTCCCGATGGTTCCGTGCGCGAGTACGACGCGGGGCTGACCGGCGCGCAGCTCGCCGAGTCGATTTCCAAGTCGCTGGCTAAGAAGGCGGTCGCCTACACGATGGACGGTTCGCTGCGCGATCTTTCCGATCTGCTTGCCGCTTCCGGCAGCGTCGAGATCGTCACCCGCTCGGACCCGCGCGCGCTGGAGCTTATCCGCCACGACGCTGCCCATGTGCTGGCGGAGGCGGTTCAGGAACTGTGGCCCGGCACCCAGGTCACCATCGGTCCGGTGATCGAGAACGGATTCTACTACGATTTCGCGCGCAACGAGCCGTTCACGCCCGACGACTTTCCGGTGATCGAGAAGAAGATGCGCGAGATCATCGCGCGCAACAGGCCGTTCACCAAGGAGGTCTGGTCGCGCGAGAAGGCGAAGAAGGTATTTCGCGACAAGGGCGAGAGCTACAAGGTCGAGCTGGTCGACGCGATTCCCGAAGGCCAGGACCTCAAGATTTACGCGCAGGGCGAGTGGTTCGACCTTTGCCGGGGGCCGCACATGGCATCCACCGGCCAGATCGGCAGCGCGTTCAAGCTTATGAAGGTGGCCGGCGCCTATTGGCGCGGCGACGCGAACAACCCGATGCTGACCCGCATCTACGGCACGGCGTGGGCGGAGCAGGCGGAACTCGAAGCCTATCTGCACATGCTGGAAGAGGCTGAAAAGCGTGATCACCGCAAGCTTGGCCGCGAAATGGACCTGTTCCATTTCCAGGAGGAAGGGCCGGGCGTCGTGTTCTGGCACGCCAAGGGCTGGAAGATGTTCCAGAACCTTGTCGCCTATATGCGCCGCAGGCTTGCCGACGACTATCAGGAGGTCAACGCGCCGCAGGTGCTCGACCATTCACTTTGGGAAACGTCGGGCCATTGGGGCTGGTACAGGGAAAACATGTTCGCCGTGCAGTCGGCGGGCGACGAGGCCGAGGACAAGCGCATCTTCGCGCTCAAGCCGATGAACTGCCCCGGCCATGTGCAGATCTTCAAGCACGGCCTGAAGTCCTATCGCGAACTGCCTATTCGGCTTGCGGAATTCGGCATCGTCCACCGCTATGAGCCGTCGGGCGCGCTGCACGGGCTGATGCGCGTTCGCGGCTTCACGCAGGACGATGCGCATATTTTCTGCACCGACGAGCAGATGGCGGCGGAATGCCTCAAGATCAACGACCTGATCCTGTCGGTCTATGAGGATTTCGGCTTTGGCGAGGTGGTGGTGAAGCTCTCGACCCGCCCGGACAAGCGCGTCGGCTCCGACGCGCTTTGGGACCGTGCCGAGGCCGTGATGATGGACGTTCTCAAGACCATCGAGGCGCAGTCGGGCGGCCGCATCAAGACCGGCATCCTGCCGGGCGAAGGCGCTTTTTACGGTCCGAAGTTCGAATATACGTTGAAGGACGCCATCGGCCGCGAATGGCAATGCGGCACGACGCAGGTGGATTTCAACCTGCCGGAGCGTTTCGGCGCTTTCTATATCGGCGCGGATTCGGAAAAGAAGCAGCCTGTGATGATCCACCGCGCGATCTGCGGCTCGATGGAGCGGTTCCTCGGCATTCTGATCGAGAACTATTCCGGGCATTTTCCGCTGTGGTTCGCGCCGGTGCAGGTGGTGGTCGCAACGATCACTTCGGATGCGGACGACTACGCCGCGTCGGTCGTCAAGCAGTTGAAGGCTGCCGGACTGGCGGCGGAAGCCGATCTTCGCAACGAAAAGATCAACTACAAGGTCCGCGAGCATTCGCTGGTGAAGGTGCCGGTCATTCTGGTCTGCGGTCGACGCGAGGCCGAAGAGGGCACTGTCAACATTCGCAGGCTGGGCTCGCGCGATCAGCAGTCGATGGCGTTGGGAGAGGCTTTGGCAATGCTCAAGGACGAAGCTGTTCCGCCGGATTTGCGCCGCGCCGAATAGGCGCGGCCTCTACAGGTAGTGCTCGATCCGCTTGCCCGCCGCCAGGAAATCGGCGGGATCGATGGCCACCCCGTTGCGGCGTATTTCGTAGTGCATGTGCGGGCCGGTGGAACGGCCCGTGCTGCCCACTTCGCCGAGCACGTCGCCGGGCTTCACCTGCTCGCCGACGGTCACGTGAATGGCGCTCATATGGCCGAAACGGGTGGCAAAGCCGTTTGCGTGTTTGATCTCGACCATCTGTCCATAGCCGCCGTTCCAGCCTGCCTCGGTGACGGTGCCGTAGCCCGTCGCCAGTATCGGCGTGCCGCTGGGTGCGCGAAAATCCATGCCTGAGTGCATCGCCGGGGTGCCGAGCAGCGGATCGGTCCTGACCCCGAAACGGCTTGAAACGGAGCGACCGGGCGCCGGGTTCGCGAAGGGCAGGGCGCGCGCCTCCTGCTTGAGGCCGCCCAACCGGTCAAGCGCTTCATCCAGTTCCTTGACCTTCGAGTCGAATATGCCGGCCTGATCCAGCGGTACGAGCGGCCCGCCGACATCGGCCTTGCCGTAGTCGTCTTCGATGTCGACGCCTGCGGTGCGCAATGCGTCGCCGAGCACGGAGCTTTCGCGATAGGCGTTGGTCGCCATCGTGTCGAGCTTGCGCAACTGATCCGCCTCGACGGCTTCCAGCGATTTGTGGATCGCGACGAAATTTCGGTCCGCACGGTCTGCAGCGGTTTCGTCATTGCTTGCGGACAAGAACGGCTGCGCGCCCATGGACCCATAGGCAAGTGGCTGTCCGCCGCTGTCCAGCATGGCCTGCGGCTTGTCCATGCCGGGCGTCTCTATGGACGGTGTCTCGATGGCGGGAGAATCCTGCTCTACCGCTGCCTCGGATATGGTTTCGCCGATCTTCCCGTGCCGGGCGTTCAATGCTTCCTGGCGGGCCATCAACTCCGATACCTTAGTCTCGACCATTTGCTGGTCGAGCATTTGGCGGCTGGTGATGCGGTCCACCTGCGCGCGAAGTGCGGCGATGCGGTCCTCATATGCCTGCTGGATGCGCGCCTGCCGGGCGGAAGCCGCGCTCACGATGTCGTCGCGGAACACAAGATAGGCCGTCGCAGCCAGATAGCCGATCGAAAGCGCGGTCAGCGTTCCTGCAAATGCAGTTACAAGCCAAGGCCGGATTGTAAAATGCCGGATATGGCTGCCTCGCGCGATAATGACTGTGTGAGGCTCTTTTTTCTTTCCGAAAACGGTTGAATGCTGGCCTTTGTTTTTCACGTCAGTGCTCTCACGCCGCATCGAACTTATACGGCGTGATTACACTCCATTAAGGTTAATAAAGAGCTTCAACCCGGCCTTGCGGCATGGCTCAATGCCAGAATAGCCAGAGCAGGATGATGACCGGGATCGGCACGCCGAGAAGCCAGAGCAATATACTGCGACCCATGATTTTCCTCCTGTAGACTGTTCGTCACGGATCAAACGGAGGCGATCCGATTTGGTTCCTTTGAGCCTTCAAAGCCGCGTCTCTATGCACTAGAGCGTTTCACAGTTAGTTTGAATCATTCTGTTTGTCGTTTTGGCGCGGCGGTCCACAAGGAAGGGCGCGAAGGACGGGCTGGTTGCCCGGTCGAGCGGCATGACGAAGTGGGTGCCCGCCAAACGCAAACCCGAAGGGCCGGGCCGGTTTGCGCCAAATCCTTCGGTCTTTGTCTTGTCCGGGCCACCAGCCCGACCTTCGACAAACCCCTTGGCCTTGTCGCAAACCGTCGCCGGCAGAATGCTTCAAACTAACTGCGAAACGCTCTAAGTCTTTTGAGTCTGTCAGGTTGAGGGAATCCTATGGCGAGTTATGACTACGACCTTTTCGTCATAGGCGGCGGGTCCGGCGGCGTGAGGGCCGCGCGCGTTTCAGCTGGGCTCGGCAAGCGCGTCGGCATCGCGGAGGAATTCCGCTTCGGCGGCACATGCGTCATCCGGGGCTGCGTGCCGAAAAAGCTGCTGGTCTACGCTTCCCAATATTCCGAGCATTTCGAGGACGCGAAAGGCTATGGATGGTCGGTCGAACCGGCGAAATTCGACTGGTCGGCGCTCATTGCCGGGAAGGACAAGGAAATTGGCCGACTGGAAGCGATATACCGCAAGGGCGTGGAGAACGCAGGCGGCGAGGCGATCATGTCGCGGGCGACGCTTCTGGACCGTCACACGATCCGGCTCGAAGGCGAGGACCGCACCGTCACCGCCGACCAGATCCTGATTGCCACCGGCGGCAGGCCCGCCGCGCATAAGGCGCTGCCGGGATATGAACATTGCATCAGCTCGAACGAGGTGTTCGACCTCGAGCAGCTTCCAAAAACCATCGTGATCGAGGGTGGCGGCTACATCGCCGTCGAGTTCGCAAACATCTTTCACGGGCTGGGGGTGGAAACCACGCTCGTCTATCGCGGCATGCAAATCCTCAGCCGCTTCGACAATGATTTGCGCCAGCTTCTCCACGAGGCGATGGAGGCGAAGGGCATCCGCATCATCTGCCAGTCGGTGCAGAAGGAAGTGGTGAAGCGCGGCGACGGGCGGCTGGAAAGCCATCTTTCAACCGGCGAGACCATCGTTGCCGATCAGGTGCTGCTTGCCATCGGGCGCACGCCGAACACGGAGGGGCTCGGCCTCGAACAGGTCGGCGTCGAACTCGGCCAGACCGGCGACATCGTCGTGGACAGCTATTCGCGCACCAATGTGCAGAACATCTGGGCGATCGGCGACGTCACCAATCGCGTGCAACTCACGCCGGTCGCGATCCACGAGGCGATGTGCCTTATCGAGACGCTGTGGAAGGACAATCCGACCGAGCCGGACCTTGAAGTCATCCCGACCGCCGTTTTCTCGCAACCCGAAATTGGCACCGTCGGCCTTTCCGAGGAACGGGCGGTCAAGCGTTTCGACGACGTGGACGTCTATCGCGCCCATTTCCGCCCGATGCGCAACATATTGGCCGGTCGCGACGAGAAGATGCTGACCAAGCTTGTAGTGGACGCGCAGACCGGCCTTGTGCTCGGCGCGCACATCCTTGGACCGGACGCCGGGGAAATGGCGCAGCTTCTCGGCATTTCGCTGAAGGCGGGGCTCAGCAAGGAGGATTTCGACCGGACCATGGCCGTCCATCCCACGGCGGCGGAGGAACTCGTCACCATGTACAGGCCGACATATGGCTATCGTCACGGCAAGAGGGTCGATTGAGCGGCGACGCGCCCCGCATCGTTCTCTTTTCGGGCGGCACCGCCTGCCGCTCCATCAACATCGCGCTGAGCCGTCGCGGCGCGTCGCTGACGCGCATCGTGCCCGCATGGGACAGCGGCGGAAGTTCGAAGAGCATCCGCGAGACCTTCCACATGCTGCCGGTCGGCGACATCCGGCAGGCGCTCATGACCATGGCGCATGGCGAGGGCAAGGCGGGCGACGTGGTGAAGATCTTCAACGCGCGGCTGTCGAGCGCGCTCGGGCCTGCGGAAGCCGAAGCGGAGTTCCGGTTTTTCGCGGGCGGCGATCACCCCTCCCTGCAACGCATGGACCAGACGCTGGCCGGAACGATCCTGCACTATCTCGATCTTTTCGGGAGCCGGGTTCCGCCCGGCTTCGACTACGGCAACGGATCAATCGGCAACTTCATCCTGACCGGCGCCTATCTGGCGCACGACAACGACATCAACGCCGCCATCCTTGAATTCCGCCGCCTGCTGGGCATCAGCGGTCATGTCTGGCCAAGCTCGATCCAGCCGGACGTGGAATTGAGCGCGCGACTCGGCAGCGGCCACGAAATCTTCGGCCAGCATGTGGTCACCTCGCTCGACGCCGAAGAGGCTGCGCTCGGCATCAGCGACATTGCGCTCAGCGCCAAGGTGAGCGCCGGTGCCGTGCAGGCAAATCCGCTGATCCTCGGGCCGATTGCGCGCGCCGATGCGATCGTGTTCGGGCCGGGCAGCTTCTACACCAGCATCCTGCCGCATCTGCTCGTGCAGGGCGTTCCGCAGGCGCTCGCTGCCAACCGCACCGCGCGCCGGATATTCATCGGCAACATTCTCGAATGTCCCGAAACGCGCGGGGCCAATCTCGCCGGGCTGGTCGGCGTGTTCCTGGAACATATGCGTCGCGCCTCGGGCGAGACGCCTTTCCTGACGCACATCCTGTCGAATCGCGAACTGTTTCCGTTTGCCAAGACGGTGGGCCGTTTCCGCTACCTGCGCGAAGGGCGCATCGAGGACCTTGGCTACGAAGCCGGTATTTCGGTCATATCCTCCGAGTTCGAGGATGCGTGGAATCGCGGCCAGCATGACGGGGAGGAAGTAGCCTCCGCCATTCTCGGGTTGGCCGAGACGAGCTGAGCGCGCTGTCGACATCTGTCACAATTAACACTGGCACGCGGCAGGGGCTTCCGCTATAGCAGCGCCTTTCCCATATCAGCGGAACATCGGGACAGAATACCCGCGAGTTTTTAGGTGCGAAAATGAAGAAATGGTCACCGGATTCCTGGAGAGCAATGCCGATCCAGCAGGTGCCTGCCTATCCCGACAAGGATGCGCTGGCCGAAACCGAGGCCCGTCTTGCGACCTTTCCGCCGCTGGTTTTTGCAGGTGAGGCGCGCAAGCTCAAGAAGCAGCTTGCGACTGTCGCTGCCGGTGACGCATTCCTTCTCCAGGGCGGCGATTGCGCCGAGAGCTTCGCGGAGCATGGCGCGGACAACATCCGCGATTTCTTCCGCGTCTTCCTGCAAATGTCGGTGGTGCTGACATTTGCGGGCGCGCAGCCCGTGGTGAAGGTCGGGCGCGTTGCGGGCCAGTTTGCCAAGCCGCGTTCGTCGGACACCGAAACGGTGGACGGCGTTACGCTGCCGAGCTATCGCGGCGACATCATCAACGGCACGGCGTTCGACGAGAAATCGCGCACGCCCGATCCGGCGCGGCAGGAAATGGCCTATCGCCAGTCCGCTGCGACGCTGAACCTGCTGCGCGCCTTTGCGCAGGGCGGCTACGCCAATCTCGAAAACGTGCATCGCTGGATGCTCGGCTTCGTGGAGGACAGCCCGCAGGGCGACCGCTACGAGGCGCTGGCCAACCGCATCACCGAGACGCTGGATTTCATGCGCGCCATCGGCATCACGTCGGAATCCACCTTCGCCCTGCGCGAGACCGATTTCTACACGAGCCATGAAGCGCTGTTGCTCGGCTACGAGCAGGCGCTGACCCGCGTCGATTCGACGACCGGCGACTGGTATGCGACCTCCGGCCACATGATCTGGATCGGCGACCGGACGCGGCAGGCCGACCACGCGCATGTGGAATATTGCCGGGGCATCAGGAATCCGCTCGGCCTGAAATGCGGGCCTTCGCTCGACGCGGACGGCCTGTTGCGGCTGATCGACCTCTTGAACCCCGACAACGAGCCGGGCCGCCTGACGCTGATCGGCCGGTTTGGCGCGGACAAGGTCGGCGATCACCTGCCGAAGCTGGTGCGTGCGGTGCAGAAGGAAGGCCGTTCGGTGGTCTGGTCCTGCGACCCGATGCATGGCAACACCATCACGGCCGCCGGATACAAGACGCGTCCGTTCGACCGCATCCTCAAGGAAGTGCAGGCCTTCTTCGAGGTGCACCGCGCCGAAGGCACGCATCCGGGCGGCATTCATATCGAGATGACCGGCAAGAACGTCACCGAGTGCACGGGCGGCGCGCGCGCCATCACGGCAGAGGATCTGCACGACCGCTATCACACGCATTGTGATCCGCGCCTCAACGCCGATCAGGCAATCGAGCTTGCTTTCCTGGTCTCGGACCTGCTCAAAAAAGGCCAGCGCAAGCAGGCGCATACGGAAGCGGCGGAATAGCCGCTTCCCATTGCCCGTAAAATCCCGATACTATTGCGCTGCACAATCCGGGGACGGCGATGGAACCAACATTGTCGGGCATGACACGCCTGAGGAACTATTTCCTCACCGGGTTGATCGTCTGCGCACCGCTGGCGATCACCGCCTATATCGTCTGGTCCTTCATCGGCTGGGTGGATAGCTGGGTAAAGCCCTATCTGCCGGACACCTATAATCCCGACCACTATCTACCTTTCGCGCTGCCGGGCTTCGGCCTGATCGTGGCGCTGACGGTCATCACGCTGATCGGTTTCCTCACCGCGAATTTCATCGGGCGGGCGATTGTCGGCTATGGCGAGCGCGTGCTGCACCGAATGCCGCTGGTGCGGGGCATCTATAAGATGCTGAAGCAGCTTTTCGAGACAGCGCTTTCCAACAAGAAGGAAATGTTCCGCACGGTCGGCCTCGTGGAATATCCGCGCAAGGGCGTGTGGTCGCTGGTTTTCGTGGCAGGCGAGAAGGACACCGAGATCAATGCGGCGCTGGACAAGCCCGGCGATCCGCTGATCGGGGTGTTCATGCCCTGCACGCCGAACCCCACGACCGGCTTCCTGATGTATGTCTACAAATCGGAGATCGTCACGCTCGACATGTCGATTGAGGATGGCGCGAAACTGATCGTGTCCGCCGGGCTCGTTGCCCCGGCCTACAAGCGCAAGGTGCGAAAGTCGGACGGCACGCCGCTGGAGGTCGCGCTGTCGAACCCCGCCATGCAGGACATTTCCAAGCGAGCGTGACCGAGTGAGGGGTCGCATTTCCCCGACAACGCTTCATCACCCACTATCTGTTGCGCTGCACACCGTGTAAAAGCAATGACATGAACCAGCACGCCAGCATCCAGCAAGCCAAGGTGCGCATCGGGCATTCGGCATGCCCGCACGACTGCCCGTCGACATGCGCGCTCGACGTGGAATTGCTCGGGCCGGATCGTATCGGCCGAGTGCATGGCGCGAAGGAAAACAGCTACACGGCGGGTGTGATCTGCGCGAAGGTGGCGCGCTATTCCGAGCGCGTCCATCACCCGGACCGGTTGTTGAAGCCGCTGGTCCGCGCGGGAGCGAAGGGCGATGGCCGCTGGAAAGAGGCAAGCTGGGAAGCCGCGCTTGACCTCGTCGCGGAGAAGTTCATCGAGGCAGAGAGCAGGCTCGGCAGCGAAACCGTCTGGCCCTATTTCTACGCGGGCACGATGGGGCTGGTGCAGCGCGACGGCATCGACCGGCTCCGGCACGCCAAGAAATATTCGGGCTTTTTCGGCACGATCTGCACCAATCTGGCTTGGGCGGGCTGGATTGCAGGCGCTGGCGCTTTGCGGGGCGTCGACCCCCGCGAGATGGCGAAATCCGATTGCGTCGTGATCTGGGGCACCAACGCGGTCGTCACGCAGGTCAATGTGATGACGCATGCGGTTCGCGCGCGCAAGGAGCGCGGCGCGAAGATCGTGGTCATCGACATATACGACAACGCGACCATGAAGCAGGCCGACATGGGCCTGATCCTGAAACCCGGCACCGACGGGGCGCTCGCCTGCGCGGTGATGCATGTTCTGTTTCGCGACGGGCTTGCCGACCGCGACTACCTCGCCCGTTTTGCCGACGATCCGGCGGGGCTGGAGACGCATCTGCAAGCGCGCACGCCGCAGTGGGCGGCTGCAATCACCGGCCTTGCCGTCAAGGAGATCGAGGCCTTCGCGCGCCTGGTCGGAACGACGAAGCGGACTTTCTTCCGGCTTGGCTACGGTTTTGCGCGCCAGCGCAACGGCTCGGTGAACATGCACGCCGCGCTGTCGGTGCCGGTCGTCAGCGGCGCATGGCAATATGAGGGCGGCGGCGCGTTTCACTCCAATTCCGGCGTGCTGAAGCTCAACACGGAAAGCGTGCAGGGCACGCGGATGCTCGACCCGTCGATCAGGCATCTCGACCAGTCGCGGATCGGGCCGATCCTGACCGGCGATGTGGGCTCGCTGAACGGCGGCCCCCCGGTCACGGCCATGCTGATCCAGAACACCAATCCCGCGAACATCGCGCCCGAACAGCGGCTGGTGAAGCAAGGCTTCCTGCGCAAGGACCTGTTTACCTGCGTGCACGAACAATTCATGACCGACACGGCGAAGCTTGCCGATGTCGTGCTGCCCGCGACCATGTTTCTTGAGCATGACGACATCTATAAGGGTGGCGGCAACCAGCATGTGACGCTCGGACCGAAGCTCATCGAGCCGCCGGTCGGACCGCGCACCAACCACTATGTCATCGAGGAACTGGCGAAGCGGCTTGGCGTGGCGCATCTGCCCGGCTTCGGCATGACCGAGCGCGAGCACATCGAAATCATGCTGGAAAAGAAGGGGCTGGGCAGTTTCGACAGCTTCCGGCAGGCGCGCTGGGCCGACTTGCAGCCGGATTTTGAAACCGCGCACTTCCTTGGTGGTTTCGGGCATCGCGACGGAAAATTCCGCTTCCGGCCCGACTGGATCGGCCAGACGGGACCGAATCGCCCGCCGAAAAGCATCGGTCTTTACGGGCCGTTGGAGCGGCTGCCGCAACTTCCCGACCATGTAGACCTGATCGAGGTCGCGGACCCGGAGCATCCGTTCCGCCTTGCCACCTCCCCGGCGCGGTCCTTCCTCAACTCGACCTTCACGGAAACGCCCAGCTCGTCCAAACGGGAAGGTCGGCCCGAGCTTCTGGTGCACCCCGAGGACGCGGCGGCGCTGGGTCTTGCCGAAGGCGACCGCGTGGAGGTCGGCAACCGGCGCGGCGAAGTGGTGCTGCATGCAAAGCTGTTTGACGGGGTGAAGCGCGGCGTGGTGATCGCCGAAGGGATCTGGCCAAACTCCGCGCATGAACGCGGGGAGGGGATCAACGTGCTGACAGGCGCCGATGCCCCGGCGCCTTTCGGCGGCGTGGCGTTTCACGACAACAAGGTCTGGATGCGAAAAGCCGCCTGACCGTAGGCGCTATTGCGCCGCTTGCAGGTCTTTTTCCAGTCCAAGCCACGCCCGGCAGTCGGCCAGCGCGCGCGACGTGGTCGCCCTCTTTTTTGCGATGCTCTTGTCCTTGCCCCGGAAGCGCCCCTCAAAGCCGTCCGGTCTGAGCTTCGTTCCGGCAGGCAGTGGCGGAAACAGGCCGAAATTGACGTTCATGGGCTGGAATGAGCGCTTGCCCGGCTCATCGTCGGAAACGATGTGGCCTCCCGTGATGTGATTGAGCAATGCGCCGAAGGCGGTGGTCGCGGGCGGAATCGACGGTGCGCGCCCGAGACGCTCGGCGGCGGCGAAACGCCCCGCAAGCAGGCCGATTGCAGCGCTTTCGACATAGCCCTCGCAGCCGGTGATCTGGCCGGCAAAGCGCAGACCGGGCCTGCTCTTCAGTTGCAACGAGCCGTCCAGCAGCGTCGGCGAATTGATGTAGGTGTTGCGATGCAGACCGCCCAGCCGCGCGAACTCCGCATTCTCAAGGCCGGGAATCGTGCGGAAAATGCGCACCTGCTCGCCGTGTTTCAGCTTGGTCTGGAAGCCGACCATGTTGTAAAGCGTGCCGAGCGCATTGTCCTGCCGAAGCTGCACGACCGCATAGGGCTTCACCGAGGGGTTGTGGGCATTGGTCAGCCCCATCGGCTTCATCGGGCCGTGCCGAAGCGTCTCCGGTCCGCGTTCCGCCATGACCTCGATGGGCAGGCAGCCGTCGAAATAGGGCGTGCCCTCCCATTGCTTGAACTCGGTCTTCTGCCCTTCCATCAGCGCGCCGACGAAGGCCTCGTACTGCGTCTTGTCCATCGGGCAGTTGATGTAGTCCTTGCCGGTGCCGCCCGGACCCACCTTGTCGTAGCGGGATTGGAACCAGCAGACGCTCATGTCGATGGTCTCGAAATGCACGATGGGCGCAATCGCGTCGAAGAAGGCGAGCGCTTCGGCACCCGTGCGCGCGGCAATGGCGTCCGCAAGCGCCGATGCCGTCAACGGGCCTGTGGCGATGATCGTCTGGTCCCATTCGTCCGCCGGCAGGCCGGTGATTTCCTCGCGCAGGATGGTCACCAGCGGATGCGATTCCAGCCTGCGCGTCACGGCCTCGGAGAAACCGTCGCGGTCGACCGCGAGCGCGCCGCCCGCCGGAACCTGATGCGCGTCGCCGCAGGCCATGATGATCGAGTTTGCAAGCCGCATTTCGGCATGGATCAGCCCGACCGCATTGGTCTCGGCGTCGTCGGAACGGAACGAGTTGGAGCAGACGAGTTCGGCCAGCCCCTCGGTCTTGTGCGCCTCGGTGCCGCGGACGCCGCGCATCTCGTGAAGGACCACGGGCACGCCCGCCTCGGCGGCCTGCCATGCAGCTTCGGAACCGGCGAGACCGCCGCCTATGATGTGGATTGGCCGGGTGTTCATGCGGGGGGAGATAGCCCCATACGCCGAAAATGACAACGCCCGCCGGGGGAGGAGGATCCGGCGGGCGCTGTATGTGCGACTGGCTCCAGGGAGGAGGATTGGAACCAGCCAATTTTGCCTTGGCTGGGAGGAGGATAGCCTCGGCAAAAACCTTTTGCCGTTCGTTTTGAGGCAGCGGCAAACTGCCTTGGACCTTCAGCACCCGCCGGGGGAGGAGGATCCGGCGGGTGCTCTAAGTCCAGCCAATCATCGGGAGGAGGATGACGATTGGCTGTTTCCGTCCCGGCCTGGGAGGAGGTAGGCCGGAGCGAATCTCTTCACCTTCAGATCGCCCGGCGGGCCACCGAAGGAATTTCACCGCGGTTGATGCCGAGATCGGCAAGATGGCGGTTGGAAAGGCGGCTCAGTTCCGTGACGGTTTCACGGTAGCGGCGCCAGTTCCTGTAGTTCTCGATAATGCTCATTTTCAAGTTCTTTCGACGTCTGTCGCGGTATTCGCGCCGGACTTAGATGGCCTTGCGGGCCACCGTGTGAATTTCGGTGCGGTTGATGCCCAGGTCGGCCAACTCGCGGTTGGAAAGGCGATTCAGCTCCGTGACGGTCTCACGGTAGCGACGCCAGTTGCGGAAATTGCGGATCAGGCTCATTTCAGTTCTCGTTTCGTCTTTATTCGTTTCATCATTCTCTCTGAACAATGCCTAGATAATCCCCCTTCCCGGCATGTTAAAGAGAAGATGCTGCATAGCAGCAATGCGTCTTTTGCATTGCACCATGAGATGCGGTTGATGCGTGATTCGCTTGATTCCATGTCATTTTCCTGTCACATCGCGTACATGTACGGACTGTTCGAATGGACAAATCATTCAAACGCAGGTAGCCATTTTCGACTGCGTGTCGCTCACAGATTGAAGGACCGGGGCGCGAAACAGAATGGCCGGACATGCCGCCAGGGTGGGGCGCGACATCGACCGCTGGGTTGAACGCGGCCTGATAGACGAAGCGACGGCCGGCGCGCTGCGGCGCGACGTGGAAAGATCGGACAGATCCGCGATCAGCCTTGGCAGGGTCCTGTCGGTCATGGCCGCTGTGCTTGTCGCGGCCGCAATCCTCATCATCGTGGCAGCCAATATCGAGCAGGTGCCGCGCATTGCACGCGTCGCCGGGTTGTTCGCGATCATCGCGGCCAGCTATATCGGCGGCGCTGTTTTCAAGCTGCGCGACAGGGCAGGATTCGCGGAAGCGCTCTATCTGGTGGGTCTCGCCGCCTTCGGCGCCTCAATCGCGCTGATCGGCCAAATGTATCATATGTCGGGCGACGAATCGGAGGCGATCTTCATCTGGTGCGCGGCGGGCATCATCGCGGCGCTGCTGCTGCGGTCCCCGATCCTGACCAATGCTTCGGTGCTGCTTTCTACGGCATGGCTGCTGACAGCTTTCGATCTCGACCATATCAACCAGGGGCCAAGCTTCGTCTTCCTGCTGATGCTCGCGGCGATCTGGATCGTTTCCTATTGGACGAAAAGCAGCGCGGCCCGTCACCTCGTGATCCTTGCCGCCATGTTCTACGCATTGCTCTATGGCATAAGCGATAGTGCCGTGCTGGTCGGCATTGTGCTGATCGTCCTGTCTGCCGCGGTGTTCCTCGCCGCTTGGTTCGCGCCGGATGCCGTCGAGCGCTTTGCGCAGCTTGGCGGGCCGCAGCCTGTGCACCCGCTGATAGGTTTCCTGCTTGGCATCGGCCTGCTTCAGGCGCAGTTCGCCGATGATTTCTGGCCGATGCTTTGCCTCTCGCTCATCGCTTTCGCCGGGATCGTTGCGGCGTTGGTGTTGCGCGGGCGTCAGAGCCGCCTGATGCGGTGGGTCGCCTATCTTGCGTTCACGCTGGAGCTTGCGGTGCTCTATTTCTCGACCATTGGAACCATGGTCGAGACGGGCGCGCTTTTCCTCTTTTCGGGATTTGCGCTTGCTATCGCCGCATTTGCGATTTCGCGGATCGAGCGCAGCATCGCGGCCAGGGATGCGGACGGGAGGCAGGCATGATGAGCACAGGCCGCACGCTGCTTCCGGCCGCGCTGGTGGCGTTGCTCCAGATCGGCTTTCTCGGCTGGATGATCGCGGGCCGCGCCGCTGTGCTGCGCGACGGACGCGAGGTCGTGCTCAAGGTCGAGCCTGTTGATCCGCGCGATCTCCTGCGGGGCGACTATGTCAGGCTGGGCTATGAAATCGCCCAGATTCCCGTTGGCCTCGTGGCCAATATCCCTCCTGTGCCGGCCAGTTCCGGCAAGGCTCCGATATTCGTTCGCCTTGCGCCGGGCGCGGACGGTACGTGGAACGTCACGCGCGCGTCGTTCGACACGCCGCTGGAACCGCCTCCCGCCTCCGGTGAAGTGGACATCCGCGGCGAGGTGAATTTGCGGAGCATCGCGCAATCGGACGGTGCAGTCGTCCGCCCGACCTACGGCATCGAGCGCTTCTACCTGCCGGAGGGCGAAGGACGCCGGATCGAGCAGGACATGCGCGAGCGTCCGTTTTTCGTGAAGATTGCGGTTGGCCGCGACGGCGCGGCGCAGATCAAGCAGTTCCTCGACGGCGACACGCCGCTCTATACCGAGCCTTTCTATTGAGACGTCAGTCCAGGCTGTCGTACCGCCGTGCGATCCAGCTGAGATCATAGGCCAGCCAAAGAAGACCGAGCAGCATGACGGTCCGCAGGGTGCGCGCCCGCATCGCGGCAATTGCGATGACCACGCCAAACGCGAGACGGACCGGATATTCCGGGCCGAGCGATTGCAGGTAGGCGTTTCCCTTGATCGCCGTGTCGATGAAATCGAAGGCGAACGACGCCGCAAACAGTCCGAAAAACCATCTGCGCCGCTGCATGAAGAACGTTTCGCTTTCGGCGTGATCCGGTATGGCGTCGGGAAAGATCAGCGTTGCCATGAGGAAATTCAACGAGGCGTAGGTGAGCAGGAACAGATAGGTTCCGAAATGCCAGTGATCGACGCCGCGCAGGCCGAACTCCCACCACCAGAAATGCACGGTGCCGAGCAGAATGACGATCGCCCAGACGATCTGCGTGAACATGCCCTCGGTGCGGGAGGGAAGCTGGATTCGCCGCGAAAGGCCGGACAGCACCCGCGTGATCGCAAGACCGAGGATCAGGCTGACAAGAATGCGGAGATGGCTGTAAGCATCCAATACCGGGATTTCCCAAATTCGGTTCCAGCCCATGTAGCGCGGGCGGCCGCAGGAATTGGTGCGGATGAAGGGACTCGAACCCCCACGCCTTTCGGCACCGGAACCTAAATCCGGGGCGTCTACCAGTTCCGCCACATCCGCGTTCCGCGGCTGCACATCCCATGCAGCAATCATTCTGTCAATGTGAGGGCGCATTCGACACCGGCCCCTGAACGGCAAATTCGGTTGAAAATTGGCGTCGCCTATGACAAAAGGCCAACCGAACGTGACCGGGCCAGCGGCTTGCTTTTGTCTTTCGGGAAATTGGCAAGGAATAACAAAAGCTTAGACGCGTTGTAGGAAGGGTTTTCAGAAGTTGCCGGCAAATTGCCGGGCTTCGGCAGGCCCGTCCCGCGCCGTTCCGGCACAGGAATTCCATCAGGATGCTAGGGAAAACCCGCCTCGTGCGGTGACAACAAGGGTTCAAAAATGCAGGTTACCGAGACGCTCAACACCGGTCTCAAGCGCGAAATCAAGGTCACGGTGCCCGCCGGCGATATGGAAGCGCGGCTTGTGAAGCGCCTGACCGACGCCAAGGACAAGGTTCGTATCAACGGCTTCCGCCCCGGCAAGGTGCCGCTCCAGCACCTGCGCAAGATGTACGGCAAGTCATTCATGGCGGAGGTCGTCAACGAGGTGCTGTCCAACTCGGCGCGCGACATCCTGTCGGAGCGCGGCGAAAAGGCCGCCATGCAGCCCGAAATCACCATGACCGAGGACGAGAAGGAAGCCGAGAAGGTTCTCGCCGGCAATGCCGACTTCGAGTTCCAGCTTGCCTATGAGGTCATCCCGGCCATCGAGATCCAGGATTTCTCCAGCATCGCCGTCACCCGCCCGGTCTACGACGTGCCGGATTCGGAAGTCGACGAGCAGGTCGGGCGCGTCGCGGAATCCGCGCGCAGCTACGAGCCGAAGGAAGGCAAGGCCGCCGACGGCGATCGCGTGACCATCGACTATCTCGGCAAGCTGAACGGCGAGCCGTTCGACGGCGGCGCCGGGCAGGACCAGCCGCTCGTGCTGGGCTCCAAGGAATTCATTCCGGGATTTGAAGAACAGCTCGTCGGACTCAAGGCCGGCGACGAAAAGACCATCACCGTTACCTTCCCGGACAATTACAGCGCGCCGCATCTGGCCGGTCGCGAGGCGACCTTCGACGTCACCGTCAAGGCCGTCGAGAAGCCCGGCAAGCTCGACATCAACGACGATACTGCTAAGGCCCTCGGCCTCGAGTCGCTGGAGCGTCTCAAGGAGATCGTGCGCGGCCAGATCGAGAGCCAGTTCGGCTCGATCACCCGCCAGAAGGTGAAGCGCCAGCTTCTCGACCAGCTCGACAAGAGCTACCAGTTCGAGGCCCCGTCGAACCTCGTCGAGGCCGAGTTCAACAATATCTGGCAGACGGTCAACCGCGACCTTGAGCTTGCCGGTCGCACCTTCGAGGACGAGGAAACGACGGAGGAAGAAGCGCGCGCCGAATATCAGCGCCTCGCCGAACGCCGCGTGCGCCTCGGGCTTGTCCTTGCCGAAATCGGCGAGAAGGCCGGCATCAAGGTGTCCGATGAGGAGGTCCAGCGCGCCCTGTTCGAGACCGTGCGTCGCTACCCGACTGCCCAGCAGCAGCAGGTGTTCGAGATGTATCGCTCGAACCAGAACGCGCTCGCCACGCTGCGCGCTCCGATCTTCGAGGAAAAGGTCGTGGACGACCTGCTCGGCAAGATTTCGGTCACCGACAAGAAGGTGTCGAAGGAAGAGTTGACCGCCGACGACGAGGAAGACGAGGCTCCGGCAAAGCCTGCCAAGAAGGCCGCCGCGAAGAAGGCCGACAAGGCGGAAGGCGACGAGGAGCCTAAGAAGAAGGCTCCGGCAAAGAAGAAGGCGGCCAAGGACAGCGAGTAAGCGGGTCCGGCTGCACGAAGTTATCCGAAGGCCGCCGCTCAGGCGGCCTTCCTGTTTGGAGGCATGGACGTGACTGAACTGCTCGTTGTTGCACTTGGCGGCGGGATCGGTGCGGGCCTTCGACACCTCACCAATATTGCGGCGATGCGAATTGCAGGGCCGAGCTTTCCCTACGGCACGATTGCGGTGAATTTCATCGGATGCTTCCTGATGGGCGTCCTCATTGCGGTGCTGGCGCGCCGGTCGGGCGACAGCCAGGCGGTGCGGCTCTTCCTCGCCACAGGCGTGCTTGGCGGCTTCACGACCTTTTCCGCGTTTTCACTGGATTTCGCGACGCTGTGGGAGCGCGGAACCACGGAGATCGCGCTGCTCTACGTGGCGGCCAGCGTGGTGGGTTCGCTTGTTGCGGTGTTCGCGGGCCTTTGGCTCGTTCGCAGCATCGGATAGATAGGGGCTGGACCGGCCTTGGCCGGCATGAAGGAATTTGCATGGCAGGCGTCGAACAGATTGTCGTTCAGAAGGACGAACAGGGCATGCGGCTCGACCGCTGGTTTAAGGCGCACTATCCGGGTCTTGGCTTCGGCCATCTGCAAAAGCTGCTGCGTTCGGGCCAGATCCGCGTGGAGGGCGGTCGCGCCAAATCCGACACCCGGCTTGAGCCGGGGCAGACGGTGCGCGTGCCGCCGCTGGAGGTGGACCGCAAGGGCGATGCGCCGTTGACGGCGAATACGATCCGCAATCAGGGCGATGCCGATGTCCTGTCGAAGATGCTGCTTCATGAAGATCCGAAGGTTTTCGTGTTCAACAAACCCGCAGGACTGGCGGTGCAGGGCGGGTCAGGCGTATCGCGCCATGTCGACGACATGTTGGAGGCGTGGCGCAACCAGAAAGGCGAGAAGCCGCGGCTCGTGCACCGGCTCGACCGCGACACGTCGGGTGTGCTCGTGGTCGCCCGCACCCGGCAAGCGGCCATGAAACTGGCCGAGGCGTTCCGTGCGCGCGAAACCAAGAAGACCTATTGGGCACTGGTGAAGGGCGTTCCACGCAAGCATGAGGACAAAATTTCGACCTGGCTGGTCAAGGAGCAGACGCGCGACGGCGACCGGATGCGCGTTGCGAAGCATGGGGAGGAGGGCGCGGATCACGCCGTGTCCTACTATCGCGTGGTGGAGCAGGCGGGTCAGTCGCTCGCCTGGCTCGAAATGGAGCCCTACACGGGCCGCACGCACCAGCTTCGCGTCCATGCCGCGCATATCGGGCACCCGATCATCGGCGACCCGAAATATTTCGAGGCGGATACCAACTGGGAGTTTCCGGGCGGCATTCAGAACCGGCTGCACCTGCATGCGCGCCGGATCGTCATTCCGCATCCGGATAGGGGCGTGATCGATGTAACCGCCCCGCTGCCGCCCCATATGAAGCAGAGCTGGAACCTGCTCGGCCTCGACGAGGCGGACGCGGAGCGGGGATGACCGCATGCGCTGCGACGGAGTTTGCCAATGCGTGAGATATTGAACGATCTCGAATCCGGTTCGCATCTGTCGGATGCCGACCCGACCCGCCGCGCGCAGAACCAGATGCGGGCGCCCCTGCCGAAGCGCTTCTACAAATCGGTCGCGCTTGCCGAGGAAAATGGCGGCGTTGCGGTCCATCTTGACGGCAGGCAGGTCAGGACACCGGGCAGGGCAGCCGTGATCCTGCCGAACGCCGAGGCCGCACGGTTGGTGGCAGACGAGTTCGACGCGCAGGCCAATGAGATCGACCCCGTCTCCATGCCGGTTACGCGGCTCGTGAACACGGCGATTGACGGCGTTGCGAACGAATCCGAGGCCGTGCTGGAAGACATTCTGCGGTTCGCTTCATCTGACATGCTCTGCTACCGGGCGGATTCGCCGGAGGGCCTCGTCGAGCGGCAGAATGAAATGTGGGACCCTGTGCTGGAGTGGTCGGCACAGGCGCTGCATGCCCGGCTGGCGCTCGCCGAGGGCGTGATGCATGTGAAGCAAAGCCCGATGGCTATTCAGGCGCTGCGTATCCATCTCGCCAACCGGCTGGGTGACGAGGCGGCGGTGCGCGCGCTGCGCCTTGCGGCATTGCATGTCATCACCGCGCTGACCGGCTCGGCCTTGCTGGCCCTGGCGGTCGAGGCGGGAGAGATCGACGCGGAGCAGGCATGGCTCGCCGCCCATGTCGATGAGGACTGGCAGATCGAGCATTGGGGGCAGGACGCCGAGGCGCTGGCCCGCCGCAACGCCCGCCACCGCGATTTCAGTGCTGCGGTGAAGGTGCTTAAGGCGCTGCGGCGGTGGGACTTTTTGAGTCGATTGCGTTAATTTATAGCTGCGCTATGGCTGTTTGCGTTGTTAAATGTTATGGATTGAAACCTTTGATTTACATCAAAGGGTCTGAATGGGCACTTTCTTTAGTGATACGTTTGGCGTCGAGCCTGCCATATTGGAGGCTTATGGAGCCTTCGATATTTCAATCATAAATGATCTGCCGTTGTTTATCGACCCGTTCTTGCTGTTTCACAGCGACAAAGAGGAATACCAAGCACTTCACCGACAGATTATTGACTACTTAGTATTCTTGCGTAATCGTTCAGCCGTCGGTTCGGTGAGCGAGGGTCAGCTCCGAAACTGGTATTGCTTTCCAGAGGTCAAGCAGAATTGGCTCGGGTTTTCTATGGTCGGCAATGGTGGAAGTGGTCTGGGAATCGACTTCGCCAGAACATTGCATGCCAATCTCGGTGCGGTCTTTAGTGATTTCGGTGTGGAAAGCATTACCGAAGGTAGTCATCTAGAGAAGGTATGCTTGATCGCAGATGGCGTAGGCCGGGACAATATCAGTGACTTTGTAACAAACCTCATCCAAGACTTCCTGTGCCGATATACGGAAGAGTTTGCTCGGAGCTACCTCCCTGAAAACTATGCGCGTCTCGTGTCTGTAGACCGGGCCATTTTTAACTATGAGACTGAGAATTGGCAACGGCGCAACTATCGCTTGCCTTGGTATAACGGCGATTACATTCTTCTTACGCCTAAGGACATGCTCACCCGCGACGATACATGGATTAACCGAGCCGACATGATATCAGGGTTCGAGCAAATTCCAGAAGCCATACCGGACGCACAGTTGCGGGCGTCAGTATCCAATTATTTTAGCTTGGCGCTAAGTCGTCGTCATAAGCCAAAGAAGCCACCTACAGCGAAAGAGCGTCATGCTGCGGCTGCAGAAACAATTCATCGATTCCCGGAGCTGATCGATTACTATATTAAATTAAAGGAGATGAATGGGGACAGCGCTGCAGATATTAGCGCGGAAAAAGTTCTATTAACAGAAATATTCTTTTCCAAACGCATGCAAGAAATCGTGCAGCCGCAGCTTGAGCAGACCGATTTCTATCAGATTGCTGGTGGAACCTACGCCGAAGCCCATACACGCTTAGCTTATCTCAAGCACGCCATAGAAGATCAAGGCTGTTGGCGCATATTTTATGACAAAAATAGCCGACCCGTTGAGCGCGAAAGAGACATCCAAATTCTCTTTCGTCTTGTGTGGTTTGGCACCCGATCAGACATAGGCCCGGAGGCGAATGATGGCCGCGGTCCGGTTGACTTCAATGTGTCCAGAGGTCGCCATAAGACTCTGGTCGAGATGAAGCTTGCCAAGAATAAGACATTGGAAGCCAATCTCCAAAGGCAACTTGAAGTCTATCAAGCTGCAGCAGATGCAGAACGGGGCATTAAAGTTATTATCTATTTTAGTTTTGAGCAGCTTAGGAGGGTCCAAACTATCTTAAAGCGTCTCAAATTGGAGGATAGTCGCGACATCGTGCTACTCGACGCCCGCAGTGATAACAAACCGTCAGCGTCCAAAGCTTAACTCGGCCGCCGACGAATTTTTCCAGCCCCCTATTGAATATTTCTTTTTTGGTGCATCGATAATGCAGCGGATGCAGGTTTGCTGCTTAGAGAGGACCCTCAATTTCTGTTTCAGCGCACCCCCCGCATGACACCCATCACTGCCCAACATACGGCGAATATCAGGAAGTTCGCGACGATTCCCAAACCCACCGAAATTGCCATGCCGTGAGGTTCGCTTCCAAACGCGGTGGGTATCAGCACCGCGACAAAGACGATGCCGAGCACCAGAGGCACCGCGCGCCCCATCTGCGCGGCGGTGTTGTTGGCGGTAATCAGCAGCCCGATCATCAGCGCGATGCGAAACGGATCGGTCAACTGCTCGCCAAGTATGCCCAGGAAATTCATGCGTGCTCCTCCCGCACCGATGCTGTCACAAAACGAGCAAAGAGCAAGCGTGCCGGTCTTCCGTCCTCTCTAATACCAAAGTCATAAGACCATCGCATCGCTGCACTTTAGAATTTGCTTGTGCCAGAATGAGAAGTGCTCGCGTTCTGAGGAGTCGATAGGACAATCCATCGAAGGCGCGGCGCAAGTGCAATCGACCCGAGAAAGGGAGGGGAAACCCATGGCAATGGCTTCGGCTGCGGGCAATCGTTCGCGCGGCATGACGCGGGAGGAGAAGAAAGTCATCTTCGCCTCGTCGCTTGGAACTGTCTTCGAGTGGTACGACTTCTATCTGTACGGTTCACTCGCCGCATTCATCGGCGCAACCTTCTTCAGCCAGTATCCGGAAGCAACGCGCAACATCTTCGCGCTGCTCGCATTCGCGGCGGGCTTCCTTGTCCGTCCGTTCGGCGCGCTCGTTTTCGGTCGTCTGGGCGACCTTGTGGGCCGCAAATACACCTTCCTCGTAACCATCCTCATCATGGGTCTTTCGACCTTCCTCGTCGGCCTTCTGCCGGGTTCGGCCAGCATCGGCATCGCGGCCCCGATCATCCTGATCGCGCTGCGCATGCTTCAGGGCCTTGCGCTTGGCGGCGAATATGGCGGTGCGGCGACCTATGTGGCCGAGCACTCGCCCGACGACCGTCGCGGCTACTACACATCGTGGATCCAGACCACTGCGACGCTTGGCCTGTTCCTTTCGCTGCTGATCATTCTTGCTGTGCAGACCTATCTTGGCAGGGAAACCTTCGCCGCGTGGGGCTGGCGCGTGCCGTTCCTGCTCTCCGTTTTGCTGCTCGGCGTCTCGGTCTGGATTCGTCTTTCGTTGAACGAATCTCCGACGTTCCAGCGCATGAAGGCTGAAGGCAAGGGGTCCAAGGCGCCGCTTTCCGAGGCGTTCGGACAATGGAAGAACGCCAAGATCGCCATTCTCGCGCTCCTTGGCCTCACCGCCGGTCAGGCCGTCGTCTGGTACACCGGGCAGTTCTACGCCCTGTTCTTCCTCCAGAACGTGCTCAAGGTCGACGGGCAGGCGGTCAACATCATGATCGCGATTTCGCTTGCGCTCGGCACCGGGTTCTTTGTGTTCTTCGGCTGGCTGTCGGACAAGGTTGGCCGCAAGCCGATCATCATGCTTGGCCTGCTGCTTGCAATCGTCACCTACTTCCCGCTGTTCAAGGCGCTGACCTGGGCCGCAAATCCGGCGCTCGCCGCCGCGCAGGAAAACGTGCGGGCAACCGTGACCGCCGCTCCGGGAGACTGCAACTTCCAGTTCAACCCGACCGGCACTCGCAAGTTCACCACCTCGTGCGATATCGCAACCGACTTCCTCACCAAGAATTCGGTGCCCTATGACGTGGCCGAAACTGCAGCCGCAGGCACGCCCGCGACGGTCAAGATCGGGGACGAGACGGTGACGTCCTATGACGCCATCGCGGCAGGCGACAAGGCCGGCGGCATGAATGCGGCCTTCGTGAAGGGGGTCCACTCGGCGCTCCATGATGCGGGCTATCCGCTGGTGCGCGGAGCGGCGACTGTTGCCGACCAGAAGCTTGACGCATTCGTTGCGGCCAATCCCGAGCTCTCGCTCATGGCGGACACAATTCGCAGCGGCGAGAAGAAGGCAATGTCTGTTGCGGACGCGGTTAAAGCGAAGCTCCTGACCGCCGAAGAGGCTGCCAGTGCAACCGAGGTGACGACCTATACGATCCCCGGCGCCGGCACCTTCACCATGGTTGCCGATCCGGCCGCGGTGAACTGGACGAAGATCATTGCGATCCTGTTCGTGCTGGTCCTGTACGTGACCATGGTCTACGGTCCCATCGCCGCCATCCTGGTCGAGATGTTCCCGACCCGCATCCGGTACACCGGCATGTCGCTGCCCTATCACATCGGCAACGGCTGGTTTGGCGGCCTGCTGCCTGCCACCGTTTTCGCGATGAGCGCGGCGGCCGGCGACATCTACTACGGGCTCTGGTATCCGATCGCGATTTCGGCCATGTCGCTGGTCATCGGCACGCTGTTTGTGCGCGATACGCTCGGCACCAACCTGCACGCCAAGGACTGATCCCGGTCCAATCGACCTATATCAAGAGTGGCGCGGATATCCTCCGCGCCACTTTCTTTTTTGCGCGCAAAAGAAAAACCCCGGGGCGCGAACCCCGGGGTTTTTCCTGATAGTGCCGGTGGGTTGATTAGACCGAATAGTACATGTCGAACTCGACCGGATGCGGCGTCATTTCGAAGCGCATCACTTCGGCCATCTTCAGTTCGATGAACGCATCGATCTGGTCGTCGTCGAACACGCCGCCCGCCTTGAGGAAGCCGCGATCCTTGTCGAGGCTCTGGAGCGCCTCACGCAGCGAGCCGCAAACGGTCGGGATCTTCTTGAGTTCCTTCGGCGGCAGGTCGTAAAGATCCTTGTCCATCGGCTGGCCGGGATGGATCTTGTTCTTGATGCCGTCGAGCCCTGCCATCAGCAGCGCCGCGAAGCCGAGATAGGGATTTGCGCCCGGATCGGGGAAGCGGACTTCGACGCGCTTTGCCTTCGGCGAGGAGCCGAACGGAATACGGCAGGACGCCGAGCGGTTGCGGGCCGAGTAAGCGAGCAGGACCGGAGCTTCATAGCCCGGCACCAGGCGCTTGTAGGAGTTGGTCAGCGGGTTGGTGAAGGCGTTGACTGCCTTGGCGTGCTTGATGACGCCGCCGATGAAATAAAGGCAGGACTCGGAAAGGCCGGCATATTCATTGCCAGCGAAGGTCGGCTTGCCACCCTTCCAGATCGACATGTGAACATGCATGCCCGAACCATTGTCGCCGAAAACCGGCTTCGGCATGAAGGTCGAGGTCTTGCCGTAGGCGTTCGCGACCTGATGCACGACATACTTGTAGAGCTGCATCTTGTCGGCGTTGCGGACCAGCGTGTCGAACTTCAGGCCGAGTTCGTGCTGCGCGGCAGCGACTTCGTGGTGGTGCTTCTCTGTACGCACGCCCATCTCGGCAAGGACGGCGAGCATTTCGGAACGCATGTCCTGGCAGGAGTCGATCGGCGGAACCGGGAAATAGCCGCCCTTGATGCGCGGACGGTGGCCAAGGTTGCCGGTCTCATATTCGGTGTCGTCGTTCGACGGCAGCTCGCTGGAGTCCAGCTTGAAGCCGGTGTTGTAGGGATCGGCCTTGTACTTCACGTCGTCGAACACGAAGAACTCGGCTTCCGGACCGACAAAGATGGTGTCGCCGATGCCTTCCGCCTTGAGATAGGCCTCGGCCTTCTTCGCGGTGCCGCGCGGATCGCGGTTATAGGCCTCGCCGGAGACCGGGTCGAGGATGTCGCACATCACGACCATGGTCGAGTGCGCGAAGAACGGGTCCATATGCACCGTTGCGGTGTCGGGCATGAGCACCATGTCGGACTCGTTGATGGCCTTCCAGCCCGAGATGGACGAACCGTCGAACATCACGCCGTCGGCGAACATGTCCTCGTCCACCTCGACGACATCCATCGTCACATGCTGCAATTTGCCCTTGGGGTCTGTGAAGCGAAGGTCGACGAATTTCACGTCATTGTCCTTGATCTGCTTCATGATGTCAGCGGCTGTCGTCATGCTATTTTTCCCTGTGATGACGTTTAATGAAAGGATTTGCGGGCGCGAGCCCTAGATCGCGTCGTTGCCGGTTTCGCCGGTGCGGATGCGAATGACTTCTTCAATGTTGGAGACAAAAATCTTGCCGTCGCCGATACGGCCCGTCTGGGCGGCCCTGCGAATGGCCTCAATTGCGCTGTCGGCGGAATCATCGGAGACAACCAGTTCGATTTTCACCTTCGGCAGAAAATCCACGACATATTCGGCGCCGCGATACAGCTCCGTATGACCCTTCTGGCGACCGAAGCCCTTGGCTTCCGTAACTGTGATGCCCTGCAAACCGGCTTCCTGAAGGGCTTCCTTCACCTCATCCAGCTTGAACGGCTTAATGATAGCCTCGATCTTTTTCATGCGAATGCGAACCTCCAACAGAAAAAAGCGGACCCGAAGGCCCCCTCTGGGCCTGACGAATGCACGAAACATGCCAATCGAGACGCGATTGCGGGCCATTTGCGGTTTTTGCGGCGAAGCAACATTTTCCAAGCCGTTCGTGTCAAAAGCCTCGCGAAGACCTGCTCCTTCACATCCGGGGACCCGTCTCGTGCAAGATTCAGGTGCACAATAAAGCATCATGTTGATTAAAACATATGCGCTTTCGACCAATGAGAAGTTGAAAGCTGTTGTTTGAACCGTTGCGGATCGCGCCTGTAAGACCCTATCGTGCAGGGCGAACAGGGGCATGCAATGAAGCTTGAAATACTTACGCCGTCCGAAATGGGGCGGGCGGATCGCCGCGCCGCGGAACTCGGACCGTTTGACGGTGTCGGCCTCATGCAGCGCGCCGGAGCCGCCGTGGCGGAGGCCGTTCTGGCCCGGTTTCCACATGTCCCGCATGTCCATGTGCTTTGCGGGCCGGGCAACAATGGTGGCGACGGCTATTGCGCGGCAACCATCCTCGCCCGGTGCGGCGTCGATGTTTCCTTGTGGGCGGACGGCGCCCCGCGACCGGGGAGCGATGCCGCAATATTCGCGGCGCAGTGCCCTGTTGTGCCCGGCAGCCTCGGCGCATTGAAATTGCAGCCCGGCGCACTCGTGGTGGATGCGCTTTTCGGCGCGGGGCTGGCGCGCCCGCTCGAAGGTGCGGCGCGGGCCGCCGTCGAAATGGTCAATGCCGCCGGCCTGCCTGTCGTGGCGGTTGACCTGCCATCCGGCGTGTCGGGTGAGAGCGGCGAAGTGCTGGGGGCGACGTTTGACGCATCGCTGACCGTGACTTTCGTTCGGAAAAAGCCCGGGCACCTTCTCTTTCCCGGTCGGGCATTGTGCGGCGAATTGATCGTCCACGACATCGGAATTGCCGATTCCGTGGTGGATGAAATCGGCAGCCGCTGCCGGGAGAACGCACCGCCGCTTTGGCTCGATGCGTTCCCACATCCGGCGGATGACACCTACAAATATCGCAGGGGCCATGTCGGCGTCTTTTCAGGCGGGCTTTCCTCGACCGGGGCGGCGCGGCTTGCCGCAATGGCGGCGGCCCGGATCGGGTCCGGAGCCGTGACCTTGTTGTCGCCGCCCTCGGCGCTGGCGGTCAATGCCACGCATCTCACCTCGATCATCCTGCGCAAAGTGGGCGATCCGCAGGAGGCGCTTGCTTTTCTGGAAGAACGCAGGCCATCCGCGCTCGTGATCGGCCCCGGCTTCGGCATTTCGGGCGACGCGCAAGCCATGCTGCGTGCGGTGGCTGAAAGCGGACAGCGCGCGGTCGTGATGGATGCCGATGCGCTGACCATGATTGGCGCCGCGCCGGACAGCTATTTCCGCACGTTCTCGGAACAGGGCGAGGCCGATTTCATTCTCACGCCACATGAGGGTGAATTCCTGCGGCTTTTTCCTGACATTCACGCACAAGTCGGCCTGTCGAAACTCGAAAAGGCGCGTTCGGCAGCGGAAAAGGCGCGTGCGGTGATTGTCTACAAGGGGCCGGATACGGTGATCGCCACACCGGATGGTCGCGCCGCGATCAATTCGAACGGCACGCCCTTGCTGGCGACTGCCGGTTCGGGCGATATCCTCTCCGGCATCATCGGCGGGCTGACCGGGCAGGGGATGCAGGCCTTCGAGGCTGCTTGCGCGGCTGTGTGGATACACGCCGAGGCGGCAACGCTACACGGGCCAGGGCTGATCGCTGAAGATTTGCCGGGAATGCTGCCAGCGGTGCTTGCCGACCTGCTCAGCCGACGCGCTGCATGAGCGCCATCGCGCCCTGCGGTGCGCGCACCTTGCCTTCGTGGATGATGTAGACGAACACGTCGCGCGGTTTCGCCGCCGCCTTTGAGCCGGGATCGGCATAGGGCAGGTCGTCGGGCTGGCCGCCGGATGCCCAGATTTTCGCCCGTTCGGCCCATTTGTCGAGCGCGTTGGGCTTATATGCGGTCGCGACATCGTCGCTGCCTTGCTGGAGCCGGGCATAGACGAAATCGCCCGTGATGTCGGCAAATTCGGGGTAGTCGAAATGATGTGCGTAGCAGATCGCCGCGCCATGCTTGCGGGCCAGCGCGACAAATTCAGGAACCGCAAAGGACGCATTGCGCACTTCCAGCGCGTGGCGCAGGTCGAGGCCGCCGGTCTTTGCAGGAAGCAGCTTCAGGAATGCCTCGAAATCACTCGCGTCGAACTTCTTCGTCGGCGCGAACTGCCAGACAATCGGCCCGAGCTTCGGACCAAGCTCTTCCAGCCCCTGCGCGAAGAACTTCGCCATCGACTCGCCCGCTTCGCCCAGAACCTTGCGATTGGTCACGAAGCGGTTGCCCTTGATGGAAAAGACGAAATCGTCTGGCGTCTCGGCTGCCCATTTCGCGTAGGTCGCGGGCGTGAAACCGGAATAGTAAGTGCCGTTCACCTCGATGGTGGGCACCTGTCGCGAGGCGAAATGAAGCTGCTGCTTCCTGGGCAGCTTGTCCGGGTAGAACGTGCCCTCCCACGGTTCGAATGTCCATCCGCCCATTCCGGCGCGGATCGTTCCGCTCTTGCCCATTTTGTCCTCCCGGAAGGTCCTATTCCGCCGCTTCCGCGTTGGTACGGTGCGGCCTGCGCTCAAGCAGTTCCTTGAGAAACTGGCCGGTATAGCTGCGCGGTTCCGCGACGATGTCCTCCGGCGTGCCCGAGGCGACCAGTTCGCCACCGCCGTCGCCGCCCTCTGGTCCAAGGTCCAGCACCCAGTCGGCTGTCTTGATGACCTCAAGATTGTGCTCGATGACGACGACGGTGTTGCCCTGATCGACCAGCTCGTGAAGCACTTCGAGCAGCTTCGCGACGTCGTGGAAGTGCAGCCCGGTGGTCGGTTCGTCAAGAATATAAAGCGTCTTGCCGGTGGCCTTGCGCGACAATTCCTTGGCGAGCTTGATGCGTTGGGCTTCGCCTCCTGAAAGCGTCGTCGCCTGCTGGCCGATATGGATATAGCCGAGCCCGACCTGATTCAGCGTCGCAAGCTTGTCACGCACGCCGGGCACGGCGGAAAAGAACTCGACGCCCTCCTCGACGGTCATGTCCAGTACGTCGGCAATCGACTTGCCCTTGAACAGCACTTCCAGCGTCTCGCGATTGTAGCGCTTGCCGTGGCAGACATCGCAGGTGACGTACACATCCGGCAGGAAGTGCATCTCGATCTTGATGACGCCGTCGCCCTGGCAGGCTTCGCAGCGCCCGCCCTTGACGTTGAAGGAAAAGCGGCCCGGCTGGTAGCCGCGCGCCTTGGCTTCCGGCAATCCGGCGAACCAGTCGCGGATTGGTGTGAAGGCCCCCGTATAGGTCGCCGGGTTGGAACGCGGCGTGCGCCCGATGGGCGACTGGTCGATGTCGATGACCTTGTCGAGGAACTCCAGCCCCTCGATGCGGTCATGCTCTGCCGGATGCTCGCGCGAACCCATGATGCGGCGCGAGGCGGCTTTGAACAGCGTCTCGATCAGGAATGTCGACTTGCCCCCGCCCGAGACGCCCGTGATGGCGCTGAACGTGCCGAGCGGGATTTCTGCGGTGACGTTCTTGAGGTTGTTGGCGCGCGCGCCGACCACCTTGATGCGACGGCCCTTCTTCGGCTTTCGGCGCTCCCCCGGAACGGGGATCGACAGCTTGCCCGACAGATATTTGCCGGTGATCGACGCCGGATTGGCCATGATCGCGGCAGGCGCTCCTTCCGCGATGACGCGCCCGCCATGCACGCCGGCCGCAGGGCCGATGTCCACGACATGGTCGGCATGCAGGATGGCGTCCTCGTCATGCTCCACGACGATGACCGTATTGCCGATGTCGCGCAGGTGCTTGAGCGTGTCGAGCAGGCGGGCATTGTCGCGCTGGTGCAGGCCGATCGAAGGTTCGTCCAGCACATAGAGCACGCCGGTCAGCCCCGAACCGATCTGCGAGGCGAGGCGGATGCGCTGGCTTTCGCCGCCTGAAAGCGTGCCTGAATTGCGCGCCAGCGTCAGGTAATCGAGGCCGACATCGTTCAGGAAGCGCAGGCGCTCGCGGATTTCCTTAAGGATGCGCACCGCGATTTCGTTCTGCTTGGCGTTGAGCTGGTCGGGCAGCGCCGTGAACCACTGGTCGGCCTTACGGATCGAAAGCTCCGTGACTTCGCCGATATGCCTGCCCGCGACCTTGACCGCCAGCGCTTCGGGCTTGAGGCGATAGCCGTTGCAAGCGGGGCAGGGGGTGGCCGACATGAAGCGCTCGATCTCCTCGCGCATCCATGCGGATTCCGTTTCCTTCCAGCGGCGTTGCAGGTTCGGGATGACGCCCTCGAAGGTCTTGGTCGTCTTGTAGGAGCGCAGCCCGTCATCGTAGTTGAACGCGACCTCGCGTTCGCCCGTGCCGTTCAGGATCGCGTCCTGCGCATCCGGCGACAGGTCGCGGAACTTGTCGCCCAGCTTGAAGCCGTAAACCTTGCCCAGCCCGTCCAGCGTTTGGTTGTAGTAGGGCGATGTCGATTTCGCCCATGGCGCGATGGCTCCGTCGCGCAGCGAAAGCGAATCGTCGGGAACGATCAGTTGCGGATCGATGGCGCGCTGGCTGCCGAGACCGTCGCAGGTCGGGCAGGCGCCGAACGGGTTGTTGAAGGAGAACAGTCGCGGCTCGATCTCGGGAATGGTGAAGCCGGAAACCGGGCAGGCGAACTTTTCGGAGAAGAGAATGCGCTCATGCGTCTCGTTCTTCGATTTGTAGGCCGATTCCTCCGATGTTTCCGCCGCGGGGAGGGGGCGGTCGGCAAACTCGGCGACCGCCAATCCGTCGGCCAGCTTGAGCGCCGTTTCCAGCGAATCCGCCAGCCGCGCGCCGATGTCGCCGCGCACCACGATGCGGTCCACCACAACGTCGATGTCGTGCTTGTATTTCTTGTCCAGCCCGGGAACTTCGCCGATTTCATAGAAGGTCCCATCGACCTTCACGCGCTGGAATCCCTTTTTCTGAAGTTCGGCCAGTTCCTTCCTGTATTCGCCCTTGCGGCCACGAACCATCGGCGCGGTGATGAAAAGGCGTGTGCCTTCTTCCAGCGCCAGCACACGGTCGACCATCTGGCTGACGGTCTGGCTCTCGATGGGCAGACCGGTTGCAGGCGAATAGGGAATGCCGACCCGCGCAAAGAGCAGGCGCATGTAGTCGTAAATTTCGGTGACTGTGCCGACCGTCGAGCGCGGATTGCGCGAAGTGGTCTTCTGTTCGATGGAAATGGCCGGCGAGAGGCCGTCGATCTGGTCGACATCCGGCTTCTGCATCATCTCGAGGAACTGCCGCGCATAGGCGGAAAGGCTCTCGACATAGCGCCGCTGGCCTTCAGCATAGATCGTGTCGAAGGCGAGCGACGACTTGCCCGACCCCGACAGGCCGGTCATCACGATCAGGCTGTCGCGCGGCAGATCCAGATCGACATTCTTGAGATTGTGTTCGCGCGCGCCGCGAATGGATATGAATTTATGCTCGGCCATGCCGTTCCGCCGCCTGCCTGAATGTGGATCCACCGGCGGACAAGCCGGCACGCTCTATATGGGCGCTCTGTTGCGAATGTCGAAGGGAATAAATCTCTGCCGTGTTTCGCGCCCCCGGGCAAGCAAAAAAGAACAAAGATCGAACGTATCTACTGACATAAGGGTGTCAGGAGCGATCACAATTTGCGCGAGGCGTCCGAAAAGCCTTGACGCCGCCATGCACCGGACACACAATTCCACCAGTCATCGATGGCTGGCGTGGTGCCGGTTGGCCCTGCGAGGCGCCGCAGGGAGGGCGCGGCGCTCGAACCTGTCGATGGCGCGAGCGTAACGGACGAAGGAGTGGAGGCATGACCCCGCCGGACAGTCCCGATAGGCTCCGCGCAAGGCCGGAGCCGCGACAGGCATAGAGTGCCGCCTGAAAAACGGCAAACTCGCGTCGGTCGGAAATCACCAAAAATCAGAGACTGCAGTCGGATCGCGGCGATGTCCGCATGGCATCCGAATGGTCGGGCCATTGAAGTGGCCTGGTGGCTGGATTTATTCGCCAGAGTGAGCCTTGAGCGCGAATGCGCCAAGGCTCTTTTCGTCTGGGGCCCAAGACCAGCTTGACAGTACAAAAAGAACAAAATAGGAACATATTGCCTGTGGATAGCGGCGAGAGGCTGCGCCAAAGGCCAACACGCCAGAGGATTTGGTGTATGAGAAGCTGGTTTCGGATGAGCGTAGGAGACGCGTGATGGCTGGAAGCGTGAACAAGGTCATTCTGGTGGGCAATCTGGGCGCGGACCCGGAAATTCGCCGGCTTAACTCGGGCGATCCGGTCGTCAACCTGCGCATTGCCACGTCGGAAAGCTGGCGCGACAAGAACTCGGGCGAGCGCAGGGACAAGACCGAATGGCACAATGTCGTGATCTTCAACGACAATCTGGCCAAGGTCGCCGAGCAGTATCTGAAAAAGGGAATGAAGGTCTATATCGAAGGCCAGCTCCAGACCCGCAAATGGCAGGACCAGCAGGGACAGGATCGCTATACGACGGAAATCGTGCTCCAGAAGTTCCGGGGCGAGTTGCAGATGCTCGATTCACGCGGAGAGGGCGGCCAGGCCAGCTATGGCGGCGGCAGTTCCGGGCGCTCGGATTTCGGGCAGTCCGAGCCGGGTGGTGACTATTCACGCGGCGGTGGCGGCTCTGGAAGCCGTGGCGGCGGCTCGCGCGACATGGACGACGACATCCCGTTCTGACGATCGCGGGGCCGTTCGGCTGCGGGTTTCAGACGCCGTAAGCGCCCATCAGCGCGCGCACGCCGTCCGCGACGAACTGCACGGCGAGCGCTGCGAGTATCACGCCCAGCAGGCGGGTCAGGATGGAGCGCCCGGTTTCGCCCAGGAAGCGGTCGATGTGCTGCGCCAGAACGAAGACGAGATAGGTGATCAGCATGCAGGCGAGGATGATCGACAAGAGCGAGATCTGGCCGATTGCGCTGGGTAGACGTCCCGAATGCAGGACCACCGCAGAAATCGCGCCGGGACCCGCGATGAGCGGGATTGCAAGCGGGAACGCGGCGACGTTTTGAACGTGATCCCTGGTGATGGCGGTTTCCGCCGTTTTTTCCTTGCGGTCGTTGCGCTTCTCGAAAACCATTTCGAACGCGATGAAGAACAGTAGCAGGCCGCCAGCTACGCGAAAGGCGGGAAGCGTGATGCCGAGCACCGACAGCACCGAGCTTCCGACGAGCGAGAAAGTGGCCAGGATAAAAAAGGCGATGATCGAGGCGCGTATCGAAACGCTGCGGCGCTGTTCGCGCGTCATGCCACGGGTGACGGCGAGATAGAGCGGGGCCAGTCCCGGCGGATCGATTGTCACCAGAATGGTCGCAAAGGCATTGAGCAGGATTTCGTAGGTCGGCACTGTGTCGTCCCCTCTGACGCCGATGGCTGATGAATGTTAGCCTTGCCTCGCGGAAGAAGAAATGTCCTTTCGCACGGATCAGAGGCAGTTGCAGGCGGGCTCGGCGGGTGCGCTTTCGAACCCTTCAGCCGGTCGCGCTCCCGGGGCTTTTGCCACATTTTCGACAAACCCGAAGCCGGTCAATCCGGATTTCTTCGCAAGTTGACGTAGCGTTTTGATTTACAACGAAAAATCTATGCGGGACAAGACAGCGGTTCATTTGGATTCCGGGCGGGCTTTCCTATATAAAGGTCAAGTGATTCCCAACGACCTGTGATCTATTTTGACCGACCAGAAGACACCAGGCGGGCCGGACGGTCCGGAAGGCATCGAGCCGATCTCCATTATCGAGGAGATGCAGCGCTCCTATCTCGACTACGCCATGAGCGTGATCGTGAGCCGCGCGCTCCCTGATGCGCGAGACGGACTGAAGCCGGTGCACCGTCGTATCCTGTATGCCATGCAGGAAGGCGGCTACCACTGGAACCGCAAGCATGTGAAATCGTCCCGCATCGTCGGCGACGTGATGGGTAAATATCACCCCCACGGCGACGCCTCGATCTATGACGCGCTGGTTCGCATGGCGCAGGACTGGTCGATGCGCGTGCCGATGATCGACGGGCAGGGCAATTTCGGCTCCATCGACGCCGATCCTCCGGCGGCAATGCGCTACACGGAGTCGCGACTGACCAAGGTCGCGCATGAACTGCTCGAGGACATCGACAAGGATACCGTCGATTTCCAGGACAATTACGATGGCGCCGAGCAGGAGCCGAAGGTCCTTCCGGCGCGTTTCCCGCACCTGCTGGTGAACGGCTCCGGCGGCATCGCGGTCGGCATGGCGACCAACATTCCGCCGCACAATCTGGTCGAGGTCTGCAACGGCGCGATCGCCATCATGGAAAACCCGGCGATGGAACTGCCGGAACTGATGGAAATCATCCCCGGGCCGGATTTCCCGACGGGCGGCCTCATTCTCGGTCGGTCGGGCATCTACAGCGCCTATTCGACCGGGCGCGGCTCGATCCAGATGCGCGGCAAGGTGCATATCGAGCCGATGCGCGGCGACCGCGAGGCGATTGTCGTCACCGAGATACCCTATCAGGTCAACAAGGCCGCGATGATCGAGAAGATGGCCGAACTCGTGCGCGACAAGCGCGTCGAGGGCATCTCCGACATTCGCGACGAAAGTGACCGGCAGGGCTATCGCGTCGTGGTCGAGCTGAAAAAGGACGCGGTGGCCGATGTCGTCCTGAACCAGTTGTATCGCTACACGCCGCTCCAGACCTCATTCGGCGCGAACATGGTCGCGCTCAATGGCGGCAAGCCGGAGGTGATGACGCTCATCGACCTCCTGAAAGCGTTCGTGTCCTTCCGCGAGGAAGTGGTCAGCCGCCGCACGAAGTTCCTGCTGCGCAAGGCGCGCGAGCGCGCGCATGTGCTGGTCGGTCTGGCGATCGCCGTCGCCAATATAGACGAAGTCATCAGGCTGATCCGCAATGCGCCTGACCCGCAGACGGCGCGCGAGCAATTGATGACGCGGCGCTGGCCCGCCGCCGACGTGGAAAGCCTCATCAGGCTGATCGACGATCCGCGCCACCGCATCAATGAGGACGGCACGTACAATCTGTCGGAAGAGCAGGCCCGCGCTATTCTGGAGTTGCGCCTGCAGCGCCTGACCGCGCTTGGCCGCGACGAAATCGCCGACGAACTGAACAAGATCGGCACGGAAATTCGAGACTATCTCGACATTCTCGCGTCGCGCGCACGCATCCAGGCCATCGTGCGGCAGGAGCTTGAGGCGGTGCGCGACGAGTTCGGCACGCCGCGCCGTTCCGAGATCACCGATGCCGGCGCGGACATGGAGGACGAGGACCTTATCGCGCGCGAGGACATGGTCGTCACCGTGACCCATGAAGGCTACATCAAGCGTGTGCCGCTCTCGATCTATCGGGCACAGGCGCGCGGCGGCAAGGGCCGGTCCGGCATGTCCACCAAGGACACCGATTTCGTGACGCGCCTGTTCGTGGCGAACACGCATACGCCGGTTCTGTTCTTTTCCTCGCGCGGCATTGTCTACAAGGAAAAAGTCTGGCGGCTGCCCATCGGTACGCCGCAATCGCGCGGCAAGGCGCTCATAAATCTCCTGCCGATCGAAAATGGCGACCGCATCACGGCGATCATGCCCTTGCCGGAGGACGAGGCGCAGTGGAGCGAGCTTGACGTGATGTTCGCCACGACGCGCGGAACCGTGCGGCGCAACAAGCTGTCCGACTTCGTCCAGGTGAACCGCAACGGCAAGATCGCCATGAAGTTCGACGAGGAAGGCGACGCTATCCTTGCAGTCGAGACCTGCTCGGAAAATGACGATGTGCTGCTGACCGCGAGCAGCGGGCAGTGCATCCGCTTTCCGGTTACGGATGTACGGGTGTTCCAGAGCCGTGGGTCACAGGGCGTGCGAGGTATTCTGCTCGGCGCGTCCGAACGCGCCATCTCCATGGCCATCCTCGAACATGTCGATGCCGATGCGGCAGAGCGCGCGGCCTATCTCAAGCGCGCGGTCAATGAGCGGCGCATCGAGGGTGGCGAGGAGGAGGATATTGCGCTGACCAATGAAGAGGTCACGGAAGACGCGGAGTTGACCGAAGAGCGCTACCAGTTCCTGAAAGACCATGAGCAATTCGTGCTTACCGTCACCGAATTTGGCTATGGAAAGCGGTCGTCATCCTATGATTTCCGCCTCACGGGCCGCGGCGGAAAGGGCATTCGCGCGACGGATGTCTCGAAAGCCGGGGAGATTGGCCGCTTGGTCGCGAGTTTCCCGGTGGAAGGCAGCGACCAGATCATGCTGGTCTCGGACGGGGGGCAGGTCATTCGCGTCCCCGTGAACGGCATACGCATCGCCAGCCGCGCCACCAAGGGCGTCACAATTTTCAATACTGCGGACGGCGAAAAAGTTGTCTCGGTGGAGCGTATCTCGGAACCGCAGGACGAGACATCCGCTGACGAGGCGGTCGATGCACCCGAAGGCGAACAGGATCAATAGGCTCCAAATCCTCGGGAACGGTCACTCCGTTCCTTGAGGCGTACGCGCTCGGTTTCCTGATGCACACCTACCGCCGTGGCGATCAGCATGAGGATGGTCATTGCGGCTGCCAGAACTGTTATCAACATGACTTTGTTCTCCACCCTCCCAACGGGGAGCCCGAAAAAAGGTTGCATTGCCCTGTTGCGCGGCAGCGAGGCTGCGCGCTCCTGAGTGGCAAATGTTCGAATCCTTGTCCCCGCGTGCACATTGCACCTGAAGCCATTAAGGAAGCTCCAAGCAAAATGGTAAACGGATTCAATCAGCGCAGTGGACGGTGCTTTCGCATAGGGTGGAAACCGTCTAAAGCAGGCGACGCACAACGGGCATACTTCAAAAGATGACGGATCGCGTCGCAATCTACGCCGGATCGTTCGATCCCATGACCAACGGGCATGTCGATGTCCTGAAGGGCGCGCTGGCGCTTGCCGATACGGTTTACGCCGCCATCGGCGTGCATCCGGGCAAGACGCCGATCTTCTCCTTCGAGGAGCGCGTGGGACTGATCGAGGACGCGGCGGCCAAGGCGCTGGGTGACAACGCAAGCCGCATCAAGGTCATGTCCTTCGACGGGCTGCTGGTGGATGCCGCGCGCGGCATCGGCGCCACGCTTCTGATCCGGGGCCTGCGCGACGGCACCGATCTCGACTATGAGATGGGCATGGCGGGCATGAACCGCGCGATGGCGGGCGGGCTTCAAACAGTGTTTTTGCCGGCGAGCCCCCCGGTTCGCATGATTACCGCCACATTGGTCCGCCAGATTGCGGCCATGAGCGGGGATGTAAGGCCTTTCGTGCCGGCCAATGTGGCCAAGGCGCTGAAGGCGAAATTTCCATCCAGGAAGAAATAGACAGATCGGAGCTTTTTTCATGCCGTTGAAACGACTGGCAGGCGCGTCCCTGCTTGCAGCTGGGCTCTTGCTCGGCGCGGCCGCACAGGCTGCCTCGCCGGAGGATACGCTGGTACTGACCCTGAAGGACGGCGATGTCACCATCGCGCTGCGCCCCGACCTCGCGCCGAAAAATGTGGCGCAGGTCAAGGAACTGGTGCGCGAAGGCGCATATGACAATGTCGTTTTCCACCGTGTGATCGACGGTTTCATGGCGCAGACCGGCGATGTCCGCTATGGCGACACGAAGGACGGGTACAGTCCTGAAAATGTCGGTACGGGCGGTTCCGATATGCCGGACCTTCCCGCCGAGTTCACGAAAGCGGAGCATTTCGTGCGCGGCACGGTTGGAATGGCGCGAGCGCAGAACCCGGATTCGGCCAACTCACAGTTCTTCATCATGTTTTCGGCGGCGCCACCGCTCGACGGCCAATATACCATCGTCGGCCAGGTCGAGAGCGGCATGGAGATCGTCGACAAGATCAAGCGCGGCGCGGACGCCGCCGACGGGGTGGTGAGCGACAACCCCGACATCATCATCAAAGCACGGATTGGAGCAGACAAATGAGCGATAAGGCTAATCCACTCGAAGGGCGCGATCCCGAAAACGTCCTCCTGATGGAGACGACGAAGGGCGATGTCGTGATCGAGCTTTTCCCCGACCTGGCGCCCGGCCATGTCGCGCGGATCAAGGAGCTTGCCCGCGAGGGCGCATATGACGGCGTGGTGTTCCACCGCGTGATCGACGGCTTCATGGCGCAGACGGGCGACGTCCAGTTCGGCAAGAAGGGGTCGCCGTCCTTCAACCCGTCGCGCGCGGGCATGGGCGGTTCGGACAAGCCGGACCTCAAGGCCGAGTTCTCCAACATGAACCACGGTCGCGGCACCTGCTCGATGGCGCGGGCGCAGAATCCAAACTCGGCCAATTCGCAGTTCTTCATCTGCTTCGACGATGCTGGCTTCCTGAACCGCCAGTATACGGTCTGGGGACAGGTGGTCTCCGGCATGGAAAATGTCGATCAGATCAAGCGCGGCGAGCCGGTCAAGGACCCGGACAGCATCGTTTCGGTCAAAGTGGCCGCGGACGCCTGAGCCCGCCATGTGGGGGGTATTCTGGCCGTTGCTGGGCATTGTGGTCGGCGGGTTCCTGGCCATTCAGGCTCCCGTCAACGCGGAGCTTTCGCGCAATCTCGGAATGCCGGTGGCTGCCGCCGGCATTTCCTTCTTCGTCGGGGCGGTGGTGCTCGGACTAATCACCGCCGTTCTGGTGGCGACCGACAATGCGCCGCCGCTTAACTGGAAAGCGCCCGCGCTCTGGATGTTCCTGGCCGGCGGGTTCCTCGGCGCGTCCTTCGTCACCTGCAACATCCTGCTCGCGCCCAGGCTGGGCGCGGCTTCGCTCATGGCGTTCCTCGTCACGGGGCAGCTTGTCGCGGGTTTGCTGGTCGACCGTTTCGGCGCGTTCGGCCTTGCCGTGCGCGAAATTACAATGGGCCGGATCGCCGGCGCCGTCCTGCTTCTCGTCGGGGCGTTGCTGATCCGCTTCGGCTGATGCGGGTCGACCTGTTCGATTTCGACCTTCCCGAGGACCGGATAGCGCTCCGTCCCGCACAGCCGCGCGATTCCGCGCGCCTGCTGGTGTCGAGGCCAGGCGAAGCGCCGGTCGACGCGGTTTTTCGCGACCTGCCGGACCTGCTGGAGCCGGGCGATGTGCTGGTGTTCAATGACACGAAGGTGCTGCCGGCCCAGTTGAAGGGCGTGAGGCATCGCGGCGACGCGACCGCCCATGTCGACGCGACACTGCACATGAGAATGTCGCCCGACAGCTGGCTGGCCTTTGCGCGGCCCGCAAAGCGGCTTGTGGTCGGCGACCGCATCCAGTTCGGGCATGACGGCAGTGTTTGCTATCTGGGCACGCTGAACGCCACCGTCGCGGAAAAGCGCGAGAGTGGCGAGGTGCTCCTCCACTTCGACCTGTCGGGAGCGGCGCTGGACGAAGCGCTGCACGCGGTCGGGCATATACCCTTACCTCCCTATATCGCGGCACGGCGACCCGACGACGACCGCGACAGGAGCGACTACCAGACGATCTATGCGCAAGAGGAGGGAGCCGTGGCGGCGCCGACGGCGGGCCTGCATTTCACGCCCGAGCTTTTCGCGCAGCTCGATGCGCGGGGCATCGAGCGCTGCTTCGTGACGCTGCATGTCGGGGCAGGAACGTTCCTGCCGGTCAAGGCGGACGACACGGATGACCACCGGATGCATGCCGAGACGGGCAGGGTGTCCGCGCATGTGGCCGGGCGGCTGAACGAGGCGCGCGCGGCGAAACGGCGCATCGTGGCGGTCGGCACCACTTCGCTTCGATTGCTGGAAAGTGCCGCGCGCGACGATGGAACGTTGGCCGAATGGTCGGGCGCGACCGATATTTTCATCACGCCCGGCTATCGTTTCAGGGCCGTTGACGCGCTCGTCACCAATTTCCACCTTCCGCGCTCGACACTGGTCATGCTGGTGAGTGCGTTCTGCGGGCTGGAGCGGATGCGCGAGGTTTACGCGCATGCGATTGCGGACGGCTACCGGTTCTATTCCTATGGAGACGGCAGCCTGCTTTTCAGGGAACGCGATGAGCGCTGATTTCTCATTTCGCTTGCTTGCGACGGACGGCAGCGCGCGGCGCGGCGAAATTTTCATGCCGCGCGGCGTGGTCCGCACGCCAGCCTTCATGCCGGTCGGGACCGGCGGCACCGTGAAGGCCATGTATATGGATCAGGTGCGCGACCTTGGCTCCGACATCATTCTCGGCAACACCTATCATCTGATGCTGCGGCCGGGTGCGGAGCGTGTCGCAAGATTGGGCGGGCTGCACGAATTTGCCCGCTGGCCGCATCCGATATTGACGGACTCCGGCGGCTTTCAGGTCATGTCGCTGTCGCAACTTCGCAAGCTCACGGAGCACGGCGTCACGTTTCGGTCGCATATCGACGGCGCGCCATATGAGATGTCGCCGGAACGGTCCATCGAGATACAGGGGCTGCTCGATTCGGACATCCAGATGCAGCTTGATGAATGTGTCGCGCTTCCCGCGAAGCCGGATGAGATCGAGCGGGCGATGGAGCTTTCGTTGCGCTGGGCGGAGCGGTGCAAGGCGGCCTTTGGCGACCAGCGCGGCAAGGCGATGTTCGGCATCGTGCAGGGCGGCGACATCGCCGCTCTCAGGCTGCGTTCGGCGCAGGCCTTGTCGTCCCTCGGCCTGAAAGGTTATGCCGTTGGCGGGCTTGCCGTGGGCGAGCCGCAGGCGGTGATGCTGGAAATGCTGGAAGCGACGTGTCCGGCTCTGCCCGCCGACAGGCCGCGCTACCTGATGGGCGTCGGCACGCCGGACGACATTGTGAAATCCGTTGCGCGGGGCATCGACATGTTCGATTGCGTGATGCCGACCCGCGCCGGTCGCCACGGCCTCGCGTTCACACGACGGGGCAAGGTTAATTTGCGCAATGCCCGTCATGCTGACGATCCCCGACCGCTCGATGAGGAGAGCGACTGTCCGGCAGCGCGCGAATACAGCCGAGCCTATTTGCACCACCTCGTAAAATCCGGCGAGGCGCTGGGCGCGATGCTGCTGACCTGGAACAATCTGTCCTATTATCAGGGTCTCATGCATGAGATCCGCTCGGCCATCGAACGGGGCACGTTTGTCGAACGGGCGGCGGAAATTTCCGCGCAATGGGATCGCGGCGACCTGCCGCCGCTATAGAGCCGGCTTGCGTCGCTCTCGGCGCGGTGCGAAAAGACCAGAAAACGGCAGGGACGCGATGAAGACCTTTTTCGTTCAGTTCAAATGCGCCCTCGGCAGGGCCTACGACGTGGCGAGCGAACTCGCCGAAGCGGAAATCGCGTCGGAAATCTACTCGACCGCGGGCCAGTACGACCTGCTTGCAAAATTCTATGTCGACGACGGCGTGGACATCGGCCATTTCGTCAATGAACGGATTCAGGTCATCGACGGCATTGTCGATACTTTCACCACGGTGACGTTCCGGGCGTTCTGACCGCGATATTGCACAGGGAACAGGCGCGGTGCGCCCAAATCTCGAACTCCCTGCCGCGCGGGTAGGCAAATCGCCGGCTAAGTGCGCGCTGCCGCTTTTTTGCGCTTGCAAATAGTTTTGCGGCCAATTGATATGTCCGTCATCAGGGGAGATGCTTAGTGGTTGCATTCGACGAAATGCTCTCGGGGAGTTCCGGGGTTCGCAATGCATATGTCGGATATGATCGGTGGTTTCAGCAGCAAGACCCCGCCCGGCTGACTGAAAAGATGGCGGATGCCGAGAGCGTTTTTCGCAAGACCGGCATCACATTTGCAGTCTACGGACAGGAGGAGGCAGCCGAGCGGCTGATCCCGTTCGACATCGTTCCGCGCATATTGTCCGGCTCCGAGTGGCGGCGGCTCACGCAGGGCATCGAGCAGCGCGTGCAGGCGCTGAACGCCTTTCTGGACGACATCTACCATCGGCAGGAGATCGTGAAATCCGGCCGCGTACCGCGCGCGCTGATCGCGGGCAATGAAGCTTACCTGCCCGAAATGGTGGGGGTGAAGCCGCCAGCCGGGGTTTATACGCACATTATCGGCGTCGATATCGTGCGGACCGGAGAGGGGGAGTTCTTCGTGCTGGAGGACAATGCCCGCACGCCATCCGGCGTTTCCTACATGCTGGAGAACCGGGAAACGATGATGCAGCTCTTTCCCGAGCTGTTCCAGCAGGTGAAGGTGCGGCCCGTCGAGGATTATCCGCAACTGCTCCGGCGTTCGCTCGCCGCGGTCAGGCCGCGCGGCGCGCCCGAAAAGCCGACAATCGCCGTGCTGACGCCGGGCAGCTACAACTCGGCCTATTTCGAGCATGCCTTCCTTGCCGACCAGATGGGCGTCGAACTGGTCGAGGGATCGGACCTGCGCGTGGTCGACGGCCATGTGGCGATGCGCACCACGGAAGGCTACAAGCAGATCGACGTGCTCTATCGCCGGGTGGACGATGCTTATCTGGACCCGCTGACATTCCGTCCGGATTCCGCGCTCGGCGTTCCCGGAATCATGGATGTCTACCGCGCCGGCAACATCACCATCGCCAATGCGCCGGGAACCGGAATTGCCGACGACAAGGCGATCTATTCCTACATGCCGGAGATCGTCGAATTCTATACGGGCCGCAAGGCCATACTCGGCAACATCCCGACCTGGCGCTGCTCCGAGGAGGACAGCCTCAAATATGTGCTGGAGCATCTTGGCGATCTGGTCGTGAAGGAGGTGCACGGCTCGGGCGGCTATGGGATGCTGGTGGGGCCCGCAGCTTCGAAGAAGGAGCGCGAGGCCTTCGCGTCGAAGCTCAAGGCAAAGCCGCACAATTACATCGCCCAGCCGACGCTCTCGCTTTCCACATGCCCCATTCTGACGGAAAAGGGGCTTGCGCCGCGCCATGTCGATTTGAGGCCTTTCGTGTTGGTGTCGGATCGAATCCAGATCGTGCCGGGCGGCCTGACGCGGGTTGCGCTGAAAGAAGGCTCGCTCGTTGTCAATTCCTCCCAAGGCGGCGGCACGAAAGATACGTGGGTGCTTGATGATTGATATCTTGAAAGTGCGGGGCTTCGCCTGATGCTGCTCGGACGCACAGCGAACGGCATCTACTGGATGAGCCGCTACATCGAGCGGGCCGAAAACATGGCGCGGTTGCTCGATGCAGGGCTGCGCATGGCGTTGACTCGCACCACGAATGCAGCCGACGAATGGACGTCCGTCGTCGTGAGCGCCGGTGTTGAAGATGGCTTTCGCAGCAAGCACAGCGAATTCAACGCCACGACCATCGCGGATTATCTGCTGCGCGATCGCGACAACCCGTCGAGCGTCATGTCGTCCATCGAGGCGGGCCGCAACAATGCGCGCATGGTTCGCACGGCGCTGACGCGCGAGACATGGGAAGCCATCAACGATGGCTGGATGGTGCTGAAGAAGCTTCTCGCCCGCAAGGTGGACGAGCGCGACCTGCCGCGCGTGCTGGACACGGTGAAGCGCGAGGCGGCGTTGATACGCGGCAGCTTCTACGGAACCATGCTGCGCAACGAGATTTTCGATTTCGCGCAGGTCGGCACCTATGTCGAACGGGCCGACAACACCGCGCGCATACTTGACGTGAAATATTACGTGCTGCTGCCGTCGATTTCGTGGGTCGGCTCCACCCTCGACAATTCGCAATGGGAATCGATCCTTCGTTCGGTTTCCGCGCACAGGTCCTATCGCTGGGTCTATGAGGCGGATTACCGGCCGACCAACATCGCCGACTATCTCATCATCAATGGGCGCATGCCACGCTCGCTCGCCTTCTGCTATCGCATGATCGACGAGCATCTGGGCTTTCTCGCCCGCGATTATGGCGAGCGCCACGCCTGTCATGAGACCGCCGCCCGGACGCTGGTGCGGCTCAGGGTCGGGTCCATCAAGGACATTTTCGACGCCGGGCTTCACGAGTTTCTCGGCGATTTCATCCGCGACAACAACAAGCTCGGCCACGAGGTCGCGGAAGATTATCGCTTTTATTAGGGTTGACCGGAGCAATGTTGCTGAAAATCTCGCACCGCACCGAGTACAGCTACGGATCGCCCGTCAATTATGCATTGCAGCGGCTGCGCCTGACACCGCAGATCGGACCGACCCAGAACGTCAAGTCCTGGTCGGTCGTCATCGAAGGGGCTCGGGAGGAAGTGCGTTTTTTCGACCATTTCGGAAACCTGACACAATTGGTGAGCGCCCACGGCTCGCCGCATATGATCAGCGTTGTGGCCGAAGGCATAGTCGAAACGATCGACACATCCGGCATATACGGGCGCGACACCAGCCTTGCCCCGCGCTGGCTGTTCGAGACCGAAACGGATCTCACGGTGCCGGGACCCGGCGTTCGCAAGCTGGTCAAGTCGATCGCCGAAGGCAGCGACATCGACCGGCTGCATGAGCTGATGCACGCCATTGCGCTGAAGGTGAGCTTCACGATCGGCGCGACGGGGCCGGAAACAACGGCTGAGCAGGCGCTCGCGCAGGGCAGCGGGGTTTGCCAGGACCACGCACATGTCTTTATCGCGGCGGCCCGTGCGATGGGCTACCCCGCGCGCTATGTGAGTGGTTACCTGATGATGGATGATCGCGTCGAGCAGGTTGCGGGCCACGCCTGGGCGGAAGCCTTTGTCGACGGCCTGGGCTGGGTGTCGTTCGACAGCGCGAACGGCATCTCGACGGATGAGCGCTATGTTCGCATCGCGGTGGGGCGGGACTACCGGGAAGCCATGCCCGTTTCCGGAATTAGGCTCGGTGTTGCAGACGAACGTCTTGCGGTTCGCATCACTGTGGAACAGTAATCACCGACAAACAGTACTATGATGTGATTCAATGACCTACTGCGTTGCACTCAGGCTCGATTCGGGCCTTGTCTTTCTGTCCGACACCCGCACCAATGCCGGTGTCGACAATGTTTCGACCTATCGCAAGATGCATGTCTGGGAACAGCCGGGCGAGCGCGTGCTCGTCCTGATGTCGGCTGGAAACCTGGCGACCACGCAGGCGGTGGTGAGCCTGCTTGACGAGCGGACCAAGGCGGTAGCTGACCGTGCGCCGACGCTCTACGAGACGCCGTCCATGTTCCAGACGGCGCGGTTGGTTGGAAATACGGTGCGGGAGGTGATCCAGAATTCGGTGCCTGCGGGGCAAAGGGCGGATTCCTATTTCAACGCGTCCTTCATTCTCGGCGGCCAGATCAAGGGCACGGAACCGCGCCTGTTCATGATCTACCCGGAAGGCAATTTCATCGAATCCACGGACGACACGCCCTTTTTTCAGATCGGCGAGACGAAATATGGCCGACCGATCATCGTGCGGGCTTACGACCGCCAGATGTCGTTCGAGGAGGCGGCCAAGCTGCTTCTGGTATCCTTCGACTCTACCGCCAAGGCCAACCTGTCGGTTGGCCTGCCGCTCGACCTGCTGTTCTACGAGTCGGGAAGCCTGCGCGTCGGGCTGAGACGGCGCATCAGCTATGACGATCCCTACTACCGCGTGGTTTCCGATGGCTGGTCGACAGCCCTGAAGCAGGCGTTCAAGAGTCTGCCCGACTTCCACTAGGAAGCTTTCGCTTTGGCGATTGTGCCTTCCAACGATTTTCGTTTTGCTCTAGAAAGAGAAAAAGCGAAAATCGGGAGGCGCGCATGTTCCTTTCACCAAGGCATTCCGAAATTGTGCAGCTTGCGAAGGACCAGGGAAAGGTTCTTGTCGAGGAGCTTGCAGCCCGCTTCGACGTGACGCCGCAGACCATCCGCAAGGACCTGAACGATCTATGTGAACAGCGCATGCTGCGCCGTATCCACGGGGGCGCTCTGTTTCCTTCCGGTATCGAGAATGTGGAGTATGAAGCGCGGCGCAAGATCGCCGCTGACGAGAAGGAGGCCATTGGCAGGGCGGCGGCTCGCCTCATTCCGGATGGCGCGTCGCTTTTCATCAACATCGGCACCACAACCGAAGAAGTCAGCAAGGCGCTTCTTGACCATGACGGGCTCATGGTCATTACGAATAATATCAATGTCGCCAACAGGATGCGGGTCTATCCTCAGATCGAGGTGGTCATTGCGGGCGGCATCGTGCGCGGCTCGGACGGCGGCGTCGTCGGCGAGGCGGCGGTCGATTTCATCAGGCAGTTCAAGGTCGACTATGCGGTGATCGGCGCGTCGGCCATCGACCATGACGGCGCGCTCCTCGATTTCGATTTTCGCGAAGTGAAGGTCGCGCAGGCGATCATCGCCAATGCGCGCAACGTCATCCTCGTTTGCGATGCGACGAAATATGAACGCACCGCGCCGGTGCGCATCGCGCATCTGTCTCAGGTCAACACCTTTATCACGGACCGTTGCGACCTGCCGGTCATCCGGAAGATCTGCGCCGACAGCGACGTGCATCTGATCGAAACGGCCCGCCAGTAGCGTCGATTGGAGTTTTCGTTTGACACGCGTTCTGTGTTCGAATTAATTCGCAGTAGCTTGCAGCAAGCGCGGAATCCTGCGCGTGACGTCGGGAGGGAAGGTTGGCGACGCCGACCCAGTTCGATATTCTTGTGATCGGCGGAGGCATTAACGGCTGCGGCATCGCGCGTGATGCCGTTGGGCGGGGCTTCTCTGTTTTTCTCGCCGAGATGAACGATCTGGCGAGCGGTACGTCCTCCGGCTCGACCAAGCTCATTCACGGCGGACTGCGCTATCTCGAACATTATGAGTTCCGGCTGGTCCGCGAGGCGCTGATGGAGCGCGAGATCCTCTGGAAAAGCGCCCCGCACATCATCTGGCCGATGCGCTTTGTGCTGCCTTATTTCCAGGGCGGGCCGCGTCCCGCCTGGATGCTGAGGCTCGGCCTGTTTCTCTATGACCATCTCGGCGGGCGAAAGCTGTTGCCCGCGACGCGGACGCTGGACATGCGCACCGATCCGGCGCGCAAGCCGCTCAAGCCGCTCTTCACGAAAGCCTTCGAATATTCGGACGGCTGGGTCATGGATTCGCGGCTTGTTGCGCTGAACGCCCGCGATGCTGCCGACCGGGGCGCGGTGATCCGTACGCGCACGAAGGTGGTTGAGGCCGTGCGGGGCGAGAGCGAGTGGACGGTGACGGTCGAGGACACGCGCTCGGGCGCGCGCGAGACCGTGGCCGCAAAGCTGCTGGTCAATGCGGCGGGGCCGTGGGTCGATGACGTTCTGGCCGGTGCGCTCGGGCAGAACGATGTGCACAATGTGCGCCTCGTGCAGGGCAGCCACATCGTCGTGCCGAAAAAGTTCGACGACCCGCGCGCCTATTTCTTCCAGAACAAGGACGGTCGCATCATCTTCGCCATCCCTTACGAGGACGATTTTGCGCTGATCGGCACGACCGACCGCGACTACAAGGGCGACTTGGCAAAGGTCACGATCAGTGACCAGGAGATCGACTATCTCTGTGACGCCGCGAGCGAGTATTTTGCCGAGCCTGTGCAGCGCGCGGATATTGTGTGGACCTATTCGGCGGTGCGCCCGCTCTATGACGACGGTGCGTCGAAGGCGCAGGAAGCGACCCGCGACTATGTGCTGGCGCTCGACAATGGCAATGGCCGAGCACCGCTGGTCAACAGTTTCGGCGGCAAGATCACGACATACCGGCGGTTGGCGGAATCGATGCTCGAAAAGATCGAAGGCCAACTCGGCGCACGTGGCGGGCCGTGGACAGCGAACGCCGTCCTTCCGGGTGGCGAATTCGGTGTTCATGGCTTCGCGTCCGAAGTGGGTGCGCTGATGGCCGATTATCCGTTTCTCGATGAAGCGCATGCCCGCAGGCTGGTGCGTCTCTATGGGACGCGTGCACGCAAGTTGCTCGGCACGGCGGCGTCGCAGGACGATCTCGGAAGGTGCTTCGGCGCCGATCTTTATGAGGCGGAAGTGCGTTACCTTGTTGAGCACGAATGGGCCATGACGGCTGACGACGTGCTTTGGCGCAGGACCAAGCGGGGCCTGCGCCTCACGCAGAAGGAAGCCGTCGCGTTGGCGGACTTCATGGCCGGACTCGAGGGGGGAACGGTCGCGCCGAAGCGGAAAAGGCGGAAATAGCGCGGGGCGGGACTATCGAATGACATCGAATATCCTTGCGATCGATCAGGGCACGACATCCACGCGCGCCATCGTGTTCGACGCCGATATGAAGATCGTCGGCCTCGACCAGAAGGAATTTTCACAGCACTATCCGGCTTCCGGCTGGGTGGAACACGATCCGGAGGAAATCTGGGCGACAGTCGTCTCGACGTGCAGGGCGGCCCTCAGGAAGGCGAAGCTGACGGCAGCCGACATCGCGGCGATCGGCATAACCAATCAGCGCGAGACGGTGGTCGTCTGGGACAAAGCGACCGGCGAGCCGATCTACAACGCCATCGTCTGGCAGGACCGGCGCACCGCGCCGCTCTGCCACAGGCTTAAGAAGGCAGGCAGGGAGCCGACATTCGTCCGCAAGACGGGGCTTCTGCTCGACCCGTATTTCTCGGGCACGAAAATCACTTGGCTGCTGGACAATGTAAAGGGCGCGCGAAAACGCGCGGAAGCCGGCGAATTGCTGGCGGGCACAATCGATTCCTTCCTGATCTGGCGACTGACCGGCGGCAATGTGCATGCAACCGACGCGACCAATGCTTCGCGGACGCTGGTCTTCAACATTGCCGAGAATCGCTGGGACGAGGAACTGCTTCGGCTCCTGAAAATACCTGCCGCAATGCTGCCGGAAGTGAGGGATTGCGCGGCGGATTTTGGAAGGACACAAAAGTCCTTTTTGGGAGCCGAAGTCCCAATTCTTGGAGTCGCAGGCGACCAGCAGGCGGCAACCATCGGGCAGGCTTGCTTCCAGCCCGGCATGATGAAATCGACCTACGGAACCGGCTGCTTTGCGCTGTTGAATACGGGCACAGACATGGTGCGTTCGAAGAACCGCCTGCTCACGACGATTGCCTACCGCCTCGGGGGCAAGACGACCTACGCGCTGGAAGGCTCGATCTTCATTGCCGGAGCGGCTGTGCAATGGCTGCGCGATGGCGCGAGGATGATAGGCCATGCCGCGCAAAGCGGGGAACTGGCGGGCGAGGCCGACCCGTCGCAGAACGTCTATCTGGTGCCCGCCTTCGTCGGCCTTGGCGCTCCGCATTGGGACGCTGACGCCCGCGGCGCGATCTTCGGCCTGACGCGCAATTCTGGACCGGCCGAGTTTGCGAAAGCCGCGCTTGAATCGGTCGCGTTCCAGACGCGCGACCTGCTGGACGCGATGAAGAAAGACTGGAGGGGCCACGGCGGTCGCAAGACGGTGCTGCGCGTCGATGGCGGCATGGTTGCGTCCGACTGGACGATGCAATGCCTCGCCGACATCCTTGACGCGCCCGTGGACCGCCCCACCGTGCTCGAAACGACGGCGCTGGGCGCGGCATGGCTGGCGGCTTCAAAGGCGGGCGTCTGGCCGAAGGCGACCGGGTTTGCGAAGCGCTGGGCGCTCGACCGCCGCTTCCAGCCGCAGATGGAAGAGAAAGTGAGGCGCGCGAAGATAAGGGGTTGGCACGATGCTGTCCGGCGAACGCTGACAGCCTGACGCGGAAATGACTGTGGTGAGCCGGGAGGGAATCGAACCCTCGACCACATGATTAAAAGTCACGTGCTCTACCGCTGAGCTACCGGCCCCAAAAAGTGCGCGGAACATAGGGAGCGAGGCATCGGCGGTCAACCGGAAAATCCGGACCTTTCAAGCACCTCTGTGGATCGGCGGACGAGCGCCTTCAAGCCACTGATTTCATGAAGCGATCGCCTCGATGTAGTCTGCCGCGATCTGGCGGAACGACAGCGAACGCTCGGCATATTCGCGGCCTTTCCTGCCCATTTCCATGCGTTCTTCGGCACTCATGTCGGCCAGCGCCAGCAACGCCCTGGCGATGTCGCCCGGATCGTCACCAGTGACAATGCCGCAGCCCGACGCCGACACCGGGTCGCCTGCGGTCGTGACCGGCAGGATGATAGGCAGGCCCACCTGCATGAAGTCGATGATCTTGTTGAAACTGATTCCATGCTCGAAAACGCTGCGGAAGTTTCGCTTTCCCGCATAGCCGATGTCACTGTGCGCGGTGAGCCAGAGTGCTTCGGGTTTAGGTACAGGCGGCACGAAGAAAACGTCTTCGTTCAGGCCGAGCCGGTTCGTGAGCTGCTTGAGTGTGTCGGCGGTGTCGCCGCCCCCCACGAGCAGCAGGCCGAATGGCTGACTGCCGCGCTCGCCGGCAGCGTTTGCGACGCTCTTAAGCAATATGTCGAGAGCGCTGGGATAACCCTGCGTACCCGGATGAATGACGATCAGACGCCCCTCGCGCCGCCAGAGCGCCAGCCGTTCCGCCGCCGCTTTGCCTTGCGGCGTGGAGGGCGCAAGCGTCGCCGCAACCTCGTCGTCGCTGACCCCGTTGGGCGCATGCACGAACCTGCCGCGAAATCCGCGTTCGCGCAGAAAGGGCTCGGCGTTGCCGAGCAGCGAGCCGATGACATCGGCGTTGCGGCAGGCGAAGCGTTCCGCCGCCCAGGCCGCAATCGTGATTGGATGCCATCTTGGCGTTTTCGTCATCTCGATGATCGAAAGCGGCCACATATCGCGGATTTCAAAGACCAGCTTCGCGCCGTAGCGACGCGCAAGCCGCGCCGCCGGAAAGATCGGGAACGGGTGCGGAGAGGATACGATGATCGCATCGGGTCTGGGCAGGTCCGACGGCAGGCGCAGCATCGAACGGCAGAAATCCAGCATGTTGAGCGCGCGGCCCGCGCCGTTGCCCGCATAGGCCCGCGCGGGTAGGGAAACGAAGGGGACGCCGCCGACGGTCTCGCGTTCCGGCAGGGGGTCGGGCTGGTCCATCAGGTGGTGGTTGCGGCTCACGAAGCAGGTGACGTTGTGGCCGAGCCGGACCCATTCCTTGCCGAGATAGAATGGCCGCAAGTATTTTCCTCGCCCCGGCGCGCTACCGTATGGATGAAAATACCAGATGTTCATGAATGTGGATTTCACGGGCCGATTTTGCTTGGTCCTAAAGCTCTCGGGCCACCAATACAAGTGCGGGCGAAACGAGGGTTCGGAGCCTGTCGCAAGGATTTCCACGCTTTGGTGATTGGCGGGAGGGGGTCGCGCCGTCTATAGCGCGGCGACATGATTGCATCGGGATGAATCGATGGCTGTAGATGTTGGCTTTGCAACCGCGTTTGGCGCGGGCGCGCTTTCCTTTCTGTCACCTTGCGTCCTGCCGCTGGTGCCGCCCTACCTTTGCTATATGGCCGGAGTCTCGGTCGAGGAGTTTTCCGGTGAACGCAAGGCGGCACCGCTCGCCGCACGCACCGCATTGTTCGGCGCGGCCACCATGTTCGTGCTCGGCTTTTCGACGGTTTTCGTCGCGCTTGGGGCAGGGGCATCCACAATCGGCCAGTTTCTGCGCGCCTGGCAGGAGCCGCTGGCGATGGCGGCGGGAATCATCATCATCGTGATGGGGCTGAATTTCCTCGGCATATTGCGCATCCCGCTGCTGTCGCGGGAAGCGCGTTTCCAGTCGCACACGCGCCCGACAACAGTGCTGGGCGCCTACGTCATGGGTCTGGCGTTCGCGTTTGGCTGGACGCCGTGTATAGGGCCGGTGCTCGGCCCCATCCTGACCCTTGCGGGCGGCAGGGGCACGGTTGCTGACGGCGCGCTGCTTCTGGCCGTCTATTCGCTGGGGCTCGGCCTTCCCTTCCTGATCGCCGCAATGTTTTCGGGAGCCTTCATGCGCTTTCTTCGCAAATTCCGCTTCCATCTGGGTCGCGTGGAAAAGGCCATCGGGGCGCTTCTCGTGCTTGCTGGCGTTTTGTTCCTCACCGGGGGCATGCAGGCCGCGGCCTACTGGTTGCTGGAGACTTTCCCGGCGCTCCAGACGCTTGGATAGCCGCCTCATGGCGATTTTAAGTATTGGGTGCTAAAAGCGCGCCCACATTTCATTCGGATCTTCGCATGACCTCACGAAGCTGCCTGTCCATCATCCTCGCCGCGGGCGAGGGAACGCGCATGAAAAGCGCAATGCCCAAGGTGCTGCACAAGATTGCCGGTCGCCCCATGCTCGCGCATGTCGCACACGCTGCACAAGCCGCTGGTGCCGGCGACCTCGCCTTTGTCGTGGGCCATGGCGCGGACGCCGTGACAAAGGCGATCTCGGGTTTCGCACCAGGTGCTGCGACATTTGTGCAGGCCGAACGGCTTGGCACCGCGCATGCCGTCCTTGCGGCGCGGGACGCAATCGCGCGCGGATATGACGATCTGCTGGTGATGTTCGGGGACACACCTTTGATTGAATCATTGGTATTGTCCGAGGCTCGGGCAAAGCTTGCCGAAGGGTTCGCGGTCGTGGTGGTCGGGTTCCGCACGCCCAATCCGGCGGGCTACGGTCGCCTGATCGAAAAGGACGGGGTGCTGGTTGCGATTCGGGAGGACAAGGATTGCTCGCCGGACGAACGCGCCATCACCTTCTGCAATGGCGGCTTGATGGCCATTGCGGGAAATCATGCTCTGGCGCTGCTCGACAGGGTCGGCAATGCCAACGCCAAGGGCGAATATTATCTCACCGACATCGTCGAACTGGCGAACGCGAACGGGCTGAAGGTGACGTCGACGGAAGCGAGCTTTGAAAGTGTGCTGGGCGTCAACAGCCGCGTCGAACTGGCCGAGGCGGAAGCCATATGGCAGGGCCGCAAGCGGCGCGAAATCATGCTCTCGGGCGTCACCATGATCGCCCCGGAAACCGTCTATTTCTCAGCCGATACCGAGATAGGCAGCGACACGGTGATCGAGCCCAACGTGTTTTTCGGCCCGGGCGTGAAAGTGGCTTCGGGCGTGAAAATTCATGCGTTCTCCCACATTGAGGGGGCGACGATCGCGCAAGGCTCAGACATCGGACCCTATGCGCGGCTGAGGCCGGGTGCCGACCTGCGGGAAAATGCGAAAGTCGGCAATTTCGTCGAGATCAAGAAGGCCGTTGTCGAGGAAGGTGCCAAGGTCAACCACCTGACCTATATCGGCGATGCGCGCATCGGCGCGGGCGCGAACATCGGCGCGGGCACCATCACCTGCAATTATGACGGCTTCTCCAAATTCTTCACCGACATCGGCAAAGGCGCGTTCGTCGGATCCAACTCGTCGCTCGTCGCGCCGATCAGCATCGGCGACGGTGCCTATGTCGCCTCGGGCAGCGTGCTGACCGAGGATGTGGAGGCGGATGCGCTGGCTTTCGGGCGCGCGCGGCAGAAGAACCTGCCGGGAAAAGGCCGGGAACTGCGAGAGAGATTTTCGCGCGCCGCCAAGAAATAGCCAAATGCCTTGCTTCGCAGTCGCTTGGCCCGCTGACATGAAGCGTCACGCAAATTGATTTTTAACCCCCGGCGGCGCTTCGTAGATATCGCCCGGAAATTCGAATCCTTGGGACATCGTATATGTGTGGAATTGTTGCCATTGTCGGTCATGCGCCTGTCGCGCCGTTGATCGTCGATGCTTTGAAGCGCCTCGAATATCGTGGCTATGACTCCGCCGGAGTGGCCACCGTCGAGCATGGCGAACTGGGGCGCAGGCGCGCCGAGGGCAAGCTCGTCAACCTGGAGAAGCGGCTTGAGGCCGAACCGCTCGCAGGCACCATCGGCATCGGTCATACGCGCTGGGCGACGCATGGCGTTCCTAACGAAACGAACGCCCACCCGCATTTTTCGAACGGCGTAGCCATCGTTCACAACGGCATCATCGAGAATTTCGCCGAACTGCGCGACGAGTTGAAGAAAGACGGATTTGTGTTTTCGTCGCAGACCGACACCGAGGTCGTGGCGCATCTGGTCAGCCGGGAACTGGCAAAGGGGGTTGCTCCCGTCGAGGCCGCCCACAATGCGCTGCGCCGCCTTCATGGCGCATTCGCGCTGGCGATCATGTTCGAGGGCGACGAAGACCTCATCGTCGGCGCGCGCAACGGCCCGCCGCTGGCCGTAGGGCACGGCGAAGGCGAAATGTTTCTCGGCTCGGATGCGATTGCGCTAGCGCCTTTCACCAACTCCATCACCTATCTGGAGGACGGGGATTGGGCGGTGGTGCGCCGCAACAGTGTCGAGATTTTCGACATGGAGGGCAAGCCCGTCCAGCGCAAGCGGCAGCGCTCCATCGGCAGCAGCTACATGGTGGACAAGGGCAATCACCGCCACTTCATGGAAAAGGAAATCCATGAACAGCCGGAAGTGATTTCGCACACGCTGGCCCACTATATCGATTTCACGACTGGCCGCACAAAGGCGCTGGAACTGCCCTTCGACTTCGCCGAAATCGACCGCATTGCCATTTCGGCCTGCGGCACGGCCTATCTGTCGGGCCTTGTCGGGAAATACTGGTTCGAGCGCTATGCGCGCCTGCCGGTCGACATCGATATCGCGTCGGAATTCCGCTATCGCGAAATGCCGCTGGCGAAGAAAAGCGCCGCGCTGTTCATTTCGCAATCCGGCGAAACCGCCGACACGCTTGCGTCGCTGCGCTATTGTCGCGGCGAAGGCGTTCCCATCGGCGCGGTGGTGAACGTGCGCGGCTCGACCATTGCGCGCGAATCGGATGTGACGCTGCCGACGCTGGCGGGGCCGGAAATAGGCGTCGCCTCGACCAAGGCGTTTACCTGCCAGCTTTCCGTCATGGCGGCGCTTGCGATCCATGCGGCGGCGGCGCGCGGCACGGTTGACGAGGCCGAAGAGCGAAGGCTGGTCAAGGAACTTGGCGAAGCGCCTCGGCTGGCAAGCCAGGTGCTGAAGCTCGAACGGCAGATCGAAAAGGTGGCGCGCGAACTGGCGCACTACAAGCACGTGCTCTATCTCGGGCGCGACACCAATTTCCCGCTCGCGCTGGAAGGCGCGCTCAAGCTCAAGGAAATCTCTTACATCCACGCCGAAGGTTATGCCGCGGGCGAACTCAAGCACGGCCCCATCGCACTGATCGACGAGAACATGCCGGTGATCGTCATTGCGCCGCATGACCGCATTTTCGAGAAGACCGTCTCCAACATGCAGGAGGTCGCGGCGCGCGGTGGCAAGATCATCCTCATCACGGATCGGGAAGGCGCGGAAAAATCGACTATCGACACGCTGGACACCATCATCCTGCCGCCCGTCCCCGAAATCGCCGCGCCGATCCTCTACGCATTGCCGATCCAGATGCTCGCTTATTACACAGCCGTGTTCATGGGAACCGATGTCGATCAGCCGCGCAATCTTGCCAAGTCGGTGACGGTTGAGTAGCGGAACGGGCTGAACATCTAAAGCGATCCCGTCATGGAACGACTGATTAACGCCTGGCACAATTCCGTCCGCGCTTTCACCTGGCTGGCGCGAAACGAAAAAGCATTCCAGCAGGAGTTGATTCTCCTGGCCGTCGCGCTGCCTGCCGGGTGGTTTCTGGCGGAAAACTGGTCGTCCTATTTCTTTCTCATCGGCTCGGTGCTGGTGCTGATGCTGGTCGAGGTGCTGAATACCGGGATCGAGGCGGCATGCGATGCGGTCAGCCTTGAGTTCGACCGTCAAATCCAGATCGCCAAGGACTGCGGATCGCTTGCGGTGCTCATCGCCATCATCCTTGTGGCAGGCGTTTGGCTCGGCGCGCTGATTGAGCGCATGAACTGAGGCGCGCTAACGCGGCTCGTGCGGCTCCTTGCGCGCCATGCGATGGGCGACGAACGCCGCGATGATTGCGGCGACGAGGGCCAGGCCGAGGCCAATCAACAGTCGGTGGTGGGTCCTGAACGTGTCGCCGATCAGCGTTTCCGCGCCGAGGCCGAAGAAATAGCCCAGCCCTATGAAGACGCTCGACCATATCAGCGACGACAGCGCATTCAGGATGAGGAAGCGGGGTGCCGCAATGTTGGCCATTCCGGCAGCGATCCCGCCAACAAGGCGCAGGCCATAGATAAAGCGGTTGGTCAGCACGAATATATTCGGATGACGGTTGACCAGCCGGTATGCATGACTGAACCCCCGCTTGTGACGCAAGCGAACCACGATGGGGTGATCGGTGAAGTGACGTCCGGCGAGGAAAAACATTCCGTCCCCAAGGAACGAGCCGAGAAAAACAGCCAGAAAGACGCCAACGAAGTTCAGTATTTCCTGATGCGCAAAAAAGCCGCCGAGAATGGCGAAGCTCTCTCCCTCGGCGACACATCCGATAAAGATCGCGATGAGGCCATATTGCTCGACAAAGGCGCGTAAGGTCTCCATCAGCCGTCGCGCTTTTCGGCCTTGCCTTGCACGAGGCTGGTGAGTTCCGAAATCTGCCGACAGAGCAGGGCGATTTCCTGGCTTCGAAGTTCCTCGATCTTCGCATGCAGCGCCATGATCTCGATTTCAGCCTTGAGGTTTACTTCATAGTCGTGCGCAGCGTCGAGCCGGTCGCGTTCGGCCTGCCTGTTTTGCGACATCATGATGATCGGCGCCTGCAATGCGGCGATCATCGACAGGACCAGGTTGAGAAACACGAAAGGATAGGGGTCGAAGGTCGCGCGCCCAAGCAGCCACGCATTCAGCGCGGCCCATGCGAACAGGAACACGAGGAAGGCGATGATGAAGGTCCATGATCCACCGACGCGCGCGATTGCGTCCGCCAGACGATCGCCGGTCGAGAGCCTTTTCGCAAATGCCTTGTTGGTGTCCGAAGCAATCGTGCGGTGTTCGACGGCGCTTTGAAGGACCCGGTGCTCAGCCTCGCTCAAATTCTCAGGCTGGCGGCGGAGCCATTGCGCGGCGATGTCGGAAATGGATTTATGCATGGCGAAACCTCGGTGCCCGTGTTCGTAATTTGAAGAAATGCTAGATAGGAGCCGATTGGGCAAGGATAAGGCGATGATCAATTTCAGCAGGATTCGCGAAAGGGCCGAAAAGCGCAAAGGCGGCAGCGAAATACTGGACCGGCTGCTCGGAAGCGCACCGGACAATGCAGCGCTTGCCCAGGTGCCGGACGATCGGGTTCTCTCGGCCATGACGCAGCGCATTTTCAGTGCGGGTTTTGTCTGGAGCGTTATCGAGGCGAAATGGCCGGGTTTCGAGGAAGCGTTTCTCGGTTTCGATGTCGCCCGCCTGCTTTTCCAGCCGGACGATTTCTGGGGCGCGCTGGCTTCGGACACGCGCATCGTGCGCAACGGCCAGAAAATCATGTCGGTCCGGGAAAACGCGGCTTTTGTCGCCAGCGTTTCGAAGGAACATGGCAGTTTCGGGAAATTTCTTGCCGATTGGCCGGTGGACGACCAGATCGGCCTGATGGCTTATCTCGACCGGCACGGCAGCAGGTTGGGCGGAGCGACGGGGCAATATTTCCTGCGCTGGATCGGCTGGGATTGCTTCGTGATCTCGACCGATTTCGCCGCCGCGCTGCGCGATGCCGGGCTGGAAATCGCGGAGAAGCCGACCTCCAAGCGCGATCTGGCGCGCATCCAGATGCAACTCAACGCCTGGCATGAGCAGACCGGCCTGCCGTACCGGCACCTGTCGCGCATATTGTCCATGTCCATCGGCGAGAACCGACCGCCCGAGCAATTGCTGGCGTATATGTCCGAAAATTGATCTTAATCGAAGCGCTCGTAGCCGGCGCGGCCTTCGTCCAGCAGGCGGCGTATCACGGCCAGTCCCGCGCGCACATCTTCACGGTCGCGCGGTTGCGATATCGCAAAGCGCACGCGGTGGAACACCTGCTCGGAGCGGCCCGCCTTGAACTCGTCCTCATCGTCCAGAAGAACGCCGTTCTCAAAGGCTGCATTCTTGAAGGTTCCGGAGTTCCACGCTTCCGGCAAGGCCAGCCACACGAACGGGATGCTGGGCTGGCTGTTAAAGCTGTAGCCTTCGAGCGCGACGCGCACGAGGGCCGTGCGCGCCCTGATTTCCTCGATGCTGCGGGCCTCGATTTCCCGTGCTTCGCCCGACAGGACAAGACGCGCGGCCAGCGCCGACAGAAGGTAGGGACTGCTGCCGCTCAGTAGCCTGTGCGCGACGCGGATGCGGTGCCGGTAAGCTGTCGGGCAGGACAGCCAGCCGCCCCGCACCCCTGCGGCAACCGATTTGGACAGGCCGGAGGCGACGATTGTGCGTTCCGGCGCAAACTCGACCAGCATGGGCAGCCGGTCGCCACTCAGACGGCCGTAGAGGTCATCCTCAATCAGGAAAACATTGTGTTTGCGGGCAAGCTCGGCAATGCGCTGTCGCCGGTTGGAATCGAGGCTGACGCAGGTCGGATTGTGGGCCGAAGGCATGAGGAATGCCATCGTCGGGTGCTTCTGCGCGCAGACATGGTCGAAATGGTCGGGATCGAGACCTTGCTCGTCAGACTGCACCAGCGCAATGCGGCGTCCGGCAAGCGCGGTGGCGCGCGCTACCTGCGAATAGGTGGCGTGCTCGAAAACCACATAGTCACCGGGAGAGGTGAGCGCCACGATGGCGGACATCGCACCGGCATGCGTGCCGAGCGTTGGGACGATCGTATCGGGCGCGGGGCAAAAGCCGCCACGCGAAAGCCACGCGCTGCCAGCCTCGAACCATTCGTCCGGAAAGGTTCGCGTGTAGCTCGATATTTCGGCGGGTGCTTCGATGCCCAGTTCCGCGACCAGGCGGGCGACAATTGCCCCTTGTCCGAGATTGGGCGCAGAGGTCGTGTCGAAGCGCAGCTTGTCCGCAGGCGCATCCATCGGCCGCGTTCCGTCCTGGCGCGGATCGGCGGTGGACTGCGCCGTTGAGCGTTCGCCGCTTGAAAGCACATAGGTTCCGCGTCCGACTTCTCCGCTGACCAGTCCGCGCTCGCGCAAGAGCGCATAGGCGCGCCCCACCGTCCCGACAGTCGTTCCGATGTCGAATGCGAGATTGCGCTGCGGGGGGAGCTTCGTCCCCGACGCAATTGCGCCCTTGTCGATATCCGCCTCGATCCTGTCCGCGAGCCGCTGGTAAAGCGGTCCGACGCCCGTCGACAGATCGGGAAGCCAAGTTGTCATAGTGACAAGTTTCCATATTGCACCGGAAAATGAGTCAAATAGATAGACGGATATGAAGTCAATAGATTCAATGTGAGATTGGCACAGGTGCAATATGCCGACGATGCATACAATTCTCGAAACAGGTGCGGAGGCGGATATTGACACCCGTCCAGCCGGCCTGGTTGCGATTGTGTCCGCGTGGATAGCCAAGCGCGCGCAACTGCGCCGCACGCGTGCAGATCTGCTGGATCTCAGCGATCATCAGTTGCGCGATATCGGCCTCACTCCGCAGCAGGCGGTGCGTGAGGCGCTGCTTCCGTGGTGGCGCTAAAGAATGACCTTGCGAAACCGCCCGTTCAGCATTCGGTAGAACGGCACATTGCCGCCGGGCGTCAGATCGGGGTCGATTGCAAGCCTCTCGGACAGTTCAGCGAGGACGGTGCGCGTGATCGTGGGAATATCAGCATCCATCGCATCGGAAAGCGGCAGCCAGACGATTTCTTCCAGCTCATCCGTGGGGCCGCCCTCGGGCAACTCGACGGCCACATCGCTTCTCCACGCCGCCAGAAAGCGTGTGTCGTAGCGGCGAACGCGGCCGGGAGGCGTGATGGCGCGGGCAATGTATCGAAGGGCTGCGAGCGATGGCTGCACGGCGTGCGTGGCAAAGCCCTGCCAGTCTCCCCGCGTGGTTGAGAAATCGCCCTTGCGGCCGATCAACAGGCCCGCTTCCTCATAGGTTTCGCGAATCGCCGAAAGAGCGATGGCGCGCGCCCGCGCGGCGCTGGCGCGGCTGCCTTGCCCGATCAGCTTTTGCTCCTCGGCCGGGTGCAGTCCCTCGGCGATCCTGACGCGGCTGTCGGCGGGGTCTGTCCGCCCGCCCGGAAACACGAATTTGCCGGGCATGAATGTGTGGCGCATGTGCCGGCGGCCCATCAGTACGCGCGGCGCACCGGAGTCGCGGTCGAGCAGGATCAGTGTCGCGGCGTCGCGTGGACGCATCGGTTTGCCGCCGAGTGCGAAATCCTGATTTTCCTTTTTGTCGAGCTGGGCGCGCGTCAAACCATCCATCGGGTGACCTTTATCAACGTTTCGGCGGAATGGAATAGGTCCCGGTCGCATGAGCGACCAGATGCCCGTCGGCGCCTGCGACCATCTCGATGTCGAAAACCATGAGGCTGCGGCCAAGCTTGAGAATGCGGCAATGGCCGTCAATTGGCCCCGCCTCGGCCTTGCGCATGAAATTGATGTTCAGGTTGGTGGTCACGGAAAGCGCGTCCGGTCCCGCATGTGAGAGGACGCAGACATAGCCAGATATATCTGCAAGCGCGAACAGAGATGGACCTGAAACCGTGCCGCCCGGGCGCAGATGATTGTCGCCTGCGTTTAATCTCACGGTACAGCCGCCGGGGCGAATTTCGCGGACTTCGAAGGCGCGGTCCACGTTGAACTGGGGAAAGACCTCGTCGAGCATTGCGCTGACTTCGGCCACGGTCATGACGGGTACGAGATCTGGCTGGGCTGGCATTCCGCATCCTTGGTGCTAACGTGGCTTCCGACGAAGGAAGCGCCGATTTGCCGGAAGTCAAGCTGTGGCGCTGAATTGTTGGCAATTTGCATGACCATGTTCAAGGAGAGATCCATGGGGGAGATTCTGGCGATGCCACGCAACGCCGAGCAGCGAAGCTTGCTCGATGTCCAGCAATCCGAAGGTGTGTTGAGGCTGACACTTACCAATCCGCCCGCGAACGCGCTGTCCATTGAGCTTATCTCCCGGCTGCAGGCTGAACTGGACAGGTCTGCCGAAGATTCGTCCGTCCGCGTGATCGTCATTGCCGCGGCGGGTAAGGTCTTTTCCGGCGGCCATGACCTTAAGGAAATGACCGCACATCGCGGCGATGCGGACGGCGGCGAGGCGTTCTTCAAGCACACATTCGATGCGTGCGGGCGCATGATGCAGTCGATCATGCAGCATCCGCGCCCGGTCATTGCCGAGGTGAATGGAATCGCGACAGCGGCGGGGTGCCAGCTTGTTGCGACCTGCGACCTCGCAATTGCTTCGGACAAGGCGACATTCGGCGTGAATGGCATCGATGTCGGCCTGTTCTGCACCACCCCGGGCGTCGCGTTGGCGCGCGGCCTCAAGCCGAAGCATGCGATGGAAATGCTATTGACGGGCGAAATGATCGACGCGGCGACGGCCCGCGAATTCGGGCTGGTCAATCGCGTCGTGCCGCCCGAATATCTCGCGCAGGTCGTCAGCAAATACGCACAAGCGATTGTTTCGAAATCGCCTTCCGGCATTTCGAGAGGCAAGCAGGCCTTCTACCGACAGGCGGAGATGGGGCTGACCGAGGCCTATGACTATGCGGCGCAGGTCATGGTGGATAACATGCTGGCCCGGGATGCACGGGAGGGCATCTCGGCATTCATCGAAAAGCGCAAGCCGCAATGGGGCCCGGAATGATGGAGCCACGCGTCTCGATCATCACCATTGCGGTCGATGATCTCGACCTGATGGCTGGCTTCTATCGCTCGATGGGTTTCAAACGCCATCGGATCGACGATGGCGTGGCATTTTTCCAGATTGGGGGCACCATCTTTGCCCTGTTTCCGAGGGAAAGCGCGGAAAAGGATTCAGGCATTGAGTTTACGGGCGGTCATTCGCGCGTTTATCTGGCCTACAACACGCGCACCGATTTCGAGGTCGATGCGGTGCTGGAGCTTGCCGAACGGGCGGGCGGCGAGATCGTGAAGCCTGGCGGAAAGGCGTTCTGGGGCGGCTGGTACGGCTATTTCGCCGACCCGGAAGGAAATGTCTGGGAAGTCGCTCACAATCCCGACTTTCCGATCGATGCAGCCGGTAACATTTCGCTGCCGGCCTAGGTCGTAGTGACGATTTAGCGATTTGCTGCGCCGCAGATGAAATTGGTCAGTTCGAGGAAGAAGGAGGAAGGATATGCATCGCATATTCGACGACGCGTGACGAAGAAATGGCCGATTTCGGCGCGGCCCCTCTGGGGTTGGGCAGAAAAGGCCGCTGAATGCGTCGAAAATGCTCGACGGTGGTCAACACCGCCTTGCGCTTTTCTCCTGTTCAGCGGTCTTTTCCGCTCCAACGCAGCGAACCGTTAAATCGTCACTACGACCTAGGGTCCTGACCCAGCTATTTCAGCGCGCACAAGCCGGTGCATTCATCGCTTTTCAGTTCGTTGATAAAGGCGTTCATGTTTTCCTCCACGGTTTTTGGGGCGTAGAGCAGGGCCTGCGTCGCCGCATTTGCGATGTTGCCGCGCTCGGCGACGAGGATGATGTCGCGAAACGCCAGCCCGTTTTCGGCGAGCGCCTCGGCGAGGATCTGCTTGTTGGCCTCAGAATATTGCGGATTCTGGACCAGTGAGACCGCGCTTGAGAAAATCTGGCTCACACCCATCCTGTATTTGGCGAGCTGGGCCTTTTCCGGTTCCGTGAAATCGGCTGCCGGCTTGCTGTCGGCATCGTCCGTCAGCGCCAGAGATAGCGCGCCGCCTGCCTGCACCATGCCCTTGGCAAGAAGTGCAAGCTCGTCCTGATAGGCCACTTCCGGTCCTTGCTCCGGCGGCTTCCCGCTGGCGTCGCGATGCTCGATATAAACCTTTGAAAGTGCAAAATAGCCCGAAAATATAGCCAGAAGCGGCTGTATGTCCTGCTTCGTGTAGGGCGACTTGCCGATGATTTTGTCCCGATCGAGCAGTGCGGCGAAAACGACTTTCACCTTGTCTTCGCCGATGCGCGGCGGGTTTGCGGCATATTCCGGCTGCTGAAGCAGCGTCACGAATTCAACCGCCGCCTTATCCATGCTCGCCAGCCCGTCCGGCGGAACGCCTGCGGACGCGTTCGAGGGGATCAGGGCTGCCATCCCCAAAAGGGCCAACAGTTGCGCCAGCGACTTGCGCATGTAGTCTCTCCGCTTGTTCAGTCCGGGCCCTGCAGTCATGTGACTGGATTTCAGGACCGAATGCAACCCGGCGAGGGCAGCTTGAACCACGACTCCTATGACAACCAGTACATCGCCGACATCCTCAACGAGGTGCGCAGCATCGCAATTGTCGGCGCATCCGCGAACGATGTGCGTCCAAGCTTTTTCGTTGCCAAATACCTCATTGCCAAGGGATTTCAGGTCTTTCCAGTCAATCCGGGGCAGGCGGGAAAGGAGATTCTTGGCCAGCACGTGTATGCACGCCTGTCGGAGATCTCCGTTCCTGTCGATATGGTGGACATTTTCAGGGCGACGGAGGCCGTGCCGGGGATTGTCGAGGAGGCGCTTCAGCTCTCTCCCTTGCCAAAAGTGATCTGGATGCAGCTCGGCGTCCGGCACGACGAGGCGGCGGCGCGCGCGGAAGCAGCGGGGTTGAAGGTTGTCATGAATCGCTGCCCGAAAATCGAGTATGGCCGCCTTTCCGGCGAGATCGGCTGGACCGGGGTCAATTCGGGAGTCATTTCATCGCGCCGTCCCCTGATGCGCGGCGGGGTGCAGAGTTTCGGCGTGCGCTCGAAATAGGCGATTGTTCCTCGAAAGCGGCTGCCGGCGAAAACAGACGAATGGAACCCGGCGTTTTTGAGAAAATCCATCGTTGCAAGAGGGGCGGCTTCCTGCGCAAAGTCCTGCCTCAATTTCACAGATCCACATGTTGAGGAGAGGAAGTCATGTCGCCACGTATCCCCGGATTTTCCACGCTTGCAGTGCACGCCGGGGCAAAGCCCGATCCGGCCACGGGAGCGCGCGCGACGCCGATCTACCAGACCACCTCCTATGTGTTCGAGGATGCCGACCACGCCGCTTCATTGTTCGGCCTCAAGGCCTTCGGCAACATCTATACGCGCATCATGAACCCCACGCAGGCGGTGCTGGAGGAGCGCCTTGCCGCGCTTGAAGGCGGCACGGCTGCGCTTGCGGTTGCATCCGGCCATGCGGCGCAGATGCTCGTCTTCCACACCATCATGGCGCCGGGCGAGAATTTCGTGGCTGCCAGGAAGCTGTATGGCGGTTCGATCAACCAGTTCGGCCATGCGTTCAAGAATTTCGGCTGGGAGGTGCGGTGGGCCGAACCGGAAGACCCTTCGAGCTTCGAAAAGCAGATCGATGACAAGACCAAGGCGATCTTCATCGAAAGCCTTGCCAATCCCGGAGGCACGTTCGTCGACATCGAGGCGATTGCCAAGGTTGCGCACAAGCACGGCATTCCGCTGATCGTCGACAATACGCTGGCCACGCCCTATCTCATCCGGCCCGTCGAGTACGGCGCGGACATCGTGGTTCACTCGCTGACCAAGTTCATCGGCGGCCATGGCAACTCTGTCGGCGGCGTCATTGTCGATGGCGGGACCTTCGACTGGTCGAAGTCCGGGAAATACCCCATGCTGTCGCAGCCGCGTGCGGAATATGGCGGCGTGGTGCTGCACGAAACCTTTGGCAATTTTGCGTTTGCCATCGCCGCTCGCGTGCTTGGCCTGCGCGATTTCGGCCCGGCCATCTCGCCGTTCAACGCGTTCCTGATCCTGACCGGGGTCGAGACGCTGCCGCTGCGCATGCAGAAGCATTGCGACAACGCCGCCGCCGCCGCGGCCTGGCTGTCCAATCATCCCAAGGTGGCCTGGGTTTCCTATCCGGGCCTCAAGGGGGACAAGAACCACGCATTGCAGCAGCGCTATTCGCCGAAGGGCGCCGGAGCGGTTTTCACGGTCGGCCTGAAAGGCGGCTACGATGCCGGCGTCAAGTTCGTCGAGGGGCTGGAACTTTTTTCGCATCTCGCCAATGTCGGCGACACGCGCTCGCTGGTCATCCATCCGGCATCGACCACCCACCGCCAGCTTTCCGACGAGCAGAAAGTGGCGGCGGGCGCCGGTCCCGATACCGTCCGTCTTTCGGTCGGCATCGAGGACATCAACGACATCATCGCCGATCTCGACCAGTCGCTGGCGAAGGTCTGACGATGCCGCGTTTTCTGGTCGTCAAGGCCATCGGAGCGCCCGAATCCGGCGCTCCGGCGGAAGATCGCGTCATTTCCGGTGATCCTCGCTTCCTGACGTGGAACGCGGAAGAGGCCGATGGCGGCCTCTTCGCCGGGATCTGGGAGGCCACGCCGGGCAAATGGCGGATCGAATATGACGAATGGGAATTCTGCCACATCCTTTCCGGCATCTCGATCATCACGGAGGATGGCGGAGAAGCGCGCAGGGTCACGGCGGGAGACAGTTTCGTCCTTCGTCCCGGCTTCAAGGGAAGCTGGGAGGTCGTCGAGACCACCCGCAAGGAATACGTAATCCGGCTCTAGTCGGCCCTGACCATCAGGCTTCGCAGCCCGTGGAAATGATAGGTGTCGCCATAGATCGGCGGTTCCGCGAATTGCAGGTCGGGCAGTCGCGCAAAGAGCATGGCGAGCGAGGCCTGCAACTCGACGCGCGCCAACGGCGCTCCGATGCAGAAATGGATGCCCGCGCCGAAGCTGACATTCTTCTGGTCGCTTCGCGAGGGAAGGAAAGAGGATGGATCGGCGAAAGCACGAGGGTCGCGATTTGCCATGCCGAGCAGCAGGGCGATCTGCCGGCCCGCATCGACCGCGATGCCGTCGCCGAAATCGGTATCCCGATACACATAGCGCGTGAACATGTGCAGCGGCGCGTCGAAGCGCAGGCATTCCTCGACGGTTGCAGCCACTGCATCCGGCGTGGCGAACAGCGTGGCGGGATCGGTGCGGCCCGCATTCCGCTCGAGAATGAGCGTGCGTACCGCATTGCCGGTCTGGTGTACGGTTGCTTCGTGTCCTGCGTTCAGGAGCAGAATTACCGACGAAACCAGTTCGTCCTCGCTGAGCCTTTCGCCGTCCTCCTGCGCCGAGAGCAGCAGCGACAGGAGGTCGTCACCGGGTTTGCGTCGCCGCTCCGCCGCATAGCCGCGCAGGAAATCGGAAAACGCGCGCGCGGCGGCGTTGGCGGCGTCTTCCGTCTCGCGCGTCCGGCCATGCATGTACATAGCCACCTGCCTGTGTGACCAATCCAGCAGTTGCGGACCCATCTCCACCGGCACGCCCAGCATCTCGGCGATGATCGTCATGGGCAATGGCGTGGCAAAGGCCGGAAGCAGGTCGAAGGCGCCGTCGTGAAAGGCGTCGATCAGATCATACGCCAGACGTTCGGCGCGCGGGCGCAGCCGCTCTACCTGACGCGACACGAATGCGCGGTTGACCAGCGTGCGCAGGCGCGTGTGGACGGGCGGCTCCAGTTCGAGCATCGAATGCGCCTCCACGGCATCGAAGGCGGCAAGATGCTCGCGACCCTTGGCGACACTCGCGCTGCCCGGGATGCCAAGCGGATTCTGCCTGCCAAGCGATCTGTCCCGCAGCAGGCGATTGACCTGCTCGTAGCCGCCGAAGCACCACATGCCGTAGTCTTCCCAGAAAAAGGCGGGCGATCGCTCGTGCAGCCAGGCATAGGCTTCGTAAGGATTCTGCACGAAGCGCGGTTCGTGCGGATCGAGCCGCAACCGTCTGGTCGATGCCTCGAAATGAAGATAGGGCGGCGCGTGCTGCATGCGGCTCTGTTAGCATCCGCGCCGGGAAACATGAACGTGGATGTGCACGCTGTTCCGCGACAATCCGGGATCAGGCCGGCTGGTCACTACATCTTGCAGCGGTCGGGAATTGCGATCCGCTTATAGGCATCCTCGCCGGGGCGCAGCAGCACCTTGCGACCGACGGTCCGATAGGCCGGCGCAACGGGTCTCTCCCTGACGATTTTCGGTCGAAGCACGACCTGTTCCGTTTCCGAGGCAAAGCGCGCGGGTATGACATAGCGCTCATGGCGCTCCGGCGCGACTTCTATGACCTTCTCGCGATAGCCATATACGGCCGGTATCGTCTGGTTGACGGTGCGGGCCGGTCCAACCGGCACACGTTCGGCCACCTTTCGGTAGGTCGATGGCACCGCGATCTTGCAGAGCACCCTGCGACCGTTGATGACACGCCATTCCCACTTGTAACCGCCGGGAACAAGCTCCTTGCGATAGCGGATTTCGGTGCGGGGAGGGAGTTGCCTGCGCACGACCTTGGCGGGTTCGAGGAGCACGCGTTCCCTGATGGTGCGGTATTGGGCTGGTATCACGCGAACGCCTTCCGATTCCGGCGTGATCTGCGTGACGCGTTCGCGGGTGCCGACAATTGCGGCGGATGTCTGCACATCCGTGTAAGCGGGATACAGTTCCACCCGCTCCGTCACCGTACCGTAGAGCGGCTTGCGATAAATGTGCTGATAGCATTCGATCGGAGAGCCGCTCGCAACCGCGCTCGGCGCCGTAACGCCGATGGCAAGAATTGTCAGGACGAAACGCCCGGCTTGAGATCTCATGGGACCAGTCTCCACACGCAACAAGCTGGCGACTTTAGCCGGGAGCCCCGCGCTTGAAAGCGGATTCGCTCCACGTCGTTAAGGAGAAAGGTTAAGAAAAATCGGCTTTTCCCTGCCCTTGCACACCGTGGACCGGGCGTCCTATCTACAGGCAACTGTTCCGATTCCGATTCTGCATCCGAAGCTGCGGTGCGCGACCCTGTTGAGAAGGTAATTCCATGAAAGACCCGGTCGAAACCTACATGAACCTCGTTCCGATGGTGGTCGAGCAGACCAATCGCGGCGAACGGGCCTACGATATTTTCTCGCGCCTGTTGAAAGAGCGCATTATTTTCATCACCGGTCCGGTCGAGGACGGCATGGCGACGCTCGTCTGCGCGCAGCTTCTGTTCCTCGAAGCCGAGAATCCGAAGAAGGAAATCAGCCTCTACATCAATTCGCCCGGCGGCGTGGTCACGTCCGGCATGGCCATCTACGACACGATGCAGTTCATCAGGCCGGCGGTCTCGACGCTCTGCACCGGGCAGGCCGCGTCGATGGGCTCGCTGCTTCTCTGCGCCGGTCACAAGGATATGCGCTTTGCGACGCCCAATGCCCGCATCATGGTTCACCAGCCTTCCGGCGGTTTCCAGGGGCAGGCTTCGGACATCGAGCGCCACGCGCAGGACATCATCAAGTTGAAGCGCCGCCTGAACGAAATCTACGTGAAGCACACCGGCAGGGATTACGATACCATCGAGCGGACGCTTGACCGCGATCACTTCATGACTTCGGACGAGGCGCTGGAGTTTGGCTTGATCGACAAGGTCATCACCACCCGCGAAGCCATGGAGGGCGCGCGCGCCTGACGCGGCGTGCGGCCAAACGGCTTACCCCGAACAACAAAAGTTGATGTCGTGATTGCACCCCATGCCGGATATACGGCCCAATGGATGCATCCGCAGCACACAATTCCATTGCTTATCTTTGAACTGGCCCCTTGACGTCCTACGTTAAGCTTCTGTTGATTTACGGATGGGTAGCCTCGACAAGGGTTGCTGCGAATCATTGCCACGTCTTCCGATTTGTGTTTCGTACGAAGGGCGTTGCAGGGATAGCCGGCTTTCCGACCGGGCAATATGCCGGGGTCGGTTGGGCGGCGCTCTCGAAAGAGAGCTGAAACGGCTGAAAGGACGTATGAAATGAGCAAGGTAGGCAACAGCGGCGATTCCAAGAATACGCTCTATTGCTCATTCTGCGGCAAGAGCCAGCACGAAGTGCGTAAGCTGATTGCCGGACCGACCGTGTTCATCTGCGATGAATGCGTCGAGCTGTGCATGGATATCATCCGCGAAGAGAACAAGACCTCGATGGTGAAATCCCGCGAGGGTGTTCCCACCCCGCAGGAGATTCTCAAGGTTCTGGACGACTATGTGATCGGGCAGGGCTACGCCAAGCGCGTGCTGTCCGTCGCGGTCCACAACCATTACAAGCGCCTCGCACACGCGGGCAAGAACAACGACGTCGAGCTTGCCAAGTCCAACATCCTGCTGATCGGGCCGACCGGCTGCGGCAAGACGCTGCTTGCGCAGACGCTGGCGCGCATCATCGACGTGCCATTCACGATGGCCGACGCCACGACGCTGACCGAGGCCGGCTATGTCGGCGAGGATGTCGAGAACATCATCCTGAAACTGCTCCAGGCCGCCGATTACAACGTCGAGCGCGCCCAGCGCGGCATCGTCTATATCGACGAAATCGACAAGATTTCGCGCAAGTCCGACAATCCCTCGATCACCCGCGACGTTTCGGGCGAGGGCGTGCAGCAGGCACTGTTGAAGATCATGGAAGGCACCGTGGCTTCCGTGCCGCCGCAAGGCGGGCGCAAGCATCCGCAGCAGGAGTTCCTGCAGGTCGATACGGCCAATATCCTGTTCATCTGCGGCGGCGCGTTTGCCGGGCTCGACCGGATCATTTCCGACCGGGGCCGCAAGACATCGATCGGCTTCGGCGCGAGTGTCGCGTCGCCGGAAGAGCGCCGCACGGGCGACCTGTTCCGCCTCGTGGAGCCGGAGGACCTGCTGAAATTCGGCTTGATCCCTGAATTTGTAGGCCGCCTGCCGGTGCTTGCCACGCTGGAGGACCTCGACGAGGCCGCCCTGATCCAGATCCTGACCGAACCGAAGAACGCGCTGGTGAAGCAGTATCAGCGCCTGTTCGAGATGGAGAATGTCGAACTGACGTTCCATGAGAATGCGCTTTCCGCCATCGCCAAGCGCGCCATCGAGCGCAAGACCGGCGCGCGCGGCCTTCGTTCGATCATGGAGGCGATCCTGCTCGACACGATGTTCGAGCTTCCGGCTCTGGAAGGCGTGCAGGAAGTCGTGATTTCCGAGGAGGTCGTGTCGGGCAACGCGCGACCGCTTTACATCTACTCGGAGCAGAGCGAGAAGAAGAGCAGCGCAAGCGCCTGAGGGGCGCTTCGCGGATGCTGTCGCGGGGCGCGCCATGTGCCCCGCCATGCGTTTTTCGATGCAGCGCCCGGCATTTCGGCATGGCCCTTGATCTTTGCCGGCGCGCTCTCCAATTAAGCTCTCAGGGCAGAGGTTTCTCTCCGCGCTTTTTCCAGCATCCAGCCAATGGGTGATAGGCGGATCGATCCTGTGTCGCTATGATCGAGAATCGCGGCTGGCCTGGTGCGGCCGCATGAAAGGTTCAAAATGAGCAAGACAACCAAGCCCTCAGGTTCCGGCGTGTTTGCGGTGCTTCCGCTGCGCGACATCGTGGTGTTTCCCCACATGATCGTGCCGCTGTTCGTCGGCCGCGAGAAATCGATCAAGGCGCTTGAAGAGGCGATGGGTTCCGAGCGCCAGATTCTGCTCGTGACCCAGAAGAACGCTGCCGACGACGATCCGCAGCCCGACGCGATCTATGACGTCGGCACGCTCGCCAATGTGCTGCAGCTCCTGAAGCTGCCCGACGGAACGGTGAAGGTTCTCGTCGAGGGCTCCGTTCGCGCAAGCGTCAAGGGCTTCCTCGAACGCGCCGATTTCCATGAGGCGGAAGCGGAAGTTCTCGCTGAGCCGAAGGAAGAGGAAGTCGAGATCGAGGCGCTTGCGCGCTCCGTCGTCGCCGACTTCGAGAACTATGTGAAGCTTAACAAGAAGATTTCCCCGGAGGCTGTGGGCGCTGCCGGCCAGATCGAAGACTATTCGAAGCTGGCCGACACGGTCGCGTCGCACCTCGCGGTCAAGATCGTTGAGAAGCAGGAGCTTCTCTCCACGCTTTCCGTAAAGGAACGCCTTGAGAAAGCGATGGGCTTCATGGAGGCCGAAATCTCCGTGCTCCAGGTGGAAAAGCGCATCCGCTCGCGTGTCAAGCGCCAGATGGAGAAGACCCAGCGCGAGTACTATCTCAACGAGCAGATGAAGGCGATTCAGAAGGAGCTTGGCGAGGGCGAGGACGGTCGCGACGAAGCGGCGGAAATCGAGGCCCGCATCAAGAAGACCAAGCTCAGCAAGGAAGCGCGCGAAAAGGCGGAGGCGGAGCTGAAGAAGCTGCGCACCATGTCGCCGATGTCGGCGGAAGCGACCGTCGTGCGCAACTATCTGGACTGGCTGCTCTCCATTCCGTGGGGCAAGAACTCCAAGGTCAAGCACGACCTCACTTTTGCAGAGGAAGTGCTGGACGCCGATCACTACGGCCTGGACAAGGTCAAGGAGCGCATTGTCGAATATCTCGCGGTGCAGAGCCGGCAGCGCAAGCTAAAGGGTCCGATCCTGTGCCTCGTCGGTCCTCCCGGCGTCGGCAAGACTTCGCTCGGCAAGTCCATCGCTAAGGCGACCGGGCGCGAGTTTGTGCGCATGGCGCTGGGCGGCGTGCGCGACGAGGCTGAAATCCGCGGACACCGCCGTACCTATATCGGCTCGATGCCCGGCAAGGTCGTCCAGTCGATGAAGAAGGCCAAGAAGTCGAACCCGCTCTTCCTGCTCGATGAGATCGACAAGATGGGGCAGGATTTCCGGGGCGATCCGTCCTCGGCACTTCTGGAGGTGCTGGATCCCGAGCAGAACGCCACGTTCATGGACCACTATCTGGAGGTCGAGTACGACCTTTCGAGCGTGATGTTCGTGACCACGGCGAACACGCTGAACATTCCCGCGCCTTTGATGGATCGCATGGAGATCATCCGGATCGCCGGCTACACCGAGGACGAAAAGGTCGAGATCGCCAAGCGTCACCTTCTGCCGAAGGTGATCCGCGACCACGCCTTGCAGCCCAAGGAGTTCAGCATTTCGGAAGACGCCATCCGCGTCGTCATCCAGACATACACACGCGAGGCGGGCGTGCGCTCGCTGGAGCGCGAGCTGATGAAGCTCGGGCGCAAGGCGGTCACCGAAATCCTCAAGACCAAGAAGAAGTCGGTGAAGATCACGCCCGACAACATCCACGACTATCTGGGCGTGCCGCGCTATCGGCATGGCATGGCCGAGGGCGAGGATCAGGTCGGCGTCGTCACGGGCCTGGCTTGGACCGAGGTCGGCGGCGAGCTGTTGACGGTTGAAGGCGTGATGATGCCCGGCAAGGGCCGTATGACGGTGACCGGCAATCTGCGCGATGTCATGAAGGAGTCGATCTCGGCTGCCGCATCCTATGTCCGCAGCCGGGCGCTGGATTTCGGCATCGAGCCGCCTCTCTTCGACAAGCGCGACATCCACGTGCACGTTCCCGAAGGCGCGACGCCAAAGGACGGTCCGTCGGCCGGCACCGCGATGGCGACCGCCATCGTTTCCGTGCTGACCGGCATTCCGGTTCGCAAGGACGTCGCGATGACGGGCGAGATCACGCTCAGGGGCAGAGTGCTTCCGATCGGTGGTCTCAAGGAAAAGCTCCTTGCCGCGCTGCGTGGTGGCATAAAGAAGGTGCTGATCCCCGAAGAGAACGCGAAAGACCTTGCCGACATTCCGGACAATGTGAAAAGCGGAATGGAGATCATTCCGGTTTCGCGGGTCGGGGAGGTGTTGCAGCACGCGCTGCTGCGCATGCCGGAGCCCATCGAATGGGTTGAGCCCGCAAGCTCGGCTGCCCCCGCCGACAGCGCGGAAGACAGCGGCAAGTTCGTCGCTCACTGAGCGGCAGCGATTAGCCGACAATCAGTGCAGCCGGGCCGACGCCCGGCTGCATCTTTCCTGTAGAAAGCCGTAGAAAACTTGGGTTTTTCCTTATTTTGCTAGGGTTTCCGCTTGGTGGCCCTGTCAACTCTCACTAATATCGCCTTCTCTTAGTTGAGTCGCTAGATCTCAAATTTTCTCCTAGGAAGGAAACTCTTCATGAACAAGAACGAGCTGATTGCAGCGGTTGCGGACACCGCAAATCTCTCTAAGGCGCACGCGCAGGCAGCTGTCGACGCGGTGTTCTCGGCAATCACCGGCGAGTTGAAGAAGGGCGGCGACGTACGTCTTGTTGGGTTCGGCAATTTCAGCGCGGTCAAGAAGGCAGCTTCGACCAGCCGCAATCCTCAGACCGGCGCGGAAGTGAAGGTGCCTGCACGGGTTCGCCCGAAGTTCTCTGCGGGGAAGGGTCTCAAGGACGCGCTGAACTAAGCATTCTACAGCACTTCCTGTCATCAGGCGGTCGGGGATTCCCGGCCGCTTTTGTTTCTGGCAACCGGATTGGCCCTGGACCTTTCGGCATCTCGCTGCGAAGCATAGCGGCAGGGGAAAAGGCGGCGTCTGCGCTGCTTGCTGCTCATCGATGATTGAGAAAATGGCGCGAGTGACGGGGCTCGAACCCGCGACCTCCGGCGTGACAGGCCGGCACTCTAACCGACTGAGCTACACCCGCGCATTGCGACACCGGTTCGATCGAACCGCGTCGATGGGCGTGGAATTAAGGGGTTCGTTGGGAGGTGTCAAGGCGCTGGCATCGCTTATTTTCAACTATGCTGGAATGCTTTGCCGGATTTGTTGAACGGCCTTGGCGAAGTGCGATTCACGCGGGAAATGACCCCGATTTGGGCTTGCGCGGGCGGGCGTTAGCGCTTAAAGGTCCGCGCCTGCAGGGGCGATTAGCTCAGTTGGTAGAGCGCTTCGTTTACACCGAAGATGTCGGCGGTTCGAGCCCGTCATCGCCCACCAGTCTCCCCTTGATCCCGCACGCAGGCGTCATTGGCGCTTCGTCAAAGCTTCACATCGCTGTTGCATGGCGCGCCTATCCCGGCGCCAACGGAAATGTCGAGGGATTCGACATGCGTCTTGTTCCAGCGCTCGCTGCGCTCCTGCTCCTCGGGACCCATTCGCCATCCCGGGCCGGGCAATTCGAGCCCCGTGTTGTCTCCATCCTGGATCGCTTCGAGCATGCCAACCAGTGGCGGGACCATGTGATGGTGGTCGGCCATCGGGCCGGTGTGCGGGAGAACGGACAGGTCGTGCGGGCCGAAAATTCGCTCGACGCGATCAGCGCCGCAGTGGCGCTCGGTGTCGAGATCGTGGAGATCGACGTCCAGAAAACGCGCGACAATGTGTATGTCGCCCTGCATGACACCTGGCTGGACCGGACCACGACGTGCCGGGGTCAGCTGGTCGAGAGGACACTTGCGGATCTGGCGCCGTGCAGGCTTCGGATCGAGGAGACGGGCAAGGTGACCGACGAACCCGTTCCGACGCTCCGAGACGTCCTGGTCGCCGCCCGTGGTCGTGTTCTGGTCAATATCGACAACAAGCTGGACTTCTCCGAGCTTGGCGGGATTGTGGAGGAGGCGCGTTCCCTCGGCGTCGAGGATCAGATCATCATCAAGCAGAATCTCTGGAATGCGGACAAGGTGAGCGAGGCGACGGCGCTGCTGCGAGGTATGGACGCTCGCGTGCATTTCATGCCGATAATCGCCGACGACGCGGTGCGCGATGCGTCGTTTGTGCGCTCCACGACGGGCGCGGTCGGCGCCGACGCGGTGGAGATGATCAACTGGCGCCGCGAGCCCGGCGAGGTGACTGCGGATGGCGGCGCGCTGTTCCGTCCGCATGTGCGGGCCGAAGCGATCCGGGGCGACTGGCACATGTGGGTGAATACCTATGCCATCGTGAACAAGCCGGCGGGCTATCTCGCGGGCGGGCGCGGCGACCAGTTGGCGGTGAATGCCTCGAATCCCGACGATGTGTTCGGTTTCTGGATCGAGCAGGGCGCGACGATTGTCCAGACCGATGAACCCAAGGCGGCAATCGAGTGGCTGGAGGCGCACGGCTTCCGAAAGCCGTATGGTCCGGTCAATATGAGTTCCGCGGACCATTTCGGCGGGTAGCGCCACAACAAAAAAGGCCGCCCGGAGGCGGCCTTTTTCCACGATGGGGAAGCGATCAGCGCTTGGAGAACTGGAAGCTGCGGCGGGCTTTCGCCTTGCCGTACTTCTTGCGCTCGACCGTGCGGCTGTCGCGGGTCAGGAAGCCGCCCTTCTTGAGCACGCTGCGCAGCGCCGGCTCGTAATAGGTCAGCGCCTTGGAGATACCGTGGCGCACGGCGCCGGCCTGACCGGAGAGGCCACCGCCCGTGACGGTCGCAACGATGTCGAACTGGCCGACGCGGTTGGACGCCACGATGGGCTGGTTGAGTATCATCTGGAGCACCGGCCTTGCGAAATAGGCGGCAAATTCCTTGTCGTTGACGACGATCTTGCCGGAGCCGGGCTTGACCCAGACGCGGGCAATCGCGTCCTTGCGCTTGCCAGTGGCGTAGGCGCGGCCCTGGCTGTCCAGCTTCTGGACATGGACGGGTGCTGCCGGCTGCTCTGTTGCGGCCACCGTGCCGAGTTCGGCGAGGGAGCTGAGTTCGGCCATTGTTAAGCCCTCTTGTTCTTGGTGTTCATCGCGGCGACATCCAGCGTTTCGGGCTGCTGCGCCTCGTGCGGGTGAGAAGTTCCGGCGTAAACGCGCAGGTTCTTCATCTGGCGGCGGCCAAGCGGGCCACGGGGAATCATGCGCTCGACGGCTTTCTCAACGACGCGCTCCGGAAAACGGCCCTCGAGCAACTGGCGCGCGGTGCGCTCCTTGATGCCGCCCGGATGGCCGGTGTGCCAGTAGTACATCTTGTCGGTGTACTTCTTGCCGGTCAGCGCCACTTTGTCGGCATTGATCACGATGACGTTGTCGCCATCGTCGACATGCGGGGTGAAGGTCGGCTTGTGCTTGCCGCGCAGGCGGTTGGCGACGATGGAGGCGAGACGTCCGACGACGAGACCCTCGGCATCGATCAGCACCCACTTCTTCACCACTTCCGCAGGCTTTTGCGAAAAGGTTGTCATGGCATTGTCCTGTTTGGACCCTCAGGCGAGGGCGTTTCTTGTTGCTTGAATTGGCGCACCGGAAAAAGGGTTGCCAATAATAAAACGGCGGCCCGTCAGGCCGCTGTCTTGCGCAGGCTTATAGTTCAGATCGAATATGCGGTCAATTCAACGAAACAGGAAGCAGAAACAAAAAAACAAGCAAAAACATATAGATAAAAATGTGGTATTATTTTACCGTGCCGTTTCGGTCAATTCCGGGTGCGTTTCGAGGCCGTCGCCCTCACCGCCGAAGCCGTGCATGTAGTTTGCCCATTGCAGGCCGACGACCGCGCCCTTTGCGGGCTGGAGGAGTGCAAGCGACATCACCAGCGTGACGGGAACCCAAAGTGCGAGGTGCTGCCAGCTCGACCAGTTGAGCACCAGTTCCGCGATCAGGAACAGGGTCAGCACGACGTGCCCGACAACGGTGATCACGAGATAAGCCGGCAGGTCGTCAGCGCGATGGTGGAACATTTCCTCGCCGCATGCTTCGCAGCGGTCCACAGTCTTTGTAAATGCGCGGAACAGATGGCCCTCGCCGCAGGCAGGGCACCGACCCAGAATGCCGCGCTTGATCGCTTCCTTGAGCGGGCGGGCAGGGCGGCCCGAATGGTTCTCGCCGCCGAATACCTGTTCAATTCCAGTGACCTGATCCGCCATCGTCATCTCCTGTGCCGCGGGCCGCGCGGCTGCGAGGCGCGTTGCCTCGCCTTGTTTTTCGCACCCTTCGACTTGTGATACGACCGCCTTGTGCCCGGAAGCGGCTTGGGGTCGCTCAACATTTCGAACCGCATCGCGCCGGCCAGAGGTGCATTTTCAACCAGTCGCACCTCAACGGTGTCCGCCAGCCGAAAACCTCGACCGGAGCGCTCGCCATAGAGCGCGCGCGCACCTTCGTCGAAGCGGTAGTAGTCGTCTCCGAGCGTAGATATGGGAACAAAACCGTCTGCGCCAAATTCGGGCAATTGGACAAACAGTCCCGCCTTGGTGACGCCGGATATCCGCGCTTCGAAGATTTCGCCAATTCTTTCAGAGAGATACGCAGCAACCAGCCGGTCAACAGTGTCGCGTTCGGCCGCCATGGCGCGTCGTTCGGTCGCGGAAATCAGCGCCGAGATTTCTTCGAGCCGCGCTTCTTCCGCGCCGGTGATGCCGCCTTGGCCGAGGCCCAGCGAACCAATGAGCGCCCGGTGCACGATGAGGTCGGCATATCGGCGGATCGGTGAGGTGAAATGCGCATAACGGTGCAGGTTGAGGCCGAAATGGCCGATGTTCTCGGGGGAATATTCCGCCTGGCTCTGTGAGCGCAGCACAACCTCGTTGACGAGCGTTTCATTGTCCTCGCCATGCACGCGCTCCAGAATGCGGTTGATCTGCGAGGGGCGCAACTGCGCGCCGCGCGCAAGCGAAATTCCGATGGTCTGGAGAAATTCGCGCAGCGATTCCTGCTTGGCGAGCGACGGGCCGTCATGGATCCGGTAGACCAGCGGCTGGCTCTTGCGCTCCAGCGTTTCGGCAGCCGAAACATTGGCCTGGATCATGAATTCCTCGATGAGCTTGTGCGCGTCGAGCCTTTCGGGAATCACGACCCGGTCGACGGTGCCATCCGGCTTCAGCAGGATCTTCCGCTCCGGCAGGTCCAGTTCCAGCGGCTCGCGGGCCTCGCGCCCCCGCTTCAACACCGCATAGGCGGCCCAAAGCGGCTTCAGCACGGAATCGAGCAGCGGCGCGGTCTTTTCGTCGGGGTTTCCGTCAATCGCTGCCTGTGCCTGCGGGTAGGCGAGCTTGGCCGCCGAGCGCATGGTCACACGATGGAAGCTGTGCCGTAGCTTCCGGCCTTCCGCCGCGAACGTCATGCGCACAGCCAATGCGGGCCGGTCGAGCCCTTCCTTCAGGGAGCAAAGGTCATTGGAAAGACGTTCCGGCAACATCGGCACCACGCGGTCTGGAAAGTAGACCGAATTGCCACGGTTCAGCGCCTCACGGTCGATGGCCGATCCGGGGCGAACATAGGCCGCGACATCGGCGATTGCGACCGTGACGATGTATCCGCCCGCATTGGATTCGTCGGGATCGGGTTCGGCAAACACCGCATCGTCGTGGTCTTTGGCGTCGGCGGGGTCGATTGTGACGAGCGGAACCGTGCGCCAATCCTCGCGTCCTTCAAGCCCGACCGGCTTCATAGCTTCTGTTTCGGCTAGTACATCCGCCGGGAAGATATGCGGAATCTCGTGGGCATGGATGGCGATCATCGAGACCGCCTTTTCCGAGGTCAACGACCCCAGCACCGCGAGCACCTTGGCGCGCGCCAAGCCGTATTGTCCGATGCGGACCGGCTCGACCTCGACGAGATCGCCCTCCTTTGCCGCGCCACGAAATTCGGGATCAACGATCAACTCGGCCTGGCGGCGTTCCACCGGCACGATGCGCAGCGTTCCGTCGGTCGCGGCGCGGAATATGCCCAGAACGGCCTCGCGCCGCCGCTCGAACACCTTCATGATCCGGGCGGTATAGGGCGGGCCTTCCGCCCGTTCCGCCGGGAAGGTCTTTGCAAGCACGCGGTCGCCAACGCCCGCGACAGGCCCGCCGCGCGAGACGCGGATCAGGACGGTCAGTTCGCCGTTTCCGTCTCGCGCTTCCGTGGGGCGCCCAAGCAGGCTGCCGTCGGAATCGCGCCCGAAAATGTCCAGCACGGTTACATGGGGCAGTGTTCCGGGCTTCACGAGACGCTTGTTGCGCCTGCGCAGGAAGCCCTCCTTCTGCAAATCCCTCAGCAGGTCCTTCAGCCAGAGGCGGTCATCGCCCTTCAACGAGAAGGCCTTGGCGATCTGACGCTTGGCTGCGCCATCCGGGTTCTCGGAGATATATTTTATTATATCATCACGGCTTGGCCGAATGCCCTGTTTCCGGGAGCCGGTGTCGCCGGAATTCGATCCGCCACCTTTTCGGCCTCCCGGAATGTCCTGGTTCAAGCTATGCCTTCTTTCCACGCCGGAATGGCTTCTTGCCGCCGTTCGCCGCATCCTTTTCGGACTTCGCGGCGATCAGCGCAAGCGCTTCCTCAAGCGTCACGCTCGCCGGGTCCTTACCCTTGGGAAGCGTGGCGTTCACCTTGCCGTAGTTGACATAGGGACCATAGCGCCCGTCGCGAACAGTGATCGTGCCGCCCCCATCGGGGTGCGCACCGAGGTCCTTGATTGCCGCAGGCGTGCCGCCGCGCGCGCGAGGCCCCTTCTGCTGCTTTTCTGCGATGACCGACACAGCACGGTTGAGGCCGATGGAGAACACGTCCTCGATCGATTCGAGATTGGCGTAGGTGCCGTCATGCAGCACGAACGGACCGTAGCGCCCGAGCCCGGCGGAAATCATCTTGCCCGTTTCAGGGTGCTTGCCAACGTCGCGCGGCAGCGACAGCAGGGCGAGCGCCTTTTCGTGGTCGACGGATTCGGCGGTCCAGCCCTTGGGCAGGCTCGACCGCTTGGCTTCCTTGCCCTCTCCACGCTGGACATAGGGGCCGAAGCGCCCGGACCGAAGCGTGATCTCTTCCTGGGTGTAAGGATCGGTGCCTAGTGCCTTCGTGCCGTCTTCCACGGATTCGGCTTCGCCATTGCCTGACGCGTCTCCCAACTGCCGGGTGAAGCCGCATTCGGGATAGTTCGAGCAGCCGACGAATGCGCCATATTTGCCGAGCTTGAGCGAAAGCGTTCCAGTCCCGCATTTCGGGCAGACGCGGGGGTCGCTGCCGTCTTCCCGGGCGGGGAACAAAAGCGGCGCGAGGTCGTCGTTCAGCGCGTTCAGAACGTCGGTGACGCGCAACTCCTTGATGCTTTCCACGGCGGCGGAAAAATCCCGCCAGAAATCGCGCAGGACCACCTTGTATTCGAGCTTGCCATCCGAGATTTCGTCCAGCTTTTCCTCAAGGTCGGCGGTGAAATCATATTCGACATACTTGTCGAAGAAGCTTTCCAGAAAGGCCGTGACGATGCGGCCCCGCGAATGCGGGATGAGCTTGCGCTTGTCGATCACCACATATTCGCGGTCTTCCAGCGTCTTGAGCGTGGCGGCATAGGTGGACGGGCGACCGATCCCCAATTCCTCCATCTTTTTGATGAGCGAGGCTTCGGAATAGCGGGGCGGCGGCTCGGTGGAATGCTGCGTGGCGTTGACCGATTCGCGCTCCAGCCCTTCGCCGGCATGAATTTCCGGCAGGCGCCTGTTCTCCTCGTCCTCCGAATCCTCGTCCTTCACGTCCGTATAGGCAGCGATGAAACCGTCGAACTTGACGACCGAGCCGACCGCGCGCAGCCTTGCCGTGCGGCTGCCATTGGCCGCGTCGATTTCGACCGTCGTGCGCTCGATTTCCGCCGGCTGCATCTGGCTCGCGACGGCCCGCTTCCAGATCATTTCGTAAAGCCGTGCCTGGTCGGCATCGAGATATTTCTTCATGTCCTGCGGCAGGCGCGAAAAATCGGTCGGGCGAATGGCCTCGTGCGCTTCCTGCGCGTTCTTCGCCTTGTTGGCGTAGTAGCGCGGCTTTTCAGGCAGGTATTTCGTGCCGAATTCGTGCTCGATCACGTCGCGTGCGGAAGTTATGGCTTCGGGTGCGATCTGCACGCCATCGGTACGCATATAGGTGATCAGGCCGGCCGTCTCTCCGCCAATGTCCATGCCTTCATAGAGCCGCTGCGCAACCTGCATCGTGCGGTTCGCGGAAAAGCCGAGTCGCGAGGAGGCTGCCTGCTGGAGCGTCGAAGTGGTGAAGGGTGGGGCCGGGTTCCGCCGCGTCGGCTTGGCCTCGACGGATGCGGCCTTGAAGGCAGCGCCGTTCAACATCCCTTTGATATCATCGGCTTGCTGGCCGGTCTTGATGTCCAGCTTTTGCAGTTTCCGACCTTCGAATTCGGTCAGCCGGGCCTCGAAGCTTTCCGCGCGCGGCGTGCGCAGCGTGGCGGCGATCTGCCAATATTCCTCGCGGACGAACCGCTCGATCTCGGCTTCGCGGTCGCACACGAGGCGCAGCGCAACCGATTGCACTCGCCCCGCCGAGCGCGCGCCCGGCAATTTCCGCCACAGGACCGGGGAGAGCGTGAACCCGACCAGATAGTCCAGCGCGCGCCGCGCGAGATAGGCTTCGACCAGCGGTGCGTCGATCTGGCGGGGATGCGCCATCGCGTCGAGCACCGATTGCTTGGTGATGGCGTTGAACACAACGCGACTGACGGGCTTGTCCTTCACGACGCGCTTCTGCTTGAGCACTTCAAGCACATGCCATGAAATCGCTTCGCCCTCGCGATCGGGGTCGGTTGCGAGGATAAGGCCGTCTGCATCCTTCAACGCCTTGGCAATATCGGTCAGCCGCTTGCCGGATGCGGCATCGACGCTCCAGGACATGGAAAAATCGTCGTCCGGACGCACGGAGCCGTCCTTCGCGGGCAGGTCCCGCACGTGGCCGAACGAGGCGAGCACCTTATAATTGCGGCCCAGATACTTGTTTATGGTCTTGGCCTTGGCGGGCGATTCGACGACGACAACGTCCATTTGTCTCGATTCTTTCTGGCCATGCTGCGGGGCAGGGTGGCGGGGCGGTGCGCTCAAAAACGCAGAAGGATCGTCAAATGGCTTTGCTTTTCCGCCCGGTCAAGGGTCGGGTTGGATTTTTTCCCGTGGATATATTAACAACTTAAAATAAATATAGTGATTGTATATGGAATTGTGGTTGCAAGGCTCTCATTTGCGCGATAGCTAATTGGAAGAACTGCATCCGGCAATGGCGGACGACAGCATGGACAGCGACGACAGGCACGAACAATTGCTGGCAATTGAATATATCGCGGCGATGTTGAGTCAGTTGCGTTTGATGGCCCAGAGCAAGGAATTGCACGTACTGGCCTATCTGATTGACATGGCGCAGATCGAAGCGAGCGAAACGGCGACGCAGATAAAGGTGTTGCCGCCGCTAGCAGTCAGAAACTAGGGAAACCAGACCGCCGGGGTGCCGTTCCAGCCTTCCGGCAAGGTCGAGTTCGAGCAGAACCAGATGAACATTCGCGGGATGTATCCCCGAATGGGCAATGAGATCATCGACCGGGACCGGCGCGGGTCCGAGTAGCTCCACGATGGTTTCCCTGTCCTCGTCGCTGTGAGACGGCGCGCCCGTAAAGTCCACCGGCTCATCGAGCCGGGGCGTTGTCGCCCGCTCGCGCCCGAGCATCGGCTCCAGATGGTCCAGCACATCCCGCGCGTCGGTGACCAGAATCGCCCCCTGCTTCAACAAATTGTTGGTGCCCCCGGCGCGTGGATCGAGCGGAGAGCCGGGCACGGCGAAGACGATCCTGCCGAGTTCGCCCGCCATGCGCGCGCTGATGAGGGAGCCGGAGCGCATCGCCGCCTCGACCACCACGAGGCCCAGCGAAAGCCCGGCGACGATGCGGTTGCGGCGCGGAAAGTCTTGCGCGCGGGGCTCCCAGCCAAACGGCATCTCGCAGATCACCGCGCCGCCTTTTTCGACGATCTGGTGCATGAGCGGCACATTTTCTGGCGGGTAGGGACGGTCGATACCGCCCGCGAGCACAGCCACCGTGCCGCTTTCCAGCGCACCGCGATGCGCCGCCGTATCGATGCCGCGCGCCATGCCAGAGGCGATGGTCCAGCCATGGCCGCCGAGATCGAGCGCGAGCTTCTGGGCGAATTTCATTCCCGCAAGCGAGGCATTGCGAGCGCCCACAATCGAAATGGAGGGCCGCGCCATAGGCTCCGCATGCCCCAGCAGGGTCAACAGCGGCGGCGGATTGTCCGATTGTGCGAGAAAGGCCGGATAGTCGGCCTCGCCGATGGCAATGAGACGCGCGCCGATGCGCGCGGCGGCATCGATTTCGGCCTGCGCTTCGGCGACAGACGGGATGCGTGACGCACTGCGCGCCCCGCCGCGCGCAGCCAGTTCAGGCAGCATCTCAAGGGCATTCTCGGCAGAGCCGTAGCGGTTGATCAGCGCGCGAAAACTGGCGGGGCCGACATTCTGCGTGCGGATAAGACGCAGCCATTGCACCCGCTGGCGGTCGGAAAGTCGTGGAGACAATGCTTAGCCTTTGGAACCGATCTTCGTTTCGGTTCCGGCAGCCAGCCGCTGGATGTTGGCGCGGTGCTTCCAGAAGACGATGACGCTCATCACCGCGAACATCAGGGCGACGGGAAACATGCCCATGTACCAGAGTGAGACCGGAACGATGATCGCGGCGGAAAGTGCCGCCAATGACGAAAAGCGGAACATCACCGCCATCGCGACCCACACAACGCCGAAAACGAGCGCCGGGTTGATACCGAAGCCAAGCAGCACGCCGAGATAGGTCGCGACGCCCTTGCCACCCTTGAAGCCGAGCCACACGGGGAAGATGTGCCCGATGAAGGCGGCAAAGCCCGCCGCCATCGCCGGCTCAAGGCCGAAGCGTCCGGCGATCAGCACCGCCACGGTGCCCTTGAGCATGTCGAGCAGCAATGTCGCCGCCGCCAAGCCCTTGTTGCCGGTGCGCAGCACATTGGTCGCGCCGATATTGCCCGAGCCGATCGAGCGCACGTCGCCGAGACCGGCGGCGCGCGTCAGCAACAGCCCGAACGGGATGGAACCCAGAAGATAACCGAAAATAAGCGCCGCCAGAACAATCACGGCATTTCCCCCTCACTGGCCGAATACCTTGCGACCGGCGACCCAACTTTGCAAGACCTTGCCCTGAAGCCGCGCGTCCTCGAAACAGGTGTTCTTCGAATGCGAGCGAATGTCTTTTTCGCGCACGATCCACGGCTCGTCCAGATCGACAAGCGCGAGGTCGGCAATCGCACCTGGCTTGAGCGTGCCGCCAGGCAGCCCGAACAGGCGGGCGGGCGCGGTCGAAAGCGTTTCGATCAGGCGCAGCAGCGGAACCTCGCCGCTGTGATGCAGCCTCAAGGCGACCGCGAGCAGGGTCTCCAGCCCGATTGCGCCCGCCGCCGCATCCGAGAAGGGCAGGCGCTTGGTGTCCACGTCCTGCGGGTCGTGCGACGAGACAATGACATCAATGGTGCCGTCACGCAGCGCCTCGACTATGGCGAGCCGGTCCTCCTCCGCGCGAAGCGGCGGATCGAGGCGGAAGAAGGTGCGGTATTCGCCGATATCGTTTTCGTTGAGGCTGAGATTGTTGATCGAGACGCCCGCAGTCGCCGTCACTCCCTCCTGCTTTGCGCGCGCAATTGTCTGCGCAGAGAGGCCGGTGGAAATCTTCGCGGCGTGATATGAGCCGCGCGTCAGGCGCGCGAGCATCAGGTCGCGCATCAGCGGGATAGTCTCGGCCTCGCGCGGGATCCCGGAAAGCCCCAGCCAACTGGCGAACAGCCCCTCATTCATCACGCCCGACGATGACAGGTCCGCATCCTGTGTCTCGTGGGCGATCATCGCCCCGAAGTCGCGGGCATAGGTCAGCGCGCGCCGCATGACGAGCGAGTTCGAAATGGTGTGGCGTCCCTCGGTGAAGGCGACCGCGCCCGCTTCGCGCAGCAGGCCGAATTCCGACAGTTCCTTGCCGTGGAACCCCTTCGTGATGGCCGCGGCGGGAAAGACGTTGATCTTCGCGGTATCGCGGGCCGTCCTGAGCACGAATTCCACCAGCGCTACATCGTCGATCACGGGATCTGTGTCGGGCATCATGACGATGGAGGTCACGCCCCCGGCAGCGGCGGCCTCGCTCGCCGAGGCGATTGTCTCGCGGTGCTCCGCGCCCGGCTCACCGATAAAGACACGGGAGTCGACAAGGCCGGGAATGATCGTCCGGCCCCGGCAATCGATGCGCGTCGCCCCTTCGGGAATGCCCTGGTTGAGCGCGCCCTTGCCGCTCGCGGCAATCTTGCGGCCCTCGACGATCAGCGTGCCGATTTCGTCCATGCCGCGCGACGGATCGACGATCCGCGCATGCTCGAAGACCGTGACGATCATTGGCCGGCCTCCGCGTTGCGGCGTGGGTCGAGCAGCGCCTGCATGACCGCCATGCGCACGGCGACACCCATTTCAACCTGTTCCTGAATAACGCTTTGCGGCCCGTCCGCGATCTCGGAGGCGATCTCCACGCCACGGTTCATCGGCCCGGGATGCATGACCAGCGCGTCCGGCTTGGCATGCGCGAGCTTGGTGGCGTCCAGCCCGTAGTAGCGGAAATATTCCCGCACCGAGGGAACGAAAGAGCCTGCCATGCGCTCGCGTTGCAGGCGCAGCATCATGACGACATCGGCGCCCTTCAATCCTTCCTGCATGGTGCGGCACACCTCGACGCTCATATCCGCGATCCCGGACGGCAGCAGCGTTGACGGGGCGACGACGCGCACCCGCGCGCCGAGCGCGTTGAGCAGGATGATGTTGGAGCGCGCCACGCGCGAATGCAGGATGTCGCCGCAGATCGCGACCACCAGCCCCGCAACCCGCCCCTTGGCGCGGCGTATCGTCAGCGCGTCGAGCAGCGCTTGCGTGGGATGCTCATGCGCGCCATCGCCGGCATTGACGACCGAACAGCCGACTTTCTGGGCGAGCAATGCGGCGGCCCCGGCGGACTGGTGGCGGATGATGAGAATGTCCGGGCGCATCGCATTCAGCGTCATCGCCGTGTCGATCAGCGTCTCGCCTTTTTTCACCGAGGAACTGGCGACCGACATGTTCATGACATCCGCGCCGAGCCGCTTGCCGGCAAGCTCGAATGAGGATTGCGTGCGGGTCGACGCCTCGAAGAACAGATTGATCTGCGTACGCCCGCGCAGCACGGCGGACTTTTTCTCGGCCTGTCGGGATATGGCCACCGCATCGTCGGCCCGGTCCAGCAGGTCCTCGATGTCCTGCGGGGACAGGTCGCGTATGCCAAGTAAATGGCGATGTCGGAAGAGCGGCAGAGCGTCAGATCGGGTCATCTGAGCGAATTGCTATAGAAGGGGTGCGCAAATGCCGCAAGTCAGGCTGCGAAGGACAATTTTCTGATTCAACAGATTATTTGTTCATATGACTATGTTCTGATGCAGTGTTTCGTCGTACCGGGTGTGCGCAGATTGGAGACAGCGTGTGACGCATGAAGTGACCAACCAGACACCGCCGATGAGTGGAGGCAGCGCCTGGCGCAACGACCCTTTGCTGGTCCAGATCGCGGAAGACTACCCGGAAGAAATTCGCAAGGACTTCGACGCCATCGGAAGGTTTGTGCTGTCCACGGATGCGCAGGAGCTAGCACGTCTCGCCAATGTCGAAACGCCACGGCTGAAAACGCATGACCGACAGGGCAGGCGCATCGACCTGGTCGAATTTCACCCCGCCTACCACGCGCTCATGCGGCGCTCGATCGCCAACGGCCTGCACAGTTCCATCTGGGAAAATGCCCAGGCCGAGACCAACCGCCGGCACCAGGTGCGGGCCATCCGCTACTTCCTGACGGCGCAGCTCGAATGCGGCCATCTGTGCCCGGTCACGATGACCAGCGCCTCCCTTGCCGCACTGATGTCGAGCACCAAGCTTTTTCGGGAGTGGGCACCGCGCATCACCAGCCGCAAATATGACTCGACGCAGAAGCCGCCGGTCGAAAAGACCGGGCTGACGCTCGGCATGGGCATGACGGAGAAACAGGGCGGCACGGATGTGCGGTCAAACAGCTCGCATGCCGAGCGCGCGGGCGGTGCGGTGTACCGGCTGACGGGCCACAAATGGTTCATGTCCGCGCCGATGTCGGACGCGTTCCTGATGCTGGCGCAGACGACCGAAGGGCTTTCATGCTTCCTCGTGCCGCGCATTCTCGGTGACGGCAGCATGAACGGGCTGCGGTTCCAGCGGCTCAAGGACAAGCTCGGCAATCGCTCCAATGCCTCGGCGGAGGTGGAATATTCAGGCGCGCTGGGCGAACTGGTCGGCGATCCGGGCGCGGGCATCAAGACGATCATGGACATGGTGACGCTGACCCGTCTCGATTGCGCGCTGGCGTCCGCTGCCCTGATGCGCGCAGCCGTCGCGGAGGCCGTTCACCACGCGCGGCATCGGCAGACTTTCGGCAAGACGCTGATCGACCAGCCGCTGATGCTCCGCGTGCTGGCCGACATGGCGCTCGACGTGGCGGCGGCGACGGCGCTGTCCATGCGCCTTGCGCGGTCGTTCGATCTCGCCGCGCAGAACAGGACGGAAGCCTCGTTCGCGCGCATCATGACGCCCGTCGTCAAGTACTGGGTGTGCAAGACCGCGCCGTCGCTGGTCTATGAGGCGATGGAATGCCTTGGCGGCAACGGCTACATCGAGGAAGGTCCGCTTGCACGCTATTATCGCGAGGCTCCCGTCAATGCGATCTGGGAAGGTTCGGGCAATGTGATGACGCTCGATCTGCTGCGCGTCATGGCGCGCGCGCCGGCAATCCTGGACGAGGTGCTGGGCGACATCGAAGCCAGTCTCGGCAAGGAGGCCGAGGGCACATCCGTGGTGCTTCGCGCCGCGCGCGACGTCGCGGCATCGGACGAGGGGTCGGCCCGCATTTTCGCGGAGCAGCTTGCCCTGTCCGCCGCCGGAGCCGAATTGCGGCGGCTCGGGGCAGGCCGCATTGCCGACGCCTTTGTCGCCACGCGGCTTGGCGGCCAATGGAGGTCCACCTACGGCATGCTCGGCCCTCGCCATGATCCCGCGCTGATCGTGGATTCGCTTTTCCCCGCCTGACGAGGTCATCCACAGGCTTGACGGAAATTAACCTTAACAATTGGTTTCCGTTGCGGGCTGCGCGGTTCGCCTTCAAAGTTTGGGAAGGCGGGCAAGCGATGTCGATTATTCCAATAATTGCGGTTCAATTTCGAAGCGGCTCCAGGGGCGGGTCCGCATGAAATATGTGTTCTTTGCCTGGGCGATCCCCATGGGCGCCTTCTGGGGCTGGTACTTCGTTTCGTACAACAGCCTGTTCGGCGACTACTTCATGCTTTCGCGTTCCGGCAACGAGCTGGTGTTCAACATTTACGGCCAGATCCTGGGCATGGACCCCGCCGTCATTCCGTGGATGGTGGGCAAGGCGTGCATTCTTGACACGCTGTTGATCGCCGCGATCTGGGCATTCCGCCGACGCCGCGAAATCGGCGCATGGTGGCGGGCGCGCAGAGAACGGCTGGCTGACGCGCCTATCGCTGTGCAGAGCGCAGCCGATCCAGCACACCCTGGAGGATGAAGGCGGCGGCGGCGGAATCGATCCGTTGGTCCCGTTTCCTGCGCGAAACATCCATCTCGATCAGACTTCGCTCGGCCGCGACGGTCGACAGACGCTCGTCCCAATAGGCAAAAGGAAGTTCGGTCAGGCGGTCCATATTGCGCACGAATGCGCGGGTCGCCTGCGCGCGCGGCCCTTCCGTTCCGTCCATGTTGAGCGGCAGACCAATCACCGCCGCCGCGACATTTTCCGCCTTCAGCGCTGCGATCAGCGTATCGGCGTCGCGCGTGAATTTCTTCCGCAGTATGACCGGCCTTGGATGCGCGAAGGAGAGGCCGCGGTCGGATATGGCCAGCCCGATGGTCTTTTCGCCGAGGTCGAGGCCGGCCAGCACCTTGCCGGAAAGCAGGAGCGGCGGAAGATCGTCGATGTTGACAACGGCCATGGCGCTTTCCTTTTGACTCCGACGTTCCCGCTTCTATCCTGCCGGCACGTTTGAACCAAGGAGCATGAAATGAAGATCACCTGGTATGGGCAGTCGGCCTTTCGCGTCGAGGCTGCGGGAAAGGCGATATTGATCGATCCGTTCCTTGAAAATCCGCTCTGGTCGGGCGGCTGGGAGAAACCGGCGGAAGGCATAACCCATGTGCTGTTGACCCATGGCCACAACGATCATGTCGGCAATACGCTCGATATTCTGAAGAAGACCGGCGCCCAACTGGTCGCCAATTTCGAGATCTGCATGTTCCTTGTCGGGCAGGGCGCTGATTCTTCGCGGATCAATCCGGGTAACACCGGCGGCACGGTGGATTGCGGCGGGTTCACGACGACCTTCGTCCAGGCGCTGCACTCGTCATCCTTCAGCACCGGCGACGGCTCGAACACCTATCTGGGAAATCCTCTCGGCCTCGTGCTCCATTTCCCCGAAGACAAGACGCTGTACCATATGGGCGATACTGATATTTTCGGCGACATGGCGCTCATCAACGAACTGCACGAGCCCGCCATCGGCATCGTTCCCATCGGCGACCGCTTCACCATGGGAGGTGCGGTGGCCGCACTGGCCTGCCGACGCTATTTCAACTTCGAGACGGTCATACCCTGTCACTATTTGACCTTTCCGATGCTGGACCAGACACCGGACAAGTTTGTCGAGGGGCTGGACGGGACCGGCACGAAGGTTCTGGTGCCGAAAATCGGAGAAGCTTTCTCTCTCTAGACAGCGCAATATTGCGCTGCGGCGGCAGCCTCGCTATAGCCCGCACGGCCCTTGGCCGGCATTTGGAGTTTCTTCATGTCAGTGGATATCGCAACCGTAAAGCGCGTCGCGCGTCTTGCCCGCATCGCCGTGAGCGAGGAGGACGCCGAACGCATGACCGGCGAACTGAACACGATCCTCGGATTTGTGGAACAGCTCAACGAGGTGGATGTCAGCGGCGTAGAGCCGATGACTTCTGTGACGCCGATGGCCATGAAGAAGCGGCAGGATGTGGTGACCGATGGCAACAAGGCCGCCGACATCGTCGCGAATGCGCCTGCCACCGAGGAGAATTTCTTCCTCGTTCCGAAGGTTGTCGAGTAGGGCCGATGACCGTCACCATTGCCGCCGAAACGCCTTTGCAGGACGATGTGCGCCGCATGGTCGCGGAGTTGAACGACTATCTGATTCCGCTCACGCCGCGCGAGTTCCAGTTCCAGCTTACGGTCGAGCAGATGGCCGAGCCGGGCGTCACGGTGTTCGTGGCGCGAGACGAAGAAGGCCAGCCGCTCGGAATGGGTTCGCTCAAGGACCACGGTGATGGTCTGGGCGAGGTGAAGCGCATGTACACCTTTCCACAGGTGCGCGGCGCGCGGATCGGCGCACGGCTGCTCGAACACATCGAAGAGGCGGCGCGCGGCAAATCCATTGGCAGGCTGGTGCTGGAAACGGGCGAGGCGCCGGGCTTCGAGCCGGCCTGGCGCGTCTATGAGCGCGGCGGCTTTTCGGTTTGCGGCGCCGTTCTCGACTATCCGGACTCCGGCTTTTCCCGATTTTACGAAAAGATACTTGCATGACCGACCTGACGAGATTCACGATTTCCGAGGCGCGCGAAAAGCTGAAGGCGCGCGAATTCAGCGCGCTTGAGTTAACCGACGCCTATCTGGCCGCAATCGACGCGGCCAACGGCGCGCTCAACGCCTATGTCGCGGTGACGCATGACAGGGCGCGTGACATGGCGAAGGTGTCGGACGCGCGCCTTGCCAAGGGCGAGGGCGGGGCTCTGGAAGGCATTCCGCTCGGCATCAAGGACCTGTTCGCGACGGAAGGTGTGCACACGCAGGCGTGCAGCCATGTGCTCGATGGCTTCAAACCGCGCTATGATTCCACCGTCACCGCGAATCTGTGGGCTGACGGCGCGGTGATGCTCGGCAAGCTCAACATGGACGAGTTCGCCATGGGTTCGTCCAACGAAACCTCCTATTACGGCCCGGTGGTCAATCCGTGGCGCGCTTCGGGCAGCAATGCGCAGCTCGTTCCGGGCGGCTCGTCGGGCGGCTCGGCGGCGGCGGTGTCTGCCTTCCTGTGCGCGGCGGCGACCGCGACGGATACGGGCGGCTCGATCCGCCAGCCCGCGGCGCTGACCGGCACGGTCGGCATCAAGCCGACCTATGGGCGCGTTTCCCGCTGGGGGGTCGTCGCCTTCGCGTCCTCGCTCGACCAGGCGGGGCCGATTGCGCGCGACGTTCGCGATGCCGCGATCATGCTCCGCTCGATGGCGTCGGTCGATGACAAGGACACCACGTCCGTGGACCGTCCGGTGCCGGACTACGAGGCCGCGCTCGGCAAGTCTGTGAAGGGCATGAAGGTCGGCATTCCGAGGGAATACCGGATGGACGGCATGCCGCAGGAGATCGAGGCGCTTTGGCAAAAGGGCATCGCATGGCTGCGCGAAGCGGGCGCGGAGATCGTCGACATCTCCCTGCCTCACACGAAATATGCGCTGCCGGCCTATTATATCGTCGCGCCTGCCGAGGCGTCGTCGAACCTCGCGCGCTATGACGGCGTGCGCTTTGGCCTGCGCGTTCCGGGCCGGGACATCATTGAGATGTACGAGAACACGCGCGCCGCAGGTTTTGGCCGTGAGGTCAAGCGCCGCATCATGATCGGCACCTATGTGCTCTCTGCGGGCTATTATGACGCCTACTATCTCCAGGCCCAGAAAGTGCGGACGCTCATCAAGCGCGATTTCGAGACCGTGTTCGCTGATGGCGTGGACGTGATTCTGACGCCTGCCACTCCGTCGGCGGCCTTCGGCGTTGCGGATCAGGACATGAACAGCGATCCCGTCAAAATGTATCTCAACGACGTGTTCACGGTGACGGTCAACATGGCGGGCCTGCCGGGCATTGCCGTGCCTGCCGGTGTCGATGGCCGCGGCCTGCCGCTGGGACTCCAGTTGATCGGTCGGCCATTTGACGAGGAAACCCTGTTCCAGGCCGCGTATGTGGTGGAGCAGGCTGCCGGCCGCTTCCAGCCTCAAAAGTGGTGGTAGGCGCCACGCGACAAAGCTTCAATTGTTTATCCGGCTGCACTCGGGAGACGGGTGCGCCGCCATACTTTCGCCCAATGCGCTTACGAAGCGTAAACTGCAATATATAGACATAACATGTTGATTCGGAAGATATTTGCGAAGTTGTAGCAGGCAATTTCCTCAGATGCCCGTCACGAATATGCCTTATTTCGGGCTTGTCACGCCGCATTTTTCGTTTTATGTGCAGTGCAAAATCTGCCCCGTTAACGCTCCGTCAACCAAGTGACCGCTGCCCGCAAAATGGATCAAGAAAACAGCCAATCCTGTTGGGGTTTGACCGCGAAGTGCCTTGTCGTCATTGCCGCCTTGCTGCTGCTGACATGGCTGGTCGGCGGAGGCGCCCACACGGGCGCAGTGCTGGCCACTGCGGGCTGAGAGGCAGGCCCGCACGTCGCGGGCGCGCCAGCGTTCGTCGGCGGTTGAAATGGATTTGTCTGTGAGGACGCGCTAGATCAGCATGGCAATTGCCATGAGGATGCGACTTGTTTCTCTCGGTTTTCGATCTTTATAAAATCGGTATTGGTCCATCGAGTTCCCACACGATGGGACCGATGACTGCGGGTGCGCGATTCCTCGATGAAATATTGAACGGAGAATGGCCGCGTCCGCGCGGTGTCGAGATCGCCTCGCTTGGCGCGAGCCTGCACGGCTCGCTGGCCTTCACAGGCATCGGGCACGGAACCGACCGCGCCGTGGTGCTTGGATTGGCAGGACTGACGCCGACGACTGTGGACCCCGACACGGCGGACGAGATCATCGAGCGCATCTCGCGCGAAAAGCGCGTCACGCCGCAGGGACATCCGACCTATCGATTCGATCCGGCCAAGGACCTCGTCCTGGACAAGAAAACGCCGCTGCCGGGCCATGCCAACGGCATGCAGTTCTACGCCTACGATGCCGACGAGCGGCTGTTGCTCAAGCGGGTCTATTACTCGATTGGCGGAGGGTTCGTCGTTTCAGACGAGGAATTGCAGCGCATGAAAGCACGAGGGCCGGAAAAGCCATCCCGCAAGGTGCCGTATCCCTTTGCATCTGCGAAGGAGATGCTCTCCATGGCGGCGAAGAGCGGCCTTTCAATTGCCGAAATGAAACGCGCCAACGAGGAGGTATTCGTGACGCGTGACGAACTGGATGAGGGGCTCGACGCCATCTGGTTGGCGATGAAGGGGTGCATCGAACGCGGCCTGACAAAGGATGGCATCATGCCGGGCGGGCTGAAGGTTCGCCGCCGTGCGCGCCAGCTCCACGACAAGCTCCAGGACGACTGGCAGCGCAACAGGCCGAATCCGCTGCTCGCCAATGATTGGCTTTCGATCTACGCGATGGCGGTGAATGAGGAGAACGCCGCGGGTGGGCGCGTCGTCACGGCGCCCACGAACGGCGCGGCGGGTGTCGTTCCGTCGGTGCTGCGCTACTGGCTGCATTTCCACCCCGAGGCGGACCAGTCGAGCATTCGCGATTTCCTGCTTGCCTCGGCCGCAATCGGCGGGATCATCAAGACCAATGCTTCGATTTCGGGCGCGGAGGTCGGGTGCCAGGGAGAGGTGGGGTCTGCTTCGGCAATGGCCGCCGCCGGCTTGTGCGCGGTGATGGGTGGCACGCCGGAGCAGGTGGAAAACGCTGCCGAGATCGCGCTGGAGCACCATCTCGGCATGACCTGCGATCCCGTCGGCGGACTGGTGCAGGTGCCGTGCATCGAGCGCAATGCGCTGGGCGCGGTCAAGGCGGTGACGGCCGCCTCGCTTGCCATCAAGGGTGACGGAACGCATTTCGTGCCACTGGATGCGGCGATTGAGACGATGCGCCAGACGGGGCTCGACATGAGTGAAAAGTACAAGGAAACAAGTCAGGGTGGACTGGCGGTCAACGTTGTCGAATGTTGAACGTCCTGTGGAGAACAGCGCTTTCTGTTGACCTCGGCGGCGCGCGGGCTACGGTCTGGCCATGTCACTCAATCTCATAAAGCTTTGCGTCGGCTGCGACAGCGTCGAGGACCTTGAGGAATGGATCGCGTTCCGGCTCGATGAGCGCCGCCGTGCCGGTGAACCTGCGGAGCAATGGCACACCACGCGCATGGTGCCGAGCCGGATTCAGGAACTTGTGGGCGAGGGTTCGCTCTATTGGGTCATCAAGGGCAATGTCCAGTGCAGGCAGCAACTGCTCGACATCCGCCCGTTTGTCGATGGCGAGGGCATTTCGCGCTGCCATCTGGTGCTGGAGCCGAAGGTGCACAGGACTGTCTGGCAACCGCGCCGCGCCTTCCAGGGATGGCGTTACCTCAAGCCGGAAGATGCTCCCGCCGACCTCGGCAAGCGCGAGCGCGCGGTCATGGAAATGCCGCCCAAGCTGCGGCAGGAACTCGCCGAACTCGGCCTTTTGTAATCAGTGGAAGTTGATGCGGACCGCAAGCCGCCCTTCCGGCGAGCGGACCCTGAGCCGCACGAAGGCGCGAGGTTGGCTGTTGCGCCATGTACGCGCGCCGTGGCTGAGAAGCAGGCTCACCAGATCTCGCGTCTTGAACCGGGGCGCGCCGCGCCTTGCGTCTGCGAGGCGGCTGGCGGCATGGTAGAGCGCCTGCACGCCGGGATCGTCTGAACGCGACAGCGACATTGCGGCCGTGTCACGCTGGATATCAAACTCGGAACTCATACCCCGTCTCCTCGAACGCCTTACTCGTACGCTTACTCAATCCTGCTGCGTGGCATAGCAGGGGATCTTCTTGCGCTTCAGCGCCCCACACGCTTTCGAAGCGTCAACCTGCGATTCAAAACCGCCGAATCGCGCGCGATAATAGGTCGTGCCGTCCTTCACGAAGGGCACCGTGTAGGACGATGCATCCGCAAGGACGGTCGCGGCGCTGCGCGTCCGGGAAAGGATGGATTGCGCTTCCTTCGCACTTGGCGACGAAGCGACCTGAATGACCCACCGGCCTGCCTCGGTTGCGGAAGCGGCGCCCGGCTCGGTGTCGCCTTCGGCCTCAGGCTCTTCGGCATAGGCCTGCGCGCTGATTTCGCTTGCAGCAGGTTCGGAGTCCTCGATCATCGCGGCAAGCTGGTCGCCGCCGTTCGTGTTTGACAGGTCGGGCCGGGCGTTCGGGGTCGGGATGTCCGTCTTGGGCAGCATCATGGCGGCCAGCGCGCGCGAAGGCTTGTCATTGCTGCGGGCAACAAGCGCACCGCCGCCGCGATTGGTTGCCTTCGGCATGTAGGATGCGATCAGTTGTGTCATCTGCTTGTCGCGGGACGGGCCCGACTGGCCTCCCATGACGACCGCAACGATGCGGCGATTGCCGTCCGTAACCGAGGAGACCAGATTGAAACCGGAAGCGCGGGTATAGCCGGTCTTGATGCCGTCCACGCCGCGAACGCGCCCGAGCAGCTTGTTGTGGTTGGCTATGCGCTGGCGTCCATAGGTGAAGGACCGCACCGAGAAATACGAATAATACTGCGGAAAATGTTCGCGCAGCGCGATGCCCAGCGTGGCCATGTCACGTGCCGTGGTGAACTGGCCGCTGTCGGGCAGGCCGTTCGGATTGCGGAAAACGGTGCTGCGCATGCCAAGCGAACGCGCCTTTTGGGTCATCATGATCGCAAAGCGCTGCTGAGAGCCGCCGAGCGTTTCGGCAAGCGCCATGGCCGCATCATTGGCGGACCGGGTAATCAGGGCATAGATTGCCTGCTCGACCGTGATCGAGTTGCCGGCCTTCACGCCGAGTTTTGTCGGAGGCTGCGCCGCCGCCTGGGCGGAAAAGGCCACCGGGCTGTTCTTGCGAATCTTTCCGGAATTCAGCGCTTCGAAGGTGAGGTAGAGCGTCATCATCTTCGTGAGCGACGCAGGGTAGCGACGTGAATCGGCGTTCGCGGAGTAGAGGACCTTGCCGGACCTCGCGTCGACGACGATAGCTGCGTATTTCGAAGACGCGGCTGCGGCCGACCCTGATGTTGCCAGAAGCGAGGTTGCGACCAACGCCGCGAAAACCACAAATGCGACCGGCGTCCGCCAACTCAAACCAGAATACACGCTACCAACCCTATGATTGTTACGATTGCAAAACTCGATACGGCAAAGGGTCCGTGACCGAGTGAGCGTTCAGGTTAGGGCGTCGGCGTTACCAATCCGTTTATGGTAAGCGGCGCGTTCATAAATTGGGCCGCAGTTGAAGCGCATTCGGTTCAAATTCTCGCGAGGCACGGACCTTGACATTTTTTGTGCAGTGCACAATATTTATCGCATTGCACAATGGAAATGCGAAAGGTTGCGTTATGAGCAAGAATTTTGAGGACCTCAATGCATTCGCCAAAGACACGCTGGACAACGGCTTGAAGGCGTTTGCGGCTTTCTCCAAGGGCGCGCAGGCCATCGCCGTCGAAACGGGCGAGTACACGAAAAAGACTCTGGAAGATGGTGCGTCGGCTTTCCAGGGGATGCTTTCGGCGAAATCGTTCGAAAAGGCCGTCGAAATCCAGACGTCCTATGCGAAGACTTCCTATGAGGCGCTCGTCGCGGAGGCCACCAAGCTCAGCGGCCTTTATGCCGATCTCGCCAAGGACGCTTACAAGCCGTTCGAGGGCGCGCTCGCCAAGGTAAAATAAAGATCCCGGGCAGGGCATCGCGTGAAAGACCCGACCGTTCACCGACGGTCGGGTCTTTCGCATTTTCACATTGCTAATAATTCAATCGGAATAGGCTTGTTGCATATTGAGTGTAATGGCGAAGCCCTTACAATCGGTCTATGGTGACCTACATGACGGTTCGGGCGAGGATTCGGCGAAAGGGAATGTCGGGGTGAAAACCGGCGAGACTGGCATAAAAAGCAGCTATACGATTCGTATGCAGGATGATGAGCGGCGCAGCGGCGGTTCCGGGCGCGGCACCGCGGTGATCACCCGAACCAAGACGCGCACCCGCAAGCCCAGCCTGTATCGTGTGCTGATCCTGAACGACGACTATACCCCCATGGAGTTTGTGATCGTGGTGCTCGAGCGGTTCTTTCAGAAAGACCGCGAGACAGCCACGCGCATTATGCTTCATGTTCACAATCATGGTGTGGGCGAGTGTGGCGTCTACACTTTCGAGGTGGCCGAAACCAAAGTGGCGCAAGTCATGGATTTCGCCCGCCAGAACCAGCATCCGCTTCAATGCGTGATGGAAAAGAAGTGAGGTTCTAATGCCCGCATTCTCCCAGGGGCTTGAAAAGGCGCTTCATCAGGCGCTGACGATCGCCAATGAACGCCATCACGAATACGCGACGCTGGAGCATCTGTTGCTTGCGCTCATCGACGATCCGGACGCGGCCGCCGTCATGCGTGCCTGCAATGTCGATCTCGAAGAACTGCGCCAGACGGTCCTGAACTACATCGAAACCGAGCTGGACAATCTCGTCACCGGATATGACGAGGACTCCAAGCCGACCGCCGGTTTCCAGCGCGTGATCCAGCGCGCGGTCATTCATGTGCAGTCCTCGGGTCGGGAAGAAGTGTCGGGCGCCAACGTGCTCGTTGCCATCTTCGCCGAGCGCGAGAGCCATGCCGCCTATTTCCTCCAGGAACAGCAGATGACCCGCTACGACGCGGTGAACTACATCTCGCACGGCATCGCCAAGCGCCCCGGCTCGTCCGAGCGCCGCACCCCGCGCGGTGCGGAGGAGGAGCAGCCGGAACAGAGCAATGAGGAAGAGACCAGCAAGGGCAAGAAGCAGCAGGACGCGCTGACGGCCTATTGCGTCAACCTCAACCAGAAGGCCCGTTCCGGGAAGATCGATCCGCTGATCGGACGGGCGTCGGAAATCAACCGGACGATTCAGGTTCTGTGCCGGCGCTCGAAGAACAATCCGCTTTATGTCGGCGATCCCGGCGTGGGCAAGACCGCGATTGCCGAAGGTCTGGCCAAGCGCATCGTCGAGGGCGATGTCCCGGAAGTTCTGAGGAACGCCACGATCTTCGCGCTCGACATGGGAACGCTGCTTGCCGGGACACGCTATCGCGGCGATTTCGAGGAAAGGCTCAAGCAGGTCGTCAAGGAGCTTGAGGAATATCCGGGCGCGGTGCTCTTCATCGATGAAATCCACACGGTGATCGGCGCGGGCGCCACATCGGGCGGTGCGATGGATGCGTCGAACCTGCTCAAGCCGGCGCTTTCGTCCGGCGCGATCCGCTGCATCGGCTCGACCACCTACAAGGAGTTCCGCCAGTTCTTCGAGAAGGATCGCGCGCTTGTGCGCCGGTTCCAGAAGATCGATGTCAACGAGCCGTCAATCGAGGACGCAATCGAGATCATGAAGGGGCTGAAGCCCTATTTCGAGGAGTTCCACAAGGTCAAGTACACGAGCGAGGCGATCAAGGGATCGGTCGAATTGTCGGCCCGCTATATCAGCGACCGCAAGCTGCCCGACAAGGCCATCGACGTGATCGACGAGACCGGCGCGTCCCAGATGCTGCTGCCCGAAGGCAAGCGCAAGAAGACCATCGGCATCAAGGAGATCGAGGCGACCATCGCTACGATGGCCCGCATTCCGCCGAAGACGGTTTCCGCGGACGACGAGCAGGTGCTAGCTGGTCTGGAAACGGAGCTGCGCCGCGTGGTCTATGGTCAGGATACCGCGATCACCGCGCTGGCCTCGTCCATCAAGCTCGCCCGCGCCGGATTGCGCGAGCCGGAAAAGCCGATCGGCTGCTATCTTTTCTCCGGTCCGACGGGCGTCGGCAAGACGGAGGTTGCCAAGCAGTTGGCTGCCTCGCTGGGTGTCGAGCTACTGCGCTTCGACATGTCCGAGTACATGGAGCGGCACACGGTCTCGCGGCTCATCGGTGCGCCTCCCGGCTATGTCGGGTTCGACCAGGGCGGCCTGTTGACCGACGGCGTCGATCAGCATCCGCACTGCGTGCTGTTGCTTGACGAGGTGGAGAAAGCACATCCGGACCTGTTCAACATTCTGTTGCAGGTCATGGATCACGGCAAGCTGACCGATCACAACGGCAAGTCGATCGACTTCCGCAATGTGATTCTCATCATGACGACCAATGCGGGCGCGTCGGATCTTGCGAAGGCGGCCATCGGCTTCGGGTCGTCGAAGCGTGAAGGCGACGACATGGACGCGATCAACCGCCTGTTCTCGCCGGAGTTCCGCAACCGTCTGGATGCGATCATCCCGTTCGGGTCCTTGCCCGTTCCTGTCGTGCATCAGGTTGTGCAGAAGTTCGTCATGCAACTCGAAGCCCAGCTTTCGGAGCGCGGCGTCACTTTCGATCTGTCTCAGGAGGCAATCGAATGGCTGGCCGACAAGGGCTATGACGAGCGCATGGGCGCGCGGCCTCTGGCCCGGGTCATTCAGGAGCACATCAAGAAGCCGCTTGCGGAAGAGGTGCTCTTCGGAAAGCTCAAGAAGGGCGGCACTGTTCGCGTCACGGTCGAGAAGAAGGAAACCGGCGAGACGGGCCTCAAGCTCGAAAGCATCGCGGACGAGATTCCGGTCAAGCCGAAGAAGGAAGAGGTGGAGCAGGCGCCACGAAAGAAGGCCGTTCGCAAGCCTGCCGCAAAGAAGGCAGCTTCGCCAAAGGCCAAGGACAGCGGCGGCAAGAAGCGCAGCCTCGTTCCGCAGCTTCCGCGCAAATCCTGAAGTATCGTTCAACTCATGCGAAAGCCGCCGGTCAAAGCCGGCGGCTTTTTTATTTTCGGCAACGCAGAAATCGAACCACTGCTAGCGCCAATATGGGTACCGCCGGGTAAATGACCCAGAGCTCCCTAATCCCGGCAAACAGATTGATGCAGAGCAAAAGCCCGACCGCTGCCGCAGGCAGAAGCAGGCTCGACCGGCACCGGATCAACCCGGCACGCCCGCTGTGGGCAGACGCATTGACGGTGTGTGAAGCGACGCGGGCATCCGTCAATCGCACTCGATACCCCGCTACCGGCGCTTCCCGTCCTTTGACCTGACGCGATCCGGCAAAATCGAACGCGAGGGGCAGTTGCTTGTGCGTCAGTGCGTAGACCGTGTCCGAAACCATGATGCCGCCGGGTTGAGCAAGCGATTCGAGGCGGGCCGCTGCGTTCACTCCCTCGCCGTAGATGTCGTTGCCGTCCTCGATCACGTCGCCGAGATTGATGCCGATGCGAAAATGCATCCGCCGCTGAGGCGAGAGGTCGGCGTTCTCCGCGCCGATGGCAGTCTGAATCTCGACGGCGCAACGCACAGCCTCTACCACCGATGCGAACTCTGCGATGATCGCATCGCCCCAGGTATTCACCATGCGCCCCTCATGGTGTGAGAAGCATTCGCCCATGATCGACCTGTAGCGGCGCAGCCGTTCCAGCGTGCCGGTTTCGTCGACCTGCATCTGACCTGCATAGCCGCATGCATCCGCGCAAAGTACGGTGGTCAACCTGCGCTTCACCGCAGGCAGTTCCGAAGACATGCCGATGTGCGCAACGGAACTGTGGGTGCGTATCGCGTGCATCGCAATTCTTGCTCCTGATTTCGGGATGTTCGTTTGAGGACCGGCCTCAAATCTGAAAAGGAACAATACGGGAACATATGACCGCCCGCAAGGAATTTGATCCTATTGCGAGGGCATGGGCACAACCATACTGACTCATGCTTGGCAGCATGGTATGCGGCCCAAAATGACCTTGCCGCTCCAGCATGAATCGGAACACAGCCGCCCCCATTGGTATTCGCGGGGAGCACGGGCGGCGTTCTCGATTCCAGGCTTGATACTCTCCAGCGCCTTTGTTGGTTTTGCGGGTTTGGCCAAAGCCGCCGGGCTGACGCTGATGCAAAGCGTGTTCATGGTCGGTGTGGTGTGGGCGCTGCCCGCCAAGGTCGTGCTGATAGGAGCGATCCTGTCCGGCGCATCGCTTCCGGCGGCTGCGTTCGCGGTCGCGTTGTCTTCGATCCGGCTAATGCCGATGGTTGTGGCGCTGGTGCCGGAAATGCGCAGCGAGCGCACACCGCGCTGGGTGCTCTATCTGCTTTCCCATTTCGTGGCGGTGACGTCATGGGTGCTGGCGATGGAGCAGTTGCGCAACGTGCCGCGGGAAATGCGCACCAGCTACTATGCCGGTCTGGGCAGCACACTGGTCATCGCCAACATGGTGCTGGTCGGTGTCGTCTATGTTCTGGCCGGCGCCTTGCCGCCCATTGTCATGGCGGCGCTGCTGCTGCTCACCCCGATCTATTTCCTCACTTCCTTGTGGGGGTCGGCGCGCGAAAAGGCGACTTATGTCGCAATGATCCTCGGCATGGTCATCGGGCCGCTCGCGCATATCGCCTTTCCGGGCTTTGACCTGCTGATCGCGGGCTTGATCGGTGGAACGCTCGCATTTGCCTGGCACAAGGCAAGGGTCGGGAAACGCGCCGCATGACCTTTCATTCAATAGATCATTGGTGGTGGCAGTATCTTTTCATCCTCGTTGGGGGATGGCTCGCCACCGACACGTGGCGCTTTCTGGGCGTGTATTTCGGCGGGCGGGTTGCCGAGAATTCCGACAGCATCGTTTTTGTACGCTGCGTCGCAACTGCGCTCGTTGCGGCAGTCATTGGCAATCTGGTCGTTTTTCCGAGCGGAGAACTGGCGAACACGTCGGTTGTCCTGCGCGTCGGGGCCATGCTAGCGGGATTTGCCGCATATCTGCTGATCCGGCGCAGCATCGTCGTGGGCATCGCCGTTGCGGAGGCGGTCCTCATCGCCGGAATGCTGTTGCCGTGACCGGCCCTGTCAGCCGAGCGCGGCCCGGAGTTTTTCGGCGTTAGCCGCAAGCACGGCGTGATCCTCCATCGGTCCGCCGGGCGGCTTGAGCGCCACGCCCTCGAAGCGGGGGATGACGTGGAAGTGGAGGTGGAATACGATCTGCCCGCCAGCGCTCTCGTTGAACTGCTGGACGGTGACGCCGTCGGCGTCGAACGCCTTCATGCTGGCCCGGGCGAGCTTTTGCGCGCTTTTCGCGACGGCGGCCAGGCTGTCAGGCTCGATGTCGAGAATGTTGCGGGCAGGGCGCTTCGGAATCACGAGGCAATGACCGGGACCGCGCGGCATGATATCCATGAACGCAAATGTCTCTTCGTCTTCGTAAATCTTGTGCGCTGGCATCTCGCCCCGCAGAATCTTGGCGAAAACATTGCCGGAATCATATTCTTTCGCAGTCATCTCAACCTCGGCATGCAATTTCCCGACACCACTCATTTGCTGCCGAAGCGCCCGCGTCAACCGTCCTGAAAGCGAAAATAACATGAACCCGACCTATATGTGGCTCATCGTTGCCATTGGTCTTGAGGTGATCGGCACCTCGGCGCTCAAGGAGACACAGGGCTTCACCCGCCTTTGGCCGTCGATTCTTACGCTGGTGACATACGGTTTCGCCTTCTATTTCCTTTCGCTGACGCTGAGAACTCTGCCCATGGGAGTGGTCTATGCTGTCTGGTCGGGCGCGGGCATCGTGTGCATCGCCACGATAGGCTGGGTGGTGTTCCGGCAGGCGCTCGACATGCCGGCCTTGATCGGGATTGCGCTCATCATCGCGGGCGTCGCGATCATCAACCTGTTCTCGAAATCCGTCGCGCATTGACTACGGCGTTTCCTGCCTGAACGGGCTGTGCTCGCTGTAATAGGAGGAGGAGGCCTCGGCGTCGCGCCGTTCGCGCGCCAGATAGTCGGCAATGGCGCGGCGCAGGCCCGGATGCTCGATATAGTGGGCGGAGCGTGTCGCCACGGGCAGGTAGCCGCGTGAAAGCTTGTGCTCGCCTTGAGCGCCCGCTTCCACGACATCGAGCTTGCGCGCGATCGCAAAGTCGATGGCCTGATGGTAGCAGACCTCGAAATGCAGGAAGGGGTGATCCTCGATGCAGCCCCAATTGCGGCCAAACAGGCGGTCCGATCCGATGAAATTGATCGCGCCTGCGATGTATCGACCGCCGCGCCGCGCCATCACGAGAAGCACATCCTCCGGCATTCTTTCGCCGATCAGCGCGAAGAAGCGCCTGTTCAGATAGGGGCGGCCCCATTTTCGCCCGCCAGTATCCATGTAAAACCGGAAGAAGCTGTCCCATGCTTCTTCGGTGATGTCCTTGCCGGTCAGCCATTCGATGGTGATTCCGGCTGACAGCGCCTCCCGCCTTTCCTTTTTCAGCGCCTTGCGCTTGCGCGAAGCGAGGTCCGACAGAAAGTCGTCATAGCTGTCGTAGCCGCGATTGAAAAAATGGAACTGGTGATCGATGCGCTCCAGAAATCCGGTCTGGACGAGTGCGTCCATATCCGCATCCTGCGCAAAGGTGACATGCGCGGAGGAGACGCCGAACTGGCCGGTTGCGTTTCTGAGCGCGGCGGCAAGCATGCGCTTGATGGCGGGCCTGTCGGCGTCGCGCCGCGCGAGCAGCCTTGGCCCGGTAGCGGGCGTGAACGGAACGGAGGCTTGGAGCTTCGGATAGTAGCTGCCGCCCGCCCGCTCCAGCGCATCGGCCCAACCGTGATCGAACACATATTCGCCCTGGCTGTGCGACTTGGCATAAGCGACGACCGCGCCCTGTAACGAACCGTCAGCCGCTTCGAGCCTCAAATGGCAGCCTTGCCATCCTGTCTTTGACACCGCGCAGCCGGACTCTTCCAACGCGGTCAGAAAATCATATGAAATGAAGGGATTATAAGCGTTTGCCGAATCATCGCGCGAGGTAGCTTCGAGGCGTTCCCACTCCTCCCGCGTAAAGGCGCCGATGCTTGCGGCGACCCGAACCGTGTGGTTCACGTCGTCTTGCTTGCCGGGAGCCGCGTCGTCCATGCGTTAATAGGTGGCACCCGGATGCGGCGCTGACAAGGTGTCAGGCCGCCGCAATGTCGGGATCGAACCCTTCGAAGGTGATCTGCCCGCGATGCTGCTGGCTGAGGCGCAGCGCTGCCTCGTCGCGAACCGTCCAGGTGACCAGCGGCATGTCGAGCCGCGACTGAATATAGCTGACGAACGGGTTCGGCAGATGCGCCAGGCAATAGGACACGAAGTCGATGCCGTGGCCGAGCATCGAGAAATGCGCCTCGAAATCCTTGTTGTCGGTGCCGAGCGCGGTCAGTCCCGCCGGGATCTCGGGCAGTTTCGAAAACTGCCTGACCAGCCAGTGATCGAAGGACATGATGGCGACCTTGCCCTGATAGCTTGCCAGAAGGCGACCGACCGCTTCCACGAGACCGTCGTCGTAGCCGGGGATGCCCTTCAACTCGATGATGAGCGGAACCTTGCCGTCGACCGCATCGAGGACCTCCGACAGCCGGGGTGGATGGTCCCTGGTGCCGCCGATCCGCAAGGCCGCGAGTTCTGCGGCGCTGCGCTGCCAGATGAAGCCGTCCGTGCCGGTCAGCCGTCCAAGCGTGTTGTCGTGGAAAACCACCACCTCTTTGTCCGAGGTCAGATGCACGTCGCATTCGATCGCAAAGCCCTTCTTCCGCGCCCGCTTGAATGCGGTCAGCGTGTTTTCCCAGGCCGCGTGGTTCAGGTCGTGCAGCCCGCGATGCGCAATGGGGCGCTCGGTCAGCCAGGCAAGATCGGTCATGGACATGTCGGCCTATGCGATTTCGACGATGGCTTCGATTTCAACGGATGCGTTGAGGGGCAGCGAGGCCACGCCGACCGCGGAGCGGGCGTGCTTGCCCTTTTCGCCCAGCACATCGGCCAGGAAATCCGACGCGCCATTGGCGACGAGATGCTGTTCGGTGAAGCCCGGATCGGAAGCGACGAACACGGTGATCTTTACCAGCTTGCCGATGCGTTCGAGGCTGCCGAGGGCCGACTTGACCTGCGCCAGAATGTTGACCGCGCAATATTTGGCGGCTTCTTTGCCCGCCGCGACATCGACATCACGCCCGAGCAGGCCGCTCACAGCAAGCTTGCCGTCCTTCAGCGGAAGCTGCCCGGCGGTCAGCAGGAGATTGCCTGACTGCATGAAGGGCACATAATTTGCCGCCGGCGCGGCGGCTGCCGGAAGCGTGACGCCAAGCTCGGCAAGGCGCTTTTCGGTTTTGTCGGTCATGCTGCTCCTGTCCGGTTGTCATTCTGTGCGGTCGGAGCGGAAACTGCTCTTTTTGCCTCGCTTACGCCACGACTTTTTTTACGCTATGCGTGAACATTCACAGACTCGCGACGATTGCGGGTCTCTTGCCGGAGAAATCATGCGCCAAGCGTTTGCCTGCCTGCTTCTTGCCGCTTCCGTCGCGCCGGTCGCCGCTGCGCCTCAACTCGCGCCCCACCGCGCCGTCTATGACCTCGCGCTCGACAAAGCAACCGAAAGGTCCGGCATCACCGGGCTGACGGGCCGCATGGTCTATGAGTTCAACGGTTCGCCTTGCGAAGGCTATACGGTCAACTTCCGCTTCGTGACGCGCATCGACACGCGCGAGGTCAGCCGCATGACCGACCAGCAGACGACGACATTCGAGGACGCGGAAGGCAAGACGTTCAGTTTTGTCACCAAATCCTATGTGGATCGCAGCCTCGACAAGGAATTGCGCGGCACCGCTACCAAGGACTCCACCGGGCTGCATGTCGAGATCGACAAGCCGGAGAAGGAATCGCTGGAGCTGATGGCCACCCAGTTTCCCACCCAGCACCTGCTGGAGCTTCTGGACAAGGCTGCCAAGGGCGAAACCTTCTTTGAGACGAACCTTTTCGACGGATCGGATGACGGCGACAAGGTGATGACCACGACCGTGGTGGTTGGCAGGGAAGCCGCTCCCGATGTCGGCGACCCCGAGGTGAAGGCGGATTCCGCGCTTCTGTCCAAGGAGAAATTCTGGCCGGTCGACATCGCCTATTTCAACCTCGAAGGGCAGGGCGGCGAGGAACTGCCGGAGTATCGCATCTCCTTCAAGCTTCACCCGAACGGCATGACGCGCGACCTCGTCATGGACTATGGCGACTTTTCCATGAAGGGAAAACTGGTCGATCTGGCGCTGTTGCCGCAGTCCGGTTCCTGCGCCGCGAAATAGGCGCGCTTGCATTTCCGGCGCGATGCCTCTATATGCCGCGCCATTCCACACACGGGCTTTGGGTGTCCGACCGGGAGAAATCCGGCGGAAACCTCCGGTGGCGGCAAGGCTTCACCTGCGGAATCGCAGGCTGAACCAAAACCGTCAGATGTCCGTGGAGGCCAACCGGAAAGGAAAACAACGCATGGCTCTGCCAGATTTCTCCATGCGCCAGCTTCTGGAAGCTGGCGTTCACTTCGGCCACCAGACGCATCGCTGGAACCCGAAGATGGCGCCCTACATCTACGGCGCCCGCAACAACATCCACATCATCGACCTGTCGCAGACGGTTCCGCTGCTTCACAACGCGTTGAAGCAGGTTTCGGACGTCGTGGCGCGCGGTGGCCGCGTGCTCTTCGTCGGCACCAAGCGCCAGGCTTCGGACATCGTTGCCGACGCGGCGCAGCGCAGCGCGCAGTACTATGTCAACGCGCGTTGGCTGGGCGGCATGCTGACCAACTGGAAAACGATCTCCAATTCGATCCAGCGCCTGCGCAAGCTGGACGAAATCATCGCGGGCGGCGACGCTTCGGGCTTCACCAAGAAGGAGCGCCTGAATCTCGATCGCGAGCGCGAGAAGCTGAACAAGGCGCTGGGCGGCATCAAGGAAATGGGCTCCACGCCCGACCTGATGTTCGTGATCGACACCAATAAGGAAGCGATCGCCATCCAGGAAGCCAAGCGTCTCGGCATTCCGGTCGTGGCGGTCATCGACAGCAATTGCGATCCGGACCAGATCGATTTCCCGATCCCGGGCAATGACGACGCGGCCCGCGCGATCCAGCTTTATTGCGACCTCATCGCGAAGGCCGCGGTTGACGGCATCGCACGTCAGCAGGGCGGCCTCGGCATCGATGTCGGCGCTTCGGCCGAGGCTCCTGTGGAGCCCGCGCTTGAAGAAGCGCCCGCCGAGGACAACAAGCCGGAGGCGTAAGCCGCCGCGTCTGCGGGGGTGGGTTCATTCGCCCTCGGCTTTCATCAATTTGACGCCTGACGGCGTTACGTGCGGCGCATCATCGGTTTCCGGTGGTGCGCTCGCGCATTCAAGACACGAAGAGGCAAAGATGAGCATTTCTGCTGCACAGGTTAAGGAACTGCGCGAGTTGACCGGCGCGGGCATGATGGATTGCAAGGCGGCGCTTGCCGAAACCAATGGCGACATCGACGCGGCAGTGGATTGGCTTCGCAAGAAGGGCATCGCCAAGGCCGACAAGAAGGCCGGGCGCACCGCTGCCGAGGGCCTGATCGGCATCGATTCCGGCCTGCGCGAGGCAGTGGTCGTGGAAGTGAATTCCGAGACGGATTTCGTCGCGCGCAACGACGCGTTCCAGGACCTCGTCCGCAGCGTGGCAAAGGTCGCGCTGGCGCATGGCGGCGACACGGCGAAAACGGCGGCGGCGAATTATCCGCATTCCGACAAGTCCGTGACCGAGACCATCAAAGATGCCGTCGGCACCATCGGCGAAAACATGCATTTCCGCCGTGCCGCGCGCCTTGGCGTCGAGCATGGCGATGTCGCGACCTATGTGCACAACGCCGTCACCGACAATCTTGGCAAGATTGGCGTGCTGGTCGCTGTCGAGACGACGGGCGATGCGGCTGCGGCGAAGGCTTTCGGTCGCCAGGTCGCGATGCATGTCGCCGCCACCAACCCGCTGTCGCTCGACGTCGATGCGCTGGACCCCGCCGCCATCGAGCGCGAGAAGGCTATCTTCTCAGAGCAGGCGCGCGCGTCCGGCAAACCGGAAAACATCATCGAAAAGATGGTCGAAGGCCGTCTGCGCAAGTTCTATGAGGAGGTCGTGCTGCTCAAGCAGTCCTTCGTCATGAATCCCGACCTGACCGTCGAGGCCGCACTCAAGGCCGCCGAGAAGGAAATCGGCGCCCCGGCGAAGATCACCGGCTTCGTCCGCTTCGCGCTGGGTGAGGGGATCGAAAAGGAAGAGAGCGATTTCGCCGCCGAGGTCGCAGCAGCGGTCAAGAAGTAAAGCAACCGGCATTTCTTCTGCTTTTGAGACGGGCGCCGCGTGACATCGCGGCGCCCGTCGTGTATCCGGCTTGCGGTCCCGGCTGAGCCGGACGAGCGATCATCAATCGAGGATAGAAATGGCGGAAAAGCCCAGATACCGGCGCATTCTACTCAAAGCCTCCGGCGAAGCGCTGATGGGCGAACAGCATTTCGGTATCGACGTCTCCGTCGTGGATCGCATCGCTTCCGATATTGCGGCGGCCCGCCGCATGGGCGTCGAAGTGGGCGTCGTCATCGGCGGCGGCAATATTTTCCGGGGCGTCGCCGTTGCATCCAAGGGCGGCGACCGCGTGACCGGCGACCATATGGGCATGCTGGCGACTGTCATCAATTCGCTGGCGCTCCGCACCTCGCTGGTGAAGATCGGCGTCGATGCGGTCGTTCTTTCGGCAATCGCCATGCCCGAACTCTGCGAAAGCTTCTCGCAAAGGCAGGCGACCGCCTATATGAACGCCGGCAAGGTGGTGATCTTCGCGGGCGGCACGGGCAATCCGTTCTTCACCACCGATTCGGCAGCGGCGCTCCGCGCTGCCGAAATCGGAGCCGATGCGCTGTTCAAGGGAACGCAGGTCGATGGCGTCTATTCAGCCGATCCGAAAAAGGAGCCGTCCGCGACACGCTTCGAGCATATCACGCACAAACAGGTGATCGAGCGCGGGCTTGCGATCATGGACACGGCGGCGATTGCGCTTGCGCGTGAAAATCACATTCCGATAATCGTGTATTCTATTCATGAGCAGGGTGGTCTGGGGGAAATCCTGCGCGGTGGCGGGCGCTGCACGGTCGTTTCCGACGAATAGGCCCTTTCGGGGCAACGCACAGGCAGGGAGAAAACAATGACTGGCAATTTCAACGACCTACAGCGCCGCATGGATGGCGCGATCAATGCGTTCAAGCACGATCTTGCTTCGCTGCGCACCGGACGTGCGTCGAGCAATCTGCTGGATGCGATCCAGGTTCCCGCCTACGGCTCGACCATGCCTATCAACCAGGTTGCTACGGTTTCGGTGCCCGAGGCGCGCATGCTGGCGGTCAATGTCTGGGACAAATCTATGGTCGGCGCGGTCGACCGGGCCATCCGCGAGGCAAATCTCGGCTTCAACCCGATCGTCGATGGAAACAATCTGCGCATTCCCTTGCCCGAGTTGAATGAGCAGCGCCGCAAGGAACTGGTGAAGATCGCGCATGGTTACGCCGAAAATGCCAAGGTGGCCGCGCGTCACGTGCGTCGTGACGGGATGGATCATCTCAAGAAAGCCGAAAAGGACGGTGATATCAGCGAGGACGATCATCGCCGCGAATCTGAAAAGGTTCAGAAACTCACCGATGATACAATCAATATGATCGACAGCTTGCTTGCCACCAAGGAAGCCGAGATTATGCAGGTATAGGGTCAGGCTTCCGCTTCGAAATGCGGAGGAAGGCGGAATATGGGGACGCCCGCTCACGTCGCGATCATCATGGACGGCAACGGCCGCTGGGCGAAAGCGCGCGGGCTGCCTCGCGCCGCCGGGCATCGCGCCGGTGTCGAAGCCTTGCGCGCCACTGTGCGCGCGGCCCCGGATCTCGGCGTGGAATGGCTGACCCTCTATGCGTTTTCATCGGAGAACTGGTCGCGCCCCCAGTCGGAGGTGAGCGACCTGATGGGATTGCTCAAGCTGTTCATTCGCCGCGATCTCGCCGAACTTCACAAGGCGGGCGTGCGTGTACGCATCATCGGTGCGCGCGAAGGTTTGGAGCAGGACATATTGGCGCTGCTGCGCGAGGCCGAGGTGCTGACGGCAGGCAATGACCGGCTCAACCTCAACATTGCATTCAACTATGGCGGCCGTGACGAGATTGTGCGCGCGGCCCGCAAGCTCGCGGATGCAGCTCGCGGCGGCGAGATCGAGCCGTCGGCCATCACGGCGGAGCGCTTTGCCGCGGAACTGGACACATCGGGCATGCCCGATCCCGACCTGATTATCCGCACCAGTGGCGAAATGCGGTTGTCCAACTTCCTCTTGTGGCAAAGCGCATATTCCGAACTGGTGTTCATGCCTTGCTACTGGCCGGATTTCGGTGCGCAGCATTTTGAGGAGGCGATCAGGACTTTCAGCGAACGGGACCGCCGTTTCGGTGGTCGCAAGGCCGGAGGTCTCGCGTCGTGAGCGCGACCAGTGAACCACGCCGCCCCATGAGCAATCTCCAGCTCAGGGTCATTTCCGCTGTCGTGCTGGCGGTGCTGGTGCTGCTGTTGACCTGGCGTGGCGGCGGGCCTTTCAGGCTTCTCAGCGTCGTCATTGCGGTCGCGATCTTCATGGAATGGTGCCGCATGGCGCGCAGCCCGTCCAATGCCTTGAATCAGATCGTCGCTGCCGTTCCGTTCGCGCTCGCCATGCTTGCCCTTTTGCTCGGAATGCAGGCGCTGCTCGTGCTGCTCCTGCTTCTGCTCGGAGTAGCGGTGACATTTGTTCACGCGCTCTATTCGGGGGTAGATCGGTGGGCGACTGCCGGACTGGCCTATGCGGGGCTCTCGGGAACCGCACTTGCATTTCTGCGCGCCGATGACGGTCGCGGCCTCGCCGCGATCCTGTTCCTTTTCGCGGTGGTGTGGACCACCGATATTTTTGCCTATTTCGTGGGGCGAGCGCTCGGTGGGCCGAAGCTGGCGCCCGCGATTTCGCCCGGCAAGACGCAGAGCGGCGCGGTCGGCGGCGCGGTCGGCGGCGTGCTGGCCGGGCTGTTTCTGATGTCGTGGCTCAGCTTCGGCAGCCCGCTCGCCTATGGGGTGCTGGCGCTTGTTCTTTCGATCGTGTCGCAGGCAGGCGACCTCTTCGAATCCTGGGTCAAGCGCCGCCATGGTGTGAAGGATTCGAGCCATATCATCCCCGGCCATGGCGGCGTCATGGATCGTGTGGACGGGCTCGTGGCTGCCGCGATTGTCCTGTACATTGCAGGCGCTCTTTCCGGAGGGCCGGATTTTCCGGCGCACGGAATTTTCAGTTGAGTCATCGTGCCGCAGGTTGCAGCGATCACGTCGAGTTGGTCGTGTCATGCCTTTTCTTTGGCATGTTCCTTGCGTAAGGCAGTCTCGATATATGTGGCGGTTGATTGGACCGGCTAACGGGTGGGCGAATTCTTGACTTCAATATTCAGCATGGACGGCGTGCTGTTCGGCACGCTGGTTCCGTTCATATTCGTCCTGACCATTGTCGTGTTCGTGCATGAAATGGGCCACTATCTCGTGGGTCGCTGGTGCGGCATCGGCGTGAAGGCGTTCTCCATCGGCTTTGGTCCCGAGATTGCGGGTTTCAACGACCGGCACGGCACGCGCTGGAAGCTCTCGGCCATTCCGCTCGGCGGCTATGTCAAGTTCGTGGGCGACATGAACGCCACGAGTACGCCTGAGAGCGGCGAACTGGAGAAGCTTTCGGAAGGCGAGCGCAAGATCGCTTTTCATACTCAGCCTGTCTGGAAGCGCGCCCTGACCGTGTTTGCCGGTCCGCTGTTCAACTTCCTGCTCACAATCGCGGTTTTCGCGGTGATGTTCTACGCATATGGGCGCGCAGTCAGCGAGCCGATGGTCGCTTCGGTGCAACCCGATTCGCCTGCGCAGGAAGCGGGTTTCATGCCGGGCGACCGCTTCGTCAGCGTGGACGGCACGCCGGTGACGACCTTTGCCGATGTGCGTCGCCTCGTTTCGGGTCGGGCAGGGGATCCGCTGGTCTTTGTCCTTCATCGCGCAGACAAGGAAATCAGCATCGTCGCCACGCCGCGCGTCATGGAGCAGGAGGACGCGCTCGGCAACAAGGTGAATGTCGGCGTCATCGGCGTCGTCAATGACGAGAAGCTCGGCCAGCCGCGCGTCCTGCACTACGGACTTGCCGGCTCCTTGGTCGAAGCCGTGCGCGAAACGGGTTCGATCATCGGCCAGACAGGCCAGTTCATGAAGCGGTTCGTCGTCGGGCGCGAGGATCGCTGCCAGTTGGGCGGCCCGGTCAAGATAGCCAAGATCTCCGGGCAGGCGGCCAAGCTCGGCTTTGAGTGGCTGGTGCAGCTTGTCGCCTTGCTGTCGGTCGGCATCGGATTTCTGAACCTGCTGCCCATCCCGCCGCTCGATGGCGGACATCTGGTTTTCTATGGAATTGAGGCGGTGCTGCGCAAACCCGTATCGGAACGGGCGATGGAAGCCGTTTACCGCGCCGGTTTCTTCCTTGTGTTGATGTTTATGGGGTTCGTGTTCTGGAATGATCTGTTCGGCTGCTAATCGACCATAAATTCTTTGCCCTTGCCGGGAAAAATGGTACGAGCGCGGCCATTGAACACGCCGGAATTGTTCGCTGATGGATGCAAAGGCCCTTAAGATCGAGGCAGCGCGGGCTGCGCTTGGCTATGTCGAGGACGGAATGCGCCTTGGCATCGGCACCGGCTCCACAGCCGAGGAATTTGTGCGGCTCCTTGCCGCCGCAGTCGCGAAGGGTCTTCGCGTGGTGGGCGTAGCCACGTCCGAGCGGACAGAGGCGCTCTGCCGCGAACTCGGCGTCGCGATGTCAAATCTCGACGAGACGCCGGAACTCGACCTGACCGTGGACGGAGCCGATGAGATCGACCCGGATCTCTCCCTTACAAAGGGAGGGGGAGGCGCGCTACTTCGCGAAAAGATCGTGGCCTTTGCGTCCAGTCGGATGGTGGTGATCGCGGACAGGTCCAAGGTCGTGAAGCATCTGGGCGCCTTCGCCTTGCCGATCGAGGTCAACCGCTTCGGCCTCAAGGCGACAATCGATGCCATCCATCGCGAGAGCGGCGGGCTCGGCCTTTCCGGGCCGCTTACGCTGCGCATGCGGGACGGCGAACCCTTCGTGACCGATGGCGGCCATTTAATCGTGGATGCATCTTTTGGCCGCATTCCCGATACAAGAGCGCTGTCAAGCGCGCTGCATGCAGTGCCGGGGGTCGTTGAACACGGACTTTTCATCAACCTGGCCGATATTGCCATCGTTGCCGGCAGCAACGGCATCGAAACACTCCGCCCTGTTGGCGCATCGTAGGAATTTCAAGGAGTTATGACTGCTATGACTTTGCTTTCGTTTGCCCGCGCCGCCCTTCTGACGGGTGCGGTGATGGTTGCGGTAATTCCGGCATCGGCGCAGGATATCTCCGAATCGCATCTTAAGGCGGCGCGCGATGCAGTATCCGCCATCCAGGCCACGTCGATGTACGACAACATCCTGCCGCAGGCCGCATTCGCGCTGAAGCAGGAGTTGATCCAGCAAAACCCGGACATGCAGGACGCGATCAGCAAGACGGTGGATGAGGAAGCGCTCAAGCTTGTCTCGCGCCGGACCGATCTCGAACGCGAAGCGGCCCAGGTCTATGCCAAGGCCATGACGGAAGAGGACCTGCGCAATATAGCCAATTTCTACAATTCCGATTCCGGCAAAAAACTGCTCGAAACAGCGCCCATCGTGACGCGTGAAGTCATCAAGGCCGCTGACATCTGGCAGCGTGGCGTCGCGCGCGATCTCGCACAGGCCGTCGGGGAAAAGCTTCAGGCGTTGGACAAGGCGGCCGGGAAGGCAGCACCCGCTCCGCAGGAGCCTGCACCGGCGGAAGGCACCCAGCCCCAAAACTGATAGTCAGACCTGCAAGGCGCGGAGCCGCTCCAGGACCTCGTCGACGTGACCCTTGAGGCGGACCTTGCGCCAACTCGCCGCGATGTGACCGGCGGGGTCGATGATGAATGTCGATCGATCCACCCCCATGTGGGCGTGACCGAAGGTGGATTTTTCGATCCAGAGCCCATAGGCATCGATTGCGGTGCGGTGCTCGTCGGAAATCAGGTCTACGCGCAACGCATGCTTTGCCCTGAAGTTTTCATGGCGTTTGATGCTGTCCGGCGAAATGCCGAACAACGCCGCTCCGGCGGCCTCGAAATCGCCCGCCGCCGCTGAAAAGGCGACGGCTTCGGCGGTGCAGGTCTGGCTGCCGTCCTGCGGATAGAAAAAGAGTACGACCCATCTGCCGCGAAGGTCGGAGAGGCGAATATTTGCTCCACTTGTCGCAGGCAAGTCAAAATCGGGTGCAATGGGGTTTGATGACTGTTCGAGTTCAGTAGCTGTTTTGCCCAAGATGTAATTTCCAATGCTTTACTTTTCGAACTACGGGCGAACCGCTAAAGCTAGCTGCGCGAATCGTTCGCCGGCAAGGACGCGCTGTTGACGAACCAGACAGCAAAAAACGACGATACACACGAGAAAATTCGATTCCGAAGGGAAGAGATTGTCGATCTTTCGGCCATGCCTTCCGCTGACGGAATCCCGTTTTCGGCGCGCAGGCTGCGACGCGGGGGAAGGATAGCACGCTGGAGCATCAGATTTGCCGCGCTTTTCTTCGCCCTGGTTTTCGGCTTTTTGGCCTTCCTGCAGATGCTCGGCCTTTCCGGGTTCGGCGCCCAACGCCTCACGCAGATCGCACAGACGGAACTGCGCGCGTTTTTCGGGCAGGACATCGATGCTGCAATTGGGGGCGCGCGCTTTTCTGTCCACGGACCGGGTACGCTGACCCTCGATCTCTCTGATGTTCGCATTTCCAAAGGCGGTTCGGACGATGTGGCAATTGCTGCGGAGACCTTGCGTCTCAGGCTGAACAGCTGGTCATTGCTGGTGGGCGTCCCGCGCCTGTCGGGCGCATCGCTGAACAATGCCCGCATTGTGGTGGCGGCCATGCCGGGACAAAGCAATGCGGCCTGGATGTCGGGGCTGCTCAATCCCGACGGGTTGCTTGATCCGGACAAGGTCCTGCGCTTCGTTTTCGATGCCGCAAACAACGCGTCGCATCTCTTTTCCAGCGGCCGCGTTCCCGAGGTGGAAATCAGCGATGTCCAGTTTGAATTGCCGGAAGGTGTCCCAACCCGCATCATCGGGGTAAAACGCGCCACGTTCGAGCACGACGAGGGACGCGTTGCCTTGAACGGCGTCGCCAGCGCGGACAGTCACAATGCGGAGTTCCACGCCGAGATCATCCCGAACCAGCAGGATCGCTCTGCCGAGAGCTTCAACCTGTCTTTCAGCACCATAAGGCAAGATGATGAAAGACAAAGCATTTCGCTCGGGAAATCTACTGTTTCCATAGCCGGTTATGCGCCGCGCCATGGAGAAGTCGAAAAGCTTGAAGCGACCATTCTCGGGGATGGCCTCGCCGTCGATCTGGGCAAGCGCGGCATCCTGTCCGGCAAGCTCGATATTCTCGCCACCCTTGCCGCAGGCTCCGGGAAACTCGAATTCGACAGGTTCAACACAACGATTGGCCGGTCCGTGTTCAAGATGTCCGGTGCAATCGCACCGCGCCCGACGGAGCCCGGTCAGGAATCCTCTTATCGCTTCGAGCTTGTCAGCCCGGATTCGTCATTGGCGCCGGAGGACACGAACGAACCGGACATGCAATTGTCGCTCACGCTCGAAGGTTCATATGCCCCGAATATCCGGCGCATCGAGGTCGACAAGATCGGCCTGTCGAGCGCAAGCGGCACGGCATTCGGCGATGCCGCCGTCACACTTATCGACCACGGTGCACCTGGCATCGCGCTGGATGTGAGCGTCTCGAACATGTCGGTCTCGCATGTCAAGCAATTGTGGCCGTGGTTCTCGGCGGGACCGGCGCGCCGCTGGGTCAATGAAAACCTGTTTGGTGGGACGGTGCCGAGCGGGTCGATCCATTTCGCGGTGGTGCCGGGGCGACTCGGAAACGGACAGAAGCTCAACGAATCCGAGGTTTACGGCCAGTTTCAGGTCTCGCAGACCCGGTTCGACATTGCCGGCCTGCTGCCGCCCGTGCGCGACGCGGTGGGAACGGTAAGCTTCGCGGGCGACGATGTGGACATCACCCTGAACAGCGGCAAGGTGTTCCTGTCAGACGGCAAGAGCGTGTCCGCCAGCGCGGGCCGCCTGACGATCACGGACGCCGGCAAGCGCCCTGTGATCGGCACCCTCAAGATCGACGTTGCCGGCGACGCATCGGCGATTGCGGAGCTTGCCTCCCTTGAGCCGATCAATGCGATGAAGAGCACCGGCATTGCGCCTGCGGCGCTGTCCGGGCCGGTGCGGGGCACCGTCGATGCCCGCATTCCGATGCACAAGGGAATCGATAAATCGCTGCTGGACTGGCATGTCGATCTGGCCTTCGAAAACCTGTCGATTGCCGAGCCGGTCGAAGGGCAGAAGATCACGGATGCGGACGGCACGATCGTGCTCGACAAGCAGAAGGCCATCATCAAGGCGCATGCCATGCTCAACGGCTTTCCGGCAGAACTGACCCTGACGGAACCGCTGGCGCAAAGCGACGTGACGCGCCAGCGCGACATCGTGCTTGTTATCGATGAGGCCGCGCAGGCCCGGCTGTCGCCCGGGCTGGACGAGTTTATAGCGGGGACGATCAGGCTCGATGTCACGAACGGGGAGGGCAGCCGCAGGCATTTGGCGGCCGACCTCACCGGCGCAAAGCTGAACCTGCCAATGGTCGGATGGAGCAAGGGCGAGGGGATACCGGCAAAGCTCAGCTTTGAAATCGCGACCGACTCCGGCCAGATACAGATTACGAATTTCGATCTCTCTGGATCGGCTTTTGCCATCGCCGGAGACATGAGCATCGCGGACGGCGGCTTGCGCTCAGCGAAGTTCAGCCGGTTCCGCCTGACGCGGGACGATGACGTCGCCGTCGCGCTGCAACGCTCCGGAAAGGGCTACGCTGTGAGTGTGTCAGGCGCCTCGCTTGATGCCCGGGCGCTGATCCGCCGCGTCACCCAGCCGGATCCGAAAGGCGATACGGGAAGCTCTTCGACGCCGATAACCCTCAAGGCCAATGTCGACCGCATCATCGGGTTCAACGGCGTCAGCCTTGGCCGCGTTGCGCTCACCTATTCTGCCGCGACCAGCGTGACGGGCCTTTCGCTTGCCGCGACGCTTGGCAACGGCAGTCCCGTCACGGTTTCAAATTCGCCCGACGGCGCGGGGCGTCGTTTCAAGCTGGCTGCACAGGATGCCGGTGCGCTGCTGCGTTTCCTCGACGTCTATGGCCGCATGGAAGGCGGAACGGTGGCGCTTTCGATGGCTGCCAGCGGCGGCAATTACGCGGGACAGCTCGACCTGCGCAATTTCTGGATCGTCAACGAGCCGAAGCTGGGTTCGATTGTCTCGACGGCTCCCTCGGCCGACACAAGAAGCCTGAACGAGGCCGTGCGGGGCCGCATCGATACATCGCGCGTCCAGTTTGAGCGCGGTTTCGCCGACATCGAAAAGGGGCCGGCCTATCTTCGCGTTCGCAACGGCGTCGTGCGCGGGCCGGCGGTCGGAACTACTTTCAGGGGGACGGTCTATGACGAGAACGACCAGATGGACCTGACCGGCACTTTCATGCCCGCCTACGGCCTCAATCGTCTGTTCGGCGAATTGCCGCTGATCGGCCAGATACTCGGAAACGGGCAGGATCGCGGCTTGATCGGCGTGACATACAGGCTGACCGGAGACGTGAACGCGCCGCGCCTTCAGATCAATCCGCTTTCTGTGATTGCTCCGGGAATATTCCGCAATATTTTCGAGTTCCAGTAGGCCATGTACTATTTGGCTATGGCAGGCTGGCTTGCTCGTCCTATCCTTTCGGCCCCGTTGCGAATGCGGCGGCGAACCTTCGGTTGGAGACCATGAGCGCCACGAGTGAACGTGTCCGTTTTCTGATTATCGACGACCATCCGCTGTTCCGCGATGCGCTGCACGGCGCGGTGCGTGTCGCATATCCCGACGTTGAAACCGTCGAGGCGAAATCCATCAGCGAGGCGCTGGACGTGCTCGCAGCGGGCAGCTTCGACCTGTGCCTGCTCGATCTCAACATGCCGGACGTGCAGGGCTTCGAGGGACTGCTTCAGTTGCGCACGCGCCATCCAAGCCTTCCCGTCGTCGTGGTGTCGGGCCACGAGGAGCCGCGCATCATTTCCGAAGCACTTTCCTATGGGGCTGCGGGCTTCATCCCCAAATCGGTGCGCAAGACCGACCTCGCCGACGCCATCCGCTCGGTGATGGAGGGTGAGGTTCACGTGCCTGAAAACTACCGGCCACAGCCCGCCGACGCCGGTCGCGAGGACCGTGCGAAGATGGTGCAGCGGCTCGCCACGCTCACGCCGCAGCAATTGCGCGTGCTCCAGATGCTGCGTCAGGGCTTGCTGAACAAGCAGATCGCCTATGAGCTTCAGGTCGGCGAAACGACCGTGAAGGCGCATGTCTCCGAAATTCTGCGCAAGCTCAATGTTTACAGCCGCACGCAGGCTGTTATCGAAGTGTCGAAGCTCGATAACGCCGAGCTGTTTCGGGACCAGTCGAGCTTCTGAGCATTTTCGTCGTTCGGGCCTGATGAGGCACGGGAAGCCACAATCGGCGATTGTGGCGCAAAATTGAGAGCGTTCGGCGGGCCGGGGCCGGTAAAACGTCTCTTGAAACCTCCCGCCCGTGTTCATACGGTCGCGCCGGAATTGGATGGGCATGCATATGTATCAATCAGTTATCGACGCAATCGGAAACACGCCGCTGATCCGGCTGAGGCGCGCCTCCGAGGAAACCGGCTGCGAAATACTCGGAAAGGCCGAGTTCATGAATCCGGGCCAGTCCGTGAAGGATCGGGCAGGGCTGTTCATCATACGCGACGCGGAAGCGCGGGGATTGCTGCGGCCAGGCGGGGTCATCGTGGAAGGCACGGCAGGCAACACCGGCATCGGCTTGACCGTCGTCGCCAAGGCGCTCGGATATCGCACCGTGATCGTCATTCCCGAGACGCAAAGTCAGGAAAAGAAAGACGCATTGCGGGTGCTTGGCGCGGAACTGATCGAAGTTCCTGCCGTGCCCTACAAGGACCCGAACAACTATGTAAAACTGTCCGGTCGCCTCGCCGCGCAGCTTGCGCGCACGGAAGCCAACGGCGCGATCTGGGCGAACCAGTTCGACAATGTCGCAAATCGCGACGGGCATATCCGCACGACGGCACAGGAAATCTGGGAGCAGACCGGAGGCCGGGTTGATGGTTTCGTCTCCGCCGTCGGCACGGGCGGCACGCTGGCGGGCGTTGCCGATGGGCTTCGCGAGAAGGATCGCAATGTCAGGATCGCGCTTGCCGATCCGTTGGGCGCGGCACTCTACAGCTACTACACGACCGGCGAACTGAAAGCCGAGGGAAGTTCGATCACCGAGGGCATAGGGCAGGGGCGCATCACGGCGAACCTCGAAGGCTTCACGCCGGACTTCTCGTTTCAGGTCACGGACTCGGAAGCGCTGCCGATTGTTTTCGATCTCATTCAGGAGGAAGGGCTGTGTCTCGGCGGCTCGACCGGCATCAACATTGCGGGGGCGATCCGGCTTGCCCGGGAACTGGGTCCCGGCCACCGCATCGTGACCATCCTGTGCGACTACGGAACGCGCTACCAGTCTAAGATGTTCAATCCGGAATTTCTGCGCGGCAAGGGCTTGCCTGTTCCTGTGTGGATGGATCAAAAGAGCGCTATCGAAGTGCCCTTTGAAGAGGTGTCGTAGTGTCCGCCCAGACGGAGTTGATCTTCCGCGAAGACGCATATCGCAAGGAAGACGAAGCGCGCGTCGTTGCTGTCGATGAGCGTGGCATTCTTCTCGACCGCACGATTTTCTACGGCACTTCCGGCGGACAGCCGGGCGACACCGGCAAGCTCTTGCGCGGCGACGGCGCGGCAATCGACATTGTTTCCACCGTGACAGGACACACAAAGGACGAGATCGTGCATGTGCCTGCGCCCGGCGGATCGCTGCCCGAAATCGGCGAGCGGCTGCAACTGGCGATCGACTGGCCGCGCCGCTACAAGCTGATGAAGATGCACACGGCCTGCCATCTGCTTTCCGTCATCTATCCCTATCCGATCACCGGGGCTTCCGTCTCCGAGGACGATTCGCGCGTCGACTTCGACTTCTCCGAGGGCGAGTACAGCAAGGAAGACGCGACAGCGCGCCTGATGGAAATGGTCGAGGCCAACCATCCGGTGTTTACGCGCTGGATCACCGAGGACGAGCTTGCCGCCAATCCCGGCCTCGTGAAATCGAAGAATGTCCGCCCGCCATCGGGTACCGGGCGCATCCGGCTTGTTTGCATCGGCGAGAACGCCGCGGTTGACAGCCAGCCATGCGGCGGCACGCATGTGGCCTCGACCGGCGAGATCGGGCAGATCCATATCGGCAAGATCGAAAAGAAGGGCCGTGAAAACCGCCGCTTCCGTATCCGTTTCGGTTCGCCGCCGGCCTGACAGGAGAAGAGCGAATGAGCGACAATCCCGCCTTTGTCAGCGCGGACTGGTTGGAAAAACATCTCGGTGAACCGGGCCTGAAGATCGTCGACGGCGCCTGGTATCTGCCCTCGCAAAAGCGGGATGCGCGCGGCGAATATGATGCCGGCCACATTCCGGGTGCCGTTTTCTTCGATCACGACTCGGTCGTCGAACCCGGATCGAAGCTTCCGCACGCCTTGCCGTCGCCCCGGAATTTCGCCCGGTTCGCCGGCTCGATGGGCATTTCGGAAACCGATACCATCGTCGTCTATGACGGCTTTGGACTCTTCTCCGCACCGCGCACACGCTGGCTGTTCCGTGTCATGGGCGCAGAAAAGGTGTTTATTCTCGACGGCGGCCTCGACGGATGGAAAAGGGAAGGGCGGCCTTTGACGACCGAGCAGACAAGGATTGCGCCGAACGTATTCACCCCCGACTTCAAGGCCGAACGCGTGGCTTCGCTCGCCGACATGCGCACCATTGTCGCTGGCGGGTCGGCGCAGGTGGCGGACGCGCGTCCAGCGGGCCGTTTCAAGGGTGTCGATCCGGAGCCGAGGCCGGGCCTGCGCGGCGGTCACATGCCCGGTGCGGTCAACATCGCATTCTCCGGCTTCTCGCGCGATGGACACATGGTCGGCAAGGATGAGCTGAAGACGATACTGGAAGGGGCGGGGCTGGACCTGTCGAAGCCGGTGGTGACGTCCTGCGGCTCAGGAGTATCGGCCGCGATCATCTCGCTCGCGCTCGAAACGGTCGGTCACACGGACAACAGGCTCTATGACGGCTCATGGGCCGAGTGGGGCAGCCTGCCGGATACGCCGGTGGTCAAGGACGAATGACCCGTACAAGCAAGCGCACGTCGCACGAACCGATTCCCGTCACGGTGACGCATCTTGAGATGACTGCGCCGCCCGCGCATTATCCACCGCTGCCGCTTGGACAGAACATCGCGCTGCTTTCGGCGCGTTCGATGCCTCGCCATTATTATCGCTATCTCATCGACCGCGTCGGCAGGCACTGGCATTGGGTCAACATGCTGATGCTGAGCGACGCCGAACTGGATGCGAGGCTGGCGGAGCCGGGCAGGGTCATCACCACACTTTATCTCGACGGCGCGCCGGCCGGGTTCTACGAAATCGCGCCAACGCCCACGGGAAGCAGCGAACTGCTCTATTTCGGCCTCATGCCGCATGCGACGGGGCGGGGGTTGGGCCGCTGGTTCCTCGGTGCGGCAATCTCCGCCGCCTGGGCGTCTGGCAATCCGTCGTCGGTGATCGTGCAGACCTGCACGCTGGACCATCCGGCAGCGCTGCCGCTTTACCAGAAGCTCGGTTTCAGCCCGGTCGGGCAATCGCACGTCATGGTGCAGCCATTGTCGCCCGCGCAACGCAGGTCCATTATCATGCGCTGAACAAGCGCTCTCGATTGAAATTTTGCCGCCGAAACCCATATTCCCTGCATCCCCGAAAGGTGCGGCGCCTGCGTAAGGGCTCAAAGAGCTTGTGAAAGAGCTTGTCTTTTTGGCCCGTTCTCGCTAATCGCCCCGCATCGCTGACAACCCGGCAAACGGCTGCCCAAGGAAAGAGACGATGGCAAAAGGTAAATTTGAGCGTACGAAGCCTCATGTGAACGTTGGCACGATTGGTCACGTTGACCATGGCAAGACGTCGTTGACGGCGGCGATCACGAAGTATTTTGGCGAGTTCAAGGCGTATGACCAGATTGATGCTGCGCCTGAGGAAAAGGCGCGCGGGATCACGATCTCGACGGCGCATGTGGAATATGAGACGCCGAGCCGTCACTATGCGCATGTGGACTGCCCCGGCCATGCTGACTATGTGAAGAACATGATCACGGGTGCTGCGCAGATGGACGGCGCGATCCTCGTGGTTTCGGCTGCTGACGGCCCGATGCCGCAGACGCGCGAGCACATTCTTCTGGCTCGCCAGGTTGGCGTTCCGGCGATTGTGGTTTTCCTGAACAAGGTCGATCAGGTCGACGACGAGGAGCTTCTCGAGCTTGTCGAGCTTGAGGTTCGCGAGTTGCTGTCGAAGTACGAGTTCCCGGGCGACGACATTCCGATCGTCAAGGGTTCGGCGCTTGCCGCTCTGGAAGACAGCAACAAGGAGATCGGCGAGAACGCGATCCGCAAGCTGATGGAAGAGGTTGACCGCTACATCCCGACGCCGGAGCGTCCGGTTGACAAGCCGTTCCTGATGCCGATCGAGGACGTGTTCTCGATTTCGGGTCGCGGCACGGTCGTGACGGGTCGCGTCGAGCGCGGCATCGTCAAGGTCGGCGAGGAGCTTGAGATCGTCGGCATCCGCCCGACGACGAAGACGACCTGCACGGGCGTCGAGATGTTCCGCAAGCTGCTCGATCAGGGCCAGGCTGGCGACAACATCGGCGCGCTGTTGCGCGGCGTGGACCGTGACGGCGTGGAGCGCGGCCAGGTTCTGGCCAAGCCGGGCTCCGTGAAGCCGCACAAGAAGTTCAAGGCGGAAGCCTACATCCTGACGAAGGAAGAGGGTGGCCGTCATACGCCGTTCTTCACGAACTACCGTCCGCAGTTCTATTTCCGCACGACGGACGTGACGGGCATCGTGACGCTTCCGGCAGGCACTGAAATGGTGATGCCCGGCGACAATGTGACGGTCGATGTTGAACTGATCGTGCCGGTCGCCATGGAAGAGAAGCTGCGCTTCGCCATCCGCGAAGGCGGCCGCACCGTCGGCGCAGGCGTCGTCGCTTCCATCATCGAGTAACGCTCGAAGCCAATATGATTTGAGAAAGGCGGCTCAAGGGCCGCCTTTCTTTTTGCCTGAATTTCGCAGAAGCGCTCTATCGCTTGTGGCTCGAAAGCTCTCCGAGCAGCTTTGCCATTTCTTCGTCGAGCGTGGATTTCGGCTTTGCCGGCTGCGGAGCCGGCTCGGTGATGTCGAGCGCGGTTTCGAGTTCCTTCAACAGGTCGGTGTCGAGTTCGTCCTTGGACCGTGCGGGCGGCGGAACCGCCACCGGCCTCTGAGGCTGCGCGGGGTGAGGCTGGCGAACGGGCCGCACGGCTGGCGCCTGCTGCGGGCGCGGAGCGGACGGCGGAGGCGGCAGGTGCTGGTGGGCAGATTGGGGCAGTGGCGCGTTTTCGGTGCGTGCAAGCTGCACCTTGTGCGGAACGGGCTGGGCCTCGATGGACTGCGGTGCATCGTTGACGATCAATTGGCGCTTCGGATGGCCATGCACGCTGATATCGCTCTCGACAACGATGTCGCTGTGGCCGCCAATCAGCAGCAGGTGCTCGACGTCATCGCGTCGAACCAGAACCAGCCTGCGGTGAGTGTCGATCGCCGTCGCGTCCATGATTGCCAGCCGCGCCTTGCGATTGCGGCCGCCGGCGACATAGGTGCCGGACCGCGCGCGTCTGTAGAGAAGATAGAGAAGGCAAAGAACGACAAAAACGCCGCACGCGACAGCCACGTAGAGTGCAGGCTGGGCATATTCGGCGCCGAAGATTTTCTCGAGCCACAGATTCATTTGCAAACCCCAACACAGAAACCCGCACGCCTTGAATTTGACACTAGAGCAAAGACGCCACGCCCCGCAAGTTAAGATGAGCGGTGGCGCACAGGCGAAAACCGGTAGAGAAGCGGAGAGAAAGAAAGGGCGAGATTTATTCGCCGAAGTTTTTCATATAGGCATGGAACGCCCACAACAATTTGTGATTCAATCCGATTTCAATGTGCCGCAGAGCCGAATGACGAGCGACAACCGCACCGATATCTATACCGCGCCGCTGATCGACAGGAGCGGGCGACCGAGCGCCATCACGCGGCTGATCATATTGATGATCGTGCTGACTGCGGCGGCGGTGTTTTTCTCGATGTATAGGCACCAGCTCGGCGATCCGTTCCTGCTCGGACTGCTCGGCGTTCTCGCGATGATCGGCGTGGGCTTCCTTTTCGCGGCGGCAATTGGCTTCGTTCATTTCCTGCCGCGCACGGCCAGCGACGACCTGTCCAAGGCTTTTCTTGATTCAATGGATCAGGGCATCGTTGTCACCGACCAGAAGGGTCGCATCATCTACGTGAACGGCGCCTATGCGGAGATGACCGGCGCGGCGTCTGCGTCCGAGGCCAAGACCATCGAAGGTTTGCTGATGGACATGCCGGAGGCATCCGCCACGATCATCCGGCTGGCAAACGGCTTGAGCGACGGCAAGCCCGGCGAGGGCGAAGTGCGCTTGTCGCAATCCGTACGGCCCGGAGCGGAGCAGGGCGCTCGCTGGTACAAGATTGGCGCGCGCAATCTCAAGGTTCCAGGCCAGCGTGCGCCGCTGGCGATCTGGGAGCTTGCGGATATTTCGCGCGAGCGCGAGGAGCAGGAGCGCTTTTTCCTCGACCTCCAGAAAGCCATCGACCATCTCGACCAGGCCCCGGCAGGCTTTTTCGCGACGGATCAGTCGGGCCGAATTTCCTATTTGAACGCGACGCTTGCGGGCTGGCTCGGAATTGACCTTGCAGGCTTCACGCCGGGGTCGATCCGCTTGCAGGACATCGTGGCGGGCGACGGCATGGCGCTCGTTCGCTCGGTGAAGGCCGATCCGGGCTCCACGCGCAATGCGGTGTTCGATCTCGACCTGCTTACGTCGAGCGGCAAGGCTCTGCCCGTGCGGTTCATGCACCGCATTTCCGCAAGCAAGGGCGGCGTCGGCGGTCCGTCCCGCACGATCGTGCTCAACCGTACGCAGGGCGAGGATGCGTCCGCCGAACTGCGCGCCGCCGAGGTGCGCTTCACGAGGTTCTTCAATTCCACGCCGATGGCGATTGCCGGGGTGGACCGCGAAGGAAGGATCCTGCGCACCAACGCGCCGTTCCTTTCCCTGTTTTCCTCGATCGTCGACAATGATGCGCTGGAGCGCCGCGTGCGCCTTGAAACCATCGTCCACGAGCGGGACCGGCCCGCGCTCGCCGACGCCCTGCGCAAGGCGCGGGAGCGTCAGGCGAAAATCGCGCCCATCGACACTGTTCTGCCGAACGACGAGGAAAGGCATATCCGCGTCTATGTAAACGCGATTGCCGACGAGGGATCGGGCGATGGCGCGGAAGAGGCGGCCATCGTCTATGCGGTAGATACGACCGAGCAGAAGGCGCTCGAAAACCAGATGGCCCAGACCCAGAAGATGCAGGCCGTCGGTCGGTTCGCGGGCGGCATCGCGCATGATTTCAACAATGTACTGACGGTCATCATGATGGCTTCGGACCAGCTTCTGATGAACCACAAGCCGTCCGATCCTTCTTTCCCCGACATCATGCAGATCAAGCAGAACGCCAACCGGGCCGCCTCGCTGGTGCGCCAGCTTCTTGCCTATTCGCGCAAGCAGACGCTGCGCGCCGAAGTGCTCAACCTGACGGACGTCCTTGCCGACCTGCGCATGTTGCTGACCCGCCTTGTGGGCAGCGAAGTGAAACTGTCGATGGATCACGGACGCGACCTTTGGCAGATCAACGCCGATATCGGCCAGCTTGAGCAGGTGATCGTCAATCTTTCCGCCAATGCGCGCGATGCCATGCCGGAGGGCGGAGAAATCCTTATCCGCACGCGCAACGTGCCGGCGGAGGAAGTTCCGGCCTTCGGCTATAGGGAGCTGCATCCGTCCGACTATGTGCTGATCGAATTTGAGGATACGGGGTCGGGTATCCCCGCCGATGTAAGGGAAAAGATTTTCGAGCCGTTCTTCACGACCAAGGACGTCGGGAAAGGCACGGGGCTGGGTCTTTCGACCGTGTACGGGATCATCAAGCAGTCGGGTGGATCGATCCACTGCGAATCCGAGGTGGGGAAAGGCACGATCTTCCGCATCTTCCTGCCGCGCCATGTGCCCAAGGCCGAACCGGCCATCGAGCAGGCAGCATCGTCCGAACCCGCGCAGCTTTCCCAGAAGGTGCCGGAGGCGCTGCAGGACCTTTCCGGTTCGGAAACCGTGCTGCTGGTCGAGGACGAGGATGGCGTGCGCATGAGCGGCGTGCGCCTGCTGACCTCGCGCGGCTACACCGTGCATGAAGCGTCGTCGGGCATCGAAGCGCTCGAAATATTCAAGGAATTGGGTAGTTCCGTCGACATTATCGTATCGGACGTTGTGATGCCCGAGATGGACGGCCCGACTCTTCTGGGCGAGGTGCGCAAGATCAGGCCCGACGTGAAGTTCATATTCGTGTCGGGCTATGCCGAGGACGCGTTTGCCAAGAACCTGCCCGAGGATGCGCAATTCGGCTTCCTGCCGAAGCCCTTTACGTTGAAGCAGCTTGCCACTGTGGTCAGGGAAACGCTGGACGGCGCACGCTGACTCGAGACTGCGCGTCAAGACGTCACAAATAAATTACCACAATCTAATTTAGACTGGCTTGCAATTAAACGCGACTCGTACAATCCTATTTTAGGATCAACTGATATGAATAGTGACGTTCTGGATGTTCGCAGACCCGGACCAGCCAAAGCCGCGATTGATTTCCAGGGTTGCGATTGCACAGGAAATCCTGAGGCTCACTGACGATGGCGTGCCGGTCGATGAATGGCTGGATGCGCTGACGCGCAGCTTCTATGTCGATCTCGACACATACAATGAGGTGATCGGCGTATATCCGCGCCGAGCCCGCCGCAGACGTTGAGCCCGCGCGGCGGGCCGGCGCGTTAAACCCGACCCCTTAGAGCGGAATGTTGTCGTGCTTCTTCCAGGGATTGCTCAGGTCCTTGTTGCGAAGCATACGGAGCGCGCGCGCGATGCGGCGGCGCGTCGAGTGAGGCATGATGACTTCATCGATATAGCCGCGCTCTGCGGCAACGAACGGCGAGAGGAACCGGTCCTCATACGCCTTCGTATGCGCCGCGATCTTGTCCGCATCGCCGATGTCCTTGCGATAGATAATCTCCACCGCCCCCTTCGCGCCCATCACGGCAATCTGCGCGGTAGGCCATGCATAGTTCACGTCGCCGCGCAGGTGCTTTGACGCCATGACGTCATATGCGCCGCCATAGGCCTTGCGGGTGATGACCGTGACTTTCGGCACCGTGGCCTCCGCATATGCGAACAGAAGCTTAGCCCCGTGCTTGATGAGCCCGCCATATTCCTGCGCGGTTCCGGGGAGGAAGCCGGGAACGTCGACAAATGTGACGACCGGGATGTTGAAGCAGTCGCAGAAGCGCACGAAGCGCGCCGCCTTGCGCGAGGCATCCGAATCCAGCACGCCCGCCAGCACCATGGGCTGGTTGGCCACAAACCCGACGGTGCGCCCCTCGATCCTGCCGAATCCGGTCACGATGTTCTTCGCGAAAGACTCCTGAATTTCGAAGAAGTCGCCTTCATCAATGGTTTTCTGAATGAGTTCCTTGATGTCGTAGGGCTTGTTGGCGTTGTCCGGCACCAGCCGGTCGAGCGACAGGTCGTTGTCGGTGACGGACTGGAAGCACTCCACCTCCGGCAGGTCGGCGGTATTGGACGCGGGCAGCAGGTCGATAAGCCGCCGCATCTGGAGCAGGGCCTCGACATCATTGTCATACGCTCCGTCTGCAATCGACGACTTGGTGGTGTGCACCTTGGCGCCGCCGAGTTCTTCGGCGGTCACGGTTTCGTTGGTCACGGTCTTGACGACATCGGGGCCGGTCACGAACATGTATGACGTATCGCGCACCATGAAGATGAAGTCCGTCATGGCGGGTGAATAGACGTCGCCGCCCGCGCAGGGACCCATGATGACGGAAATCTGCGGGATCACGCCCGAGGCAAGCACATTGCGCTGGAAGATTTCGGCATAGCCGCCAAGAGCGGCGACGCCTTCCTGTATGCGCGCGCCGCCCGCGTCGTAAATGCCGATGATGGGCGCGCGATTGCGCAACGCCATCTCCTGGATCTTCACGACCTTTTCCGCATGCGCCTCGGAAAGCGATCCGCCGAACACCGTGAAATCCTTGGCAAAAACAAAGACCGGCCTGCCGTTGACGGTGCCCCAGCCGGTCACCACGCCGTCGCCCGGCACCTTGGTGTTTTCCATGCCGAAGTCGGTGGAGCGATGCTCGACATACATGTCGAACTCTTCGAACGAATTCTCGTCGAGGAATATCTCGATGCGTTCGCGGGCGGTGAGCTTGCCTCGCTTGTGCTGCGCGTCGATGCGCTGCTGCCCACCGCCTGCCCATGCCTCGGCGCGGCGGCGTTCGAGTTCCTTGAGCACGTCCCTCATCGCATGTCTCCAGCGGCGTCAGATACTTGACCGGTCAGCGCTGAGCCCTATTCGGTGGCTGGCGGCTTGGCAATAATACCTTTCTACCAATTACCAGCTTCCGGTGTTCGCCATCGATGACCAGGGCTCTTCCGGCGAAAGCGCCGCGCCCTTTTGGAGCAATTCGATCGAAATGCCGTCCGGCGAACGGATGAACGCCATATAGCCGTCGCGCGGCGGCCTGTTGATCGTCACGCCCGCATCCATCAGCATGCGGCAGGTCGCGTAGATATTGTCGACCTCATACGCCAGATGCCCGAAATTGCGCCCACCCTTATATTCTTCAGGGTCCCAGTTGTAGGTGAGTTCGACAAGCGGGGCCTTCGACTGGCGTCCGCTGTCCTCATCTCCCGGCGCGGCCAGAAAAATGAGCGTATAGCGCCCTTTCTCGCTCTCGGTCCTGCGCACTTCCTTCAGCCCGAGCTTGCCGCAGTAAAAATCGAGGGATTGATCGATGTCGCTGACGCGAACCATGGTGTGCAGATAGCGCATAAGTACTCCTGTATATGTAGCCGGGCGAGTGGAACTGTTGCCGCAACGTCACGTTCGTTCGCCGCGTTAACCATGAGACCCCTGTCCGGTGTGTAAAACGACATGAACACACACCCCGGTACTTGCGCAAGCGGGGGTACGCTGCGTTAAATCGATGTTAAGAATCAGTCGCGCGTTTCGGAAAGGTGCTGCGAGATGGGGGACAAATCCTCGCCGCCGGGGCATGGTGAGTATGCACAAGATAGTGAATGGAAGAACGACGGCACCGACGTTGACCTCCAGGAGGTCTCCGGTGTCATAAAGTGGTTCGATGTCGCAAAGGGATATGGGTTCATCCTGCCGGATGAACGTATTCTGGGCGACATTCTTCTTCACGTGACCTGCCTGCGGCGTGACGGATTCCAGACAGCCCTTGAGGGTGCACGTGTTGTCTGCCTCGTAAAGCGCGGCGACCGCGGATTGCAGGCATTTCGCGTCGTTTCGATGGATAACTCCACAGCTTTGCACCCTGCGGAGCTGAGCGAGCCGCGAACGCATGTCTCGGTCACGCCGGAAAGCGGGCTGGAGCGCGCGCTGGTGAAATGGTTCAATCGAACGAAGGGCTTCGGCTTCCTGACGCGGGGCGAGGGCACCGAGGATATATTCGTTCATATGGAAACGCTCCGCCGCTATGGCGTTGCGGAGTTGCGGCCGGGGCAGGTGGTTCTGGTTCGCTACGGGCGCGGCGACAAGGGCCTTATGGCCGCCGAGATTCACCCCGATATAGGCACCTTGCCGGTTTCACATTGACCGGCAGGAGATTGCCGATGCAAGCCATGACGCTCTTCGCGCGCGTGTTCGCCATCCTCGCGGTGATTGCAGGCTGGGCGATTGCCCCTGCGGGCGCAGACGAGGCGATGATGCTGCCCGTCGATCCGACGCCGCTGGTGATAGATGCGGGCAGCGAGCAGGCCAGCTTCAAGGTCGAGGTCGCCGACGACAGTTCGGAGCGGTCGCGCGGCCTGATGTTCCGTCGGGAAATGGCGGCGGACCACGGAATGCTGTTCGTTTTCCAGAAGCAGCAACCGCTCGCCTTCTGGATGAAGAACACGATCCTTCCCCTTGATCTTGTTTTCATCGATCAAGAAGGCGTGGTGCAGGCTGTGCTTCCCGGCACGCCGTTTTCGGAAGCTCCCATCTCGCCGGGCGTACCCTCCAAATTCGTGCTGGAACTCAATCAGGGCACGGCTGCGCGGTTGGGCATAGGTCCGGGCGACGAGGTGGTCCATCCGTTCATTGCCGGGAAATCCGGCGGGCAGTGACGATGAAGCATTTCAGGCACGACGGTTTCGAACTGGCCTTCGTGGACCGGCATCCGGAGCGCGGACACGCCAAACCCGTGCTGTTGATTCACGGATTTGCGTCCAATCACTTCACCAACTGGGTTTCGCCGGGCTGGATGAAGACATTGGCGGATGCGGGATACCGTCCCATCGCCTTCGACAATCGCGGGCACGGCGAAAGCTCGAAAAGCTATGACCCGGCTGCCTACACGCCTGAAAAGATGGCGGGCGATGCGGTCGCGCTGCTCGACCATCTCGGCATCGAAACCGCGCATGTCATGGGCTATTCGATGGGCGCGCGCATTTCGGCGTTCGTGGCGCTTGCCGAGCCTCACCGCGTGTCGACGCTGGTGTTCGGGGGGCTTGGGATCGGCATGGTGGATGGCGTGGGCGACTGGGACCCGATTGCAGCGGCACTGCTGGAGGATGACCCGTCGCGGACCACGCATGCGCGCGGTCGCGCTTTCCGCTCCTTTGCCGATCAGACGAAGAGCGACCGGCGCGCTCTGGCGGCCTGCATCATGACCTCACGCGAATTGTTGAGCGAAAGCCAGATGGCGCGCATCACGCAGCCTACGCTGATCGCTGTTGGCACGAAGGATGACATCGGCGGCTCGCCGTCCGAACTGGCAGCAATCATGCCGAATGCCGTCGCTTTCGACATTGAGGGCAGGGACCATATGCTCGCGGTCGGGGACAAGTCCTTCAAGGCCAGGGTTCTGGATTTCCTCTCCGAACACCCTATTCTCCCGTGAAATTCGGCGTGCGCTTTTCCTTGAAGGCGCGCCGACCTTCCAGATAGTCCAAACTGAGGAAAGTCTTATCGCCGGCCTGCTGGGCACGCTGGTGCAGCGCCGCATCGCCGCGCAAGGCGGCGCGGATGGCGAGCCGCGACGCCCGGATCGAAAGCGGCGCGTTGGACGCGATCCGTTCCGCGATCTGGGCAACGCGCGTCTCCAGCGCGTCATTTTCGACGACATCGAGCAGGAGGCCGCAGCGAAACGCCTGCGCAGAATCCATGGTCGCGCCGGACATCGTGAGATACCGCGCCATCTGGGGGCCGCAACTGTCGACGATGTCGGTCATTGCCTCGACCGGATAGGCAAGCCCAAGCCGCGCGGCGGGAACTGCGAAGCGCGCATCGCGTGTCGCCACGCGCAGGTCCGCCGCTGCTGCCAGCCCGAAGCCGCCGCCGAAGCAGATGCCCCGTATGGCCGCAATGACGGGGACTTCCGCCTCCCTGACCGCCGCGAATGCGCGCGCATTGGCGTCCTCATAGTTGCGTGCACGCGTCGGGTCGCCGCGTTCTGTATCGAACTCGCCGATGTCGGCCCCGGCGGAAAAATCGTCGCCCGCCCCGGTCAGGACGATGACGCGCGCCGACGCGCTCAGTTCGCGAACGAGTTCCGGCAGGCTGCGCCACATGGCAAGCGTGATCGCGTTCTTGCGCGCGGGGCGGTCGAAGCGGATCGTCCCGACCGCTCCTTGAAGCGTTGCGCTCAAGCCATCGGCGTTCTGCATTTTTCTGATCCCGACAAGTTGCATTCGCTTAAGGCTGGATTCAGAAGAATTGTGTTCTATGTCCAGCGCGTCCGGCATATTGTGCGGCGGTGCGCGGAGCAATATATGTTGCGGGCCAAGCAGACAAACAGGATACGAAAATGACCAAACCTGCGGTCAGGGCGAGCAAGCTCCAACCTGTCGATCCCATCTGGCAGGCAATCCGGGACGAGGCGACCATCGCCGTTGACCGCGATCCCTTGCTCGCGGCATTCCTCTATTCGACGATTCTTAATCAGGATAGCCTGGAACAGGCTGTGGTTCATCGCGTCGCTCAGCGGCTCGACCACTCGGACCTCAGCGCCGATCTCATCTCGCAGGCCTACAACGAGATGATCCGCGCATGGCCGGAATGGAGCGAAATCGTTCGCGTGGACATTCAGGCCTATTACGACCGCGATCCGGCCTGCGACCGCTTCATCATGCCGGTGCTCTATTTCAAGGGGTTTCATGCGATCCAGACGCACCGTTTGGCGCATTGGCTCTGGACGGAAGGGCGTAGGGATTTCGCGCTTTATCTGCAAAGCCGGTCGTCATCGGTGTTCCAGACCGATATCAACCCGGCGGCGCGCGTCGGCAAGGGCATTTTCGTGGATCATGCGACCGGCCTGGTTGTCGGCGAGACGGCGGTGATCGAGGACAATGTGTCGATCCTGCACGGCGTGACGCTCGGCGGCACCGGAAAGGCCGGCGGCGACCGCCATCCGAAGATTCGCAACGGCGTTTTGATCGGGGCGGGCGCGAAGATCCTTGGTAATATCGAAGTGGGTCATTGCTCGAAGATCGCCGCCGGTTCTGTCGTGCTCGCCCCCGTGCCGCACAACAAGACGGTTGCAGGTGTTCCGGCGCGCATCGTCGGCGAATCCGGCTGCGAACAACCGTCGCGGCAGATGGACCAGACACTCCCGGCGCAGGTATTGGACTATCTGGTCACCTACGACATCTGACGGTTGCGTTTCAGGGCGCAGCGCCTCACATACGGCAAGTTTGGCCTTGCGCCTTTACTCGGGCGGAAACGCGTGCCAGAAGCAGCGTCCCGACACGAATCCGATCGGAGGATATCCTTGAAACCGGAAGAAATCAGGAAACTGGAAGCCTATTTCAAGCGCGTATTCCAGAATCCTCATTTGCAGGTCAAAGCGCGCCCACGCAAGGACGACTCCGCCGAAGTGTATGTCGGCGAGGAATTTCTCGGCCTCGTCTACAAGGACGAGGAAGAGGGGGACTACAATTTCTCGATGGCAATTCTGGACATAGACCTGAACTGAGCTATTGCCGCCCGCCGGTTCGCAACATCTGGCGGACCCGCTCGGTTATTGCGTCGTCCAGTGCGCGCCAGTTCGAAAGCAGCGATATCGGAAAACGGTAGGTCAGGCTCAAATCCTCGGAGAGGATGACGTCGCGCTGGCATTGCGCCAGCAATTGACGGGCCTGTTCGCCCTTGAGGCAACGCGCGACGAACGGCGTGTCGCCCTGCCTGCTTGCGACCGCCAGCTCCTCTTCCACATAGCCGGAATCGGATTTGAAGCGATAGAAGGTCACATCGCCCGGACCAGGCTTGCCGGGCTGTTCGATCAGCGTGCGATAGATCGGTTCGAAGCGGGCGCTCATGTCGCGCGACATCATGCGCGGCTCGAAGGTGAGGAATATGATGCTTCCATTCGCTTCGAGATTGTTGAACGCGGCGCTGGTTTCGGCCGAATAGCCGCCGAGGTCCGGCCAGTTCATGTAGAGTTCCAGCCGCTCGGCGATTCCGCTGCGGCGGTCCCTGGCATAGCGGATCATGTTCGCCGGCGCGGCGACCACATTGTTTCCGATAACGATTTCGTGGACCGTCTGGTCGTCCGTGTGACCGCCAAGCGCAATCGTGTGGCCGAGCCATCGGCCCGCGAGGCTGATGGCGATGGTCAGAGCAATCACGGCAATGCTGAACAGGATCGGCAAACTGAGCGGTGCCCAGGAGCGCCGCCTGCGTCGACCCAATGCGATTGCAAATGTCATTTGCTTCTCCGCGACCCGGTTGTCTCAAGACGAAACAGCTTGAACTGGCATGCCGCTTGCGATGTATCGCGCAAACAGTTGCGCTTTCATGGTAAATGGTTCGTAAAGATGCAGTCGCAGTCCGCATCCCCGGTCGCAAATCACGAGTCGCGTCCCGCGTCGCATCTGGGCAGGCTGCCTCTCGGGCGCGCCGTCGCCGCTGCCCGACGCCGTGTTCGCGGCTGCGACATGCGGGCGATTCCCGTCGGCGGCATGGTTGCCGGCCCATGTTCGCTTGCGCCCGAGGCGATGAAGGCCTGGGCGGATCGCAATATTTCGACTCGCTTCCTGATCGCCTGTGTGTTCACGGCATTGGTGTGGACATGCTCGCTTGCGATTGCCATGGTTCATATCGCGGCGCTTGCCGCGCGCCCTTGAAAGCGGAGGCAATATGACAGCGTATGTTTTGGGTGGCCGTGCGCCGGGTTTCGGCGATTCCGTCTGGATTGCGCCCGGCGCGAGCGTGATCGGCAGCGTTTCGCTGGGCGAAAATGTCGGCATATGGTTCGGCGCGGTGCTGCGCGGCGACAATGAACCCATCACCATCGGCGACGATTCAAATCTTCAGGAACACACCATGGTGCACACCGATCCGGGGTTTCCGGCTACGGTCGGGAAGGGCTGCACGATTGGCCATCGCGCCCTGCTTCACGGGTGCACGATCGGCAACAACACGCTGATCGGCATGGGCGCGATTGTGCTGAACGGTGCGCGCATCGGCAACAATTGCCTTGTGGGAGCGGGTGCGCTCGTCACCGAGGGGAAGAGCTTTCCCGACGGAACGCTGATCGTCGGCTCGCCTGCGAAAGTCGTGCGGGAGCTTGATGAAAAGACGATTGCGGGCCTTCGCTCGTCCGCCGCGAACTATGTCGCCAATGCGCGCCGCTTCCGAACCGAACTGAAAGCCGTCTGACGCGCTCCAGACAGGCCCGAAACGAGCGGAGCCGGCCCTGGGACATGGGCCGGCTCCTGTAGCCCGGTCGTTTGGGGGACGGGGAGGGTGGGGTTTCGACCGGGTTTCCTGTTGCGGCGTCAGCGAACGCTGGCGACCGCGTCCGCGCGACCATCCGTGATGGACAGCCACTGGCCTGAATTCTTTTCCGACTGCCGCTTGAGATAGGTGTATGCCGTCTCGTCCCAGCGATGGATGCCCGGTTCGAGATTGTCGAGGATGTAGTCCCCGGCAGTCGTGCGCACCGTCAGCACCGCATGGCCCTCGCCATTGGGCTGGCGCACTACCGTAATCAGTGCGTTGGACGGTGACAGTCCTGCGGAAATCAGAATGCGCCTCTTTTCGAGTACATAATCCTCGCAATCGCCCACGCCGTCGGGATACGACCAGACTTCGTCCTTGCCCCACACTTCCATGTCGGTTTTGGGCGACACTGCCGCGTTGACCGCATAGTTGACCGCGTTCAGCCGCTGCATCAGGTCACGGGTCATCCTCGCCGGCTGGGCGAGGTGCCCGTTCGGCCTGCATTCGCCCGGCAGGCGCTTACAGAATTCGTAGTGACCTATGGGCTGTGTCGTTCGCGCCCCGGTGCTCATCGATAGCTCAGCAGCCAGCGCGTTTTGTGAAATTCCCACAGCGACGTTCGTCAAGATGGCAAGCGCCATCCACCCGTATGTCCGCATTGCGTCGTCTCCCCAATGCGAGAGACGATGACACGATTAAATTTACCCGCCGCAAAATATATCGAAGCAATTTTAAACGTATATCGTGAAGCACCAAGAACAGAGTAGATGAAATATAGATAAGTTGTCGCCAAGTTTTATAATGAATTTAAGACAAATTTATCCATGCGACAAGCCGCCGCCGCATGTGCATGCGCGACACTGCCTTTTATCTGTTTCTGAAAGTCAGGCCGCCGGCTTTTCCGTTTCGGAAAACTGCTGGTCGAATATCTCCGGTTCCTGCACCGTTGCGAACTCGATTGCGATGCCTTCTTCGAAATGGCGCACGACCGTTCCGCGCATGGTTCCAAGCACGACCTGGCTTCCGAGCGCCGGACGAACGTCGATCTCGATTCCTGCGCCAGAAAGGGAAAGGTCGATGATGCGGCATTCATAGCTGCGGCCATCGTCCATATGCAGCGCGCTGAAGGGATTGCGCGGCGCAACGCGTTCGTGGCGCCGGTCTTCAGGCAGCCCGAGGTCTTCGCGGTTTGCGAGCCAGGTCAACTGTGCCGCCAGTTTCTCGCGCTTGCGTTCGCTGGCCATGACGGTCATTGCGAACCCGTCCTCGAAGGTGCGAGTCACCACGCCTTCGATGCGTCCGACATGATCGAGATAGGCGATGACCCTTTCGCCCGGTTCGCCGATGCGATCCGCAAGGAGGGAAATATTGCCCGGCGACATGTCGTAGACATGGCAGACATGTTCGGAACGATCCTCCAGCATGAAGCGACCGTGCAGCTTCACCCGCACGCGCTCAAAAGCGCGGCGTTCATATGGGGCATACGTTCCCAATGACGTCGAAGACATACCAACCTGCCAGCGCGTCGCATAACCCGCCCGGTTTCTATCGCGTACGCCCCATCACAGTAGGGTTAAATACGTTAATAACGTGTAATCTCAACCCATACAGCTTGGCTTAATGCCTGATTTTACTTCGAGCGCCCGCCATCGAGCACGAGGAGGTGCCGCACCCGCTTGCTGATCGCTTGTTTGGCGCTGGTGTCGAAGCCCATCTGGAGTGTGTCCGGTGAGGGTTGGAGCCGGTCGTTGATGCGAATTTCCGGTTGCGTTTTCAGCGTCAGCGGTTCCCGCGATGGATCGAAAATCTGGGCCGAAATCACGTTCGCGTCGACGATCGGATCGGCGCCCAGCCAATAGGCTCGCTCGCAGGCCGTAATCAGTCCAAGGCCCCGCGCGCTTTCGTTGCTGCTGTCGAGCGGAAGGATGACCAGTTCGAACGCCAATGAGCGGTTGGCGGCGCTGATGCCGTCGAACGACACAACCACCACTGTATTCTCGGTAAAGATCGTTTCCAGCATGCGCTTCAGCAGGCGCTGGTCGCGGGCACGCCAAAGCGAGGTGAAGGAGAAGCCCTTGAGCTCGCGCCCGTAGGCCGCGCAAAGGCGCGTGCCGGCAAGCCTGAATACGGCCTCACCCCTGGTATCCTTCTCCAGGATGAACGTATCAGCCAAAAGGCTTTTTATTTCGGCGGGCTCGACCTCCGTGCGTTTCGGCGCGGGGCGGCCATCGCGCAAGCGGTTCCAATAGTGAAACAGCTCTACTGATGCGTCTTGTTTCATTTCGTCACACTCCGCCGCGCATTTGCTGCAATTGTCCCAGAATCAGCGGTTCGTGCTCCTTTCTACCTTCCCGGAGCATGTGGCGTGCCAGCACCGGGCAGTCTTGTTCACCGCAACGGATCGTTAGGGTTAACAGATGGTTTATGTTGCGCTTGAAAGTGCAATCGGCATGATGGCGGCAACTGAATTGTGATGCAGCTTTCCAGTCATTTTATCGGGTATTTCTCGAAGGCCGTTCAAGGGTAAACCTGGACGGCCTGATTTTTTGCCTGCGGCCTTGATCGCGCCGTGCGCGGCCAGCAAAGTGCACGTGATTCCAAAGGGATTCGCGGAAAGGGCAGGGCATGAGCGATGAACCGGCGCGGCGCGGCCCGCGCCAGGCACCGACAAACAGGGAGCCCTTGCTGAATATCCCCTCCGTTGTGCTGGCGCTGATCGCCGTGTGTGTGGCGGTGCAGCTCGTGCAATCCTATGTCCTGACGCCCAACCAGAACATTGCGTTCATCATCCGCGCCGCCTTCATCCCGGTGCGCTATTCGGGCGAATACATCATCGATGTCTATGCGTTCACCACGCCCGTCACATATGCCTTCCTGCATGGCGGTTTTGTGCATCTGGGCGTCAACATGGCGTGGCTCGCCGCCGTGGGCACGCCGCTGGCCAACCGCATCGGCGTGTTGCGCTTTCTGCTGTTCTGGATCGCCTGCGGCGCCGCGGCGGCCGGCCTGCACTATCTGGTGCATCCAACCGACGATGTCCCGCTGGTCGGCGCTTCGGGCGCCATTTCGGGCATGATGGCCGCTGCGCCGAGATATCTGTTCCATGTGGACCGGCATTCTCGCACCCCGGCCTATGCGGGGCCGCTGCTGCCTCTGTCCGTCACTCTGCGTTCGCGGCAGGTGCTGGTGTTCCTGGCCGTATGGATGGGCGGCAATTTGCTGATCGGGCTGCTCGGCGCGCCGGGCGTTTCCGACAGCATCGCATGGGAAGCGCATATTGGCGGCTTCCTGGCGGGCCTCCTTCTGCTCGGGCTGTTTGATCGACCTGTTGCAGATCCGTTTCCAACCACTTGAAAACCCGCAATTCCCGGCGCACCATGTGAATATCGGGCGATCGTCCCGCCCGAGTACCGGACAGGGAGGAAGGGATGACGGTCAAGTCGATTCTGGAGGAAAAGGGGCACGATGTCCTGACGCTTGGTCCCAATGCCAAGCTCTCCGAGGCAGTGCGCGTGCTTGCGGAAAATCGTGTGGGCGCTCTGGTCATTACCAATGGCGACAGGAAGATCGTCGGCATTCTCTCCGAGCGTGACATCGTCAGGTCGCTTGCACGATTCGGCGTCGAGGCAATGGACCATCCAATCCGCGATGCCATGACCCCGAAGGTCAACATCTGCAATGAGAGCCACACCATCAATGAAGTCATGGAAATCATGACGCGCGGACGTTTCCGCCATCTGCCCGTCGAGAAGAATGGACTGCTCGACGGCATCGTGTCCATTGGCGACGTGGTGAAGCGCCGCATCGAGGATGTCGAGCGCGAGGCGGAGGAAATCCGCAACTACATAGCAACGGCATAGGTTGCAAGCGGCGCACGATTGCTCTAGCGAATTCCGGGAATTGCCTCCCGAAAGATATTCGCGAACTGGACTGACATGAGCATCGTCGACACACGCACGCCCGACCCGAAGCGGTTGATTCCCGGCGCCACGGGCGACTGGGAAGTCATCATCGGCCTGGAGGTGCATGCGCAGGTCACGTCCAACTCGAAGCTGTTCTCGGGCGCGTCGACCTCGTTCGGCGCGGCGCCGAACAACAATGTCAGCCTCGTCGACGCCGCAATGCCGGGCATGCTGCCTGTCATCAACGAAGAATGCGTCCGTCAGGCCATCCGCACGGGACTCGGCCTGCGCGCGCAGATAAACCTGAAATCAGTTTTCGACCGCAAGAACTACTTCTATCCCGATCTCCCGCAGGGCTACCAGATTTCCCAGTACAAGCAGCCGATCGTCGGGGAAGGCACGGTCACCGTTTCGGTCGGCCCGGATTCGAAAGGCAATTTCGAGGACATCGAAGTCGGCATCGAAAGGCTGCATCTGGAACAGGATGCGGGCAAGTCGATGCACGACCAGCACCCCACAATGTCCTTTGTCGATTTGAACAGGTCGGGCGTGGCCCTGATGGAAATCGTGTCGAAGCCGGACATGCGCTCGTCGGACGAGGCCAAGGCCTATCTCACCAAGCTGCGCACCATCGTCCGCTACCTCGGGACCTGCGACGGTAATATGGACGAAGGTTCGATGCGCGCCGACGTGAACGTTTCGGTTCGCAAGCCCGGCGGGGAATTCGGCACCCGCTGTGAGATCAAGAACGTCAACTCCATTCGGTTTGTCGGGCAGGCCATCGAATACGAGGCCCGCAGGCAGATCGGCATTCTGGAGGACGGCGGCGCGATCGATCAGGAAACGCGTCTGTTTGATCCGAACAAGGGCGAGACGCGCTCCATGCGTACCAAGGAAGAGGCGCATGATTATCGCTACTTCCCGGACCCGGACCTGTTGCCGCTGGAGTTCGATCAGGCCTATGTGGATGCGCTGGCGAAGGATTTGCCCGAACTGCCGGACGACAAAAAAGCGCGATTGGTCAGCAATCTCGGCCTGTCCGCCTATGATGCGTCGGTCCTCGTGTCGGAAAAGGCGATTGCCGACTATTTCGAGAAGGTCGCCGTCGGGCGGGACGGCAAGCTGGCGGCCAACTGGGTCATCAACGATTTGATGGGCGGCTTGAACAAGGCCGGAGAATCCATTGAAAATTCACCCGTTTCTCCTGACCAGCTCGGCGCTATCGTCGACCTTATCAAGGAAGGCACCATTTCGGGCAAGATCGCCAAGGACTTGTTCGAGATCGTCTGGAACGAGGGCGGCGATCCGAGGGAACTGGTCGAATCACGCGGAATGAAGCAGGTCACCGACACCGGGGCGATTGAAAAAGCCGTGGACGAAGTGATCGCCGCGAACCCCGACAAGGTGGAACAGGCGCGCGCCAAGCCGACGCTTGCCGGCTGGTTCGTCGGTCAGGTGATGAAGGCAACCGGAGGCAAGGCAAACCCGCAGGCCGTCAACGATCTGGTGAAGGCCAAGCTCGGACTGGAATAGGCTCGGGGCTATCGCGCCAGCACAAGCGCCCAGTAGCGCCGCTTGCCATCGCCCGCAGGCGCGGATGCGAGCCCGTAGCGCGTGAAAGCGGGGTTCAGAATGTTGCGCCGGTGCGGCGGTGAGTTCATCCATCGCACGAACAGTTCATCGGTTCCGAACGCGCCATAGGCGATGTTTTCCGCGGCACCTCCGCGTGTGTCGACCTTCTTCATGCGCGCTGCGAAGGAACCTCCGTTCGCTGTCGTGTGGTTCATCGACCCCGCCCGCGCCATGCTTGCGGCCTGCATCGCCGCCGCGCTGGTGAGTTCTGCGTCACTGGTCAACGGCAGCAATCCGTTTTCCGCCCGGATTTCGGGTAGCGAGGTCGCGCCGTCATAGCCTTTCCCGGCCGGACCGGCCACGCAGCCCGCCAGTGCGACAAAGGCGACCACAGCGAACAGGTTGAAGCATTTCAGAAGGAAGCGGTTATATTGAAGCATGCTGTGCGGTTTCATGCCAAAGATGGCTTTTTGCAGGTCATGGGCACACTCTAACCGCTTGCAAGATGGGCTTGGCAAAGCCATAAGGCGAAAGGCCGGTTGAGAGCCGAGGAAAGCGATGAAAACCTTCTTCACCCAGTTCTTTACGTGGTGGAACGGGCAGACCCTGAACACCCGCTTCCACACCTGGCGCTTTGGCACCAGGGTTGGCGAAGACGAACAGGGCAATGTCTATTACGAAGGCGGCAAGGACTCCGAAGGGCGCACGCGCCGCTGGGTCATCTATAACGGCACGTCTGAAGCTTCGCGCATTCCACCCGGTTGGCATGGCTGGATGCATCATCGGGTGGACACGCCGCCGGTTGCCGAGAACTACAAGCCGCGTGATTGGCAAAAGCCGCACGAGCCGAACCTGACCGGCACGGCGCAAGCCTATCATCCGAAGGGATCGATACTCGGTACGGGCCACCGTCCGCAGGTCACCGGCGATTATGATGCCTGGACGCCGGGCGGGTGACGCATTTGCGCGCCATGCGTTTTCCGCCACAATTTCCGGCTACGCATGGTTCGAACAGACGCTTGGGACGAGCGCGACCGCATGATTTCAACTAGACGCAATCGCGCCCTGATCCGCGCCGCAGCCTTTATCGGCGCGGCCTGCTTTGCGGCTTCGCTGGCGCATGCGCAGGATGCCGTGGACGAGCTTCCTCCCATCGACACGTTTCCGCCCGTCGAATCGCAGGAGCTCGACCCGCCGCGGCCCCCGCTCGAATTGCCGTTGCCGGGTGAGGAAACAGCGCCGGCCCAGGCCGAGCCCGATTGGCTGAACCCCGACCCGCAGGCGCAGCCCCAACAGGCGCAGCCATTACCGCCGCCGGATCAACCCGGCCAGCAATTGCCGCCGCCGCAGCCCCAGACGGGCGAGTCGGTCGAGGAGATCGTTCCGGAAAAGGAAAAGAAGGTCGAACGGGTGACCAATCCCGTGGCCGAATTTGCAGGGCTGGACAAGATCACCGGGCGCATCACCAGTTTCGATGTCTATATCAACGAAACGGTCCAGTTCGGCGCGCTGCAGGTCACGCCGAAGGTCTGCTACTCTCGGCCCGATGCCGAGGAACCAAAGACCGATTCCTTCGTGGAGGTGGATGAAATCACGCTGGACCGCAAGATCCGGCGCATATTCACCGGCTGGATGTTTGCAGAAAGCCCGGGCATCAGCGCCGTGGAGCATGCGGTCTACGATGTATGGCTGAAAGCCTGCAAGCAAAAGTCCGATATTCCGCCGCCGGAACAGGCCAAGACGAACTAGTTCAAAAATCGTCCTCGCGGTCGGACGGCTGCTGCGGCTCGAAGCGCGCCGAGCGGCCAAACGTATAGCCTGTCTCCACTGCCTTCTTGCCGAATTTCTCGCACAGCGTGTCGATTGCCTGCTCCGCCTTCGCACGTCGCGTCGCGCGCGTGTCGATCAGGTCCGGCGGGTCGGCCTTGTCCGGCGCTTCAAGGTCGTGGACGCCGACACCCAGCAGCCGGAAGCGGGTGCCGTCCAGCTCCTTTTCCAGAAGCGGCATGGCGGTTTCGAATATCCGGTCGGCGAGCTGCGTAGGGGCCGTCAGTTGCCGATTGCGGGTGCGTATCCTGAAATCGGATGTCTTGAGCTTGAGCACCACGGTGCGCCCCGCAATTCCGGATTTCTTCAATCGCGCGGAGACTTTTTCTGAAAGCGCGCGCAGGATCGGCGCAAGCTCGGCCCGCGACGACAGGTCGGAATTGAATGTGGTTTCAGCCGACACGTTCTTGGCGGCGTGCTCTGGGTGGACCGAGCGCTCATCCACTCCCCGCGCGAGGTGGTAAAGCCTGCTGCCCATCGTTCCATACCGACGCAGCAGATCGTTCAGCTCCATGTTCTGGATCTGGCCGATTGTTTTGATGCCGTCCTGCTCCAGCGTGGCGGCAAAGACCTTGCCGACGCCCCATATCAGCGAAACGGGCTGTTCCTTGAGGAATTCCACCGCCTCGCTTTCGCCGATGACCGAGAAGCCGCGCGGCTTGTGGAAGTCCGAAGCCACCTTGGCGAGAAACTTGCAGTAGGAAAGGCCGGCGGACACCGAGACGCCTACTTCACGTTCGACCGCGAGCGCGAACCGGGCGAGCACGAGGGCGGGCGGCTCTCCATGCAATTTCTCCGTTCCCGAAAGATCGAGGAACGCCTCATCGATGGATATCGGCTCGACCAACGGCGTCAGGGCTTGCATCATAGAGCGGATTTCACGCCCCACCCGCACATATTTTTCCATGTCCGGCTTGAGCACGATGGCATCCGGACAGGCTTCAAGCGCCTTGAACATCGGCATCGCGGAGCGCACACCCCGGATGCGCGCGATGTAGCATGCGGTCGAAACCACACCGCGTTTGCCGCCGCCGACAATGACCGGCTTGTCCTTGAGTTCGGGCCGGTCGCGTTTTTCGACGGCGGCGTAGAATGCGTCGCAATCGATATGCGCGATGCGCAGGGAATAGAGTTCCGGGTGCCGCAGGATGCGTGGACTACCGCAATGAAAACAACGCATTGCGTGCCGCTGTTGCCGCTTCAGGCAATCCCGGCAAAAGCCGCTTTCCGGATCGGCGGTGGTGGCAGGCATATCGACCTTGCTCGCGTCGGGCAGACAATATTCCAGCGCAAGCCAACCAACAACAGGCGGATGTCAGGTGGAGCGTTCGTGCGCGTCCTCGCCAAGCGGCAGAGCGCGCATCGCCTTGAGCACGTCGCCGGGCGGGATCGACCGTGCATCCGCGAACGCGAGCAGGGTCGGTTCGTGTGCCGCAATGAAATGCAGCACGCCGGCCAGAAATCCGGGCTGCGCGGCGGCCTGCCTTATCGATGCCGCCTCTATGCCCGTCAGCGCGAGGAACCGGCTCATCAGCGTGGGGTCTCCCGCAATGTAGGCCAGCGCCTCGATTGCGAGTTGCTCGGCGGCTTCGGTGCTTTCACGCGTCGCGGACATCTGGAATCCTGAATCGGAAGTTACACTTCATTGCGTATATCACCAGTTTTCACGGGGTAATTACCTATTCGTCAATGTTCTCAAGTTAGCGTCGGGGCGGGTTGTGCCGCGGGATCGGACATTTATGCTTTGAAGGATTCCCGCAAAAGGCAATGGGCGAAACTGCAATGCCAAAGAAGGTGATGATCGTCGAGGATAATGAGCTGAATATGAAGCTCTTCCGCGACCTGATCGAAGCGAGCGGCTATGAGACGGTGCGGACCCGCAACGGGTTGGACGCGCTCGATCTGGCACGGCGGCACAGTCCAGACCTGATCCTCATGGATATCCAGCTTCCAGAGGTCTCCGGGCTGGATGTCATCCGCTGGCTTAAGGAAGACGAAAACCTGCTGCATATACCCATCATCGCGGTCACGGCTTTCGCCATGAAGGGCGATGAGGAGCGTATCAGGCAGGGAGGTTGCGAGGCCTATATCTCCAAACCCATCTCGGTTCCGCGCTTCATCGAAACAATCAAATCCTATCTTGGCGATGCCTGATGACAGCACGCATTCTTGTCGTTGACGACGTTCCCGCGAATGTGAAGCTGCTCGAAGCGCGCCTGACCGCGGAATATTTCGATGTCGTGACGGCAGCGGATGGCTTCGAAGCGCTGGAAATCTGCGACCGGGATGCCATCGACATCGTGCTGCTGGACGTGATGATGCCCGGCATGGACGGCTTTGAAGTCTGCCGCCGCCTCAAGGGCGATCCGGGCACGTCTCATATCCCGATCATCATGGTGACCGCGCTCGACCGGGCATCGGACCGCGTTGCGGGCCTCGAAGCCGGCGCAGATGATTTCCTGACGAAGCCCGTGAAGGACCTGCAACTCCTTTCGCGCGTGCGGAGTCTCGTGCGGCTGAAATCGCTCACCGACGAACTGCGCCTGCGCGCCTCGACGACGCGAAGCATCGGCATCCAGGAAATGCTGGGCCGCAGGCTGCCTGAACTGACCAATTCGCCAAATGTGTTGCTGATCGACGAAAATGCGGATTCGGCGCAGCGCACGGCGGAGATATTGAGCCGGTTCTGCGAGGTCGACATCGCCAACGGCGCCAATGAGGGCGTGTTTCTCGCCGTTGACCGGGCGCCCGACTGCATCCTCGTATCGACGCGAGCTTCGCAGTTCGATCCGTTGCGGCTCTGCTCACAGCTCCAATCGTTCGACCGCACGCGCTATGTCCCGGTTATTCTCATCGCGGATGAGGGCGAGGAAGCGCGCGTCATGCGCGCGTTCGAGCTTGGCGTACACGACTATGTGACGCGCCCGGTAGACCGGCAGGAACTTACGGCGCGCATCCGCACACAGGTGCGGCGCAAGATGTACAATGACCAGCTTCGGCTAAGCGTGGCCGAAACGATCGAGATGGCAGTCATCGACGGCCTCACCGGGCTTCACAACCGCAGATATCTCGACAGCCACATGGAAACACTGTTCGAGCGCGCGGTGACGCGCCGCAGGCCGCTGTCCATCATGATAACCGACCTCGACAGGTTCAAGGACATCAACGACACCTATGGGCACGACGGAGGCGACCAGGTGCTCAAGGAATTTGCTCGGCGCATTCGCGCGAATGTGCGCGGCATAGACCTCGTTTGCAGGTTCGGCGGCGAGGAATTCGTGGTCATCATGCCTGACACGGAACCTTCGCTCGCGGAGCGCGTGGCCGAACGTGTGCGTCACGACATCGAGAAGGAAGAGTTTCTCATATCCGGCAAGGCCGTGCATGTCACGGTCAGCATTGGAGTGGCTTCCATCGGATATGGAGCGGACAGCGTTTCGGCGCTCATGCGGCGTGCGGACAGCGCTCTCTATCAGGCCAAAAACACCGGACGAAATCGCGTGGTCGCGACTGCGGCATGACGGCAAGTAACTTTACTTGTTTACGTTAACGTCAAATGCCTCGCCAGTTTGGTTAAGAAATCGTTGATTTCTAATAGGAATTAACCGACGATAATTTTTACAAGCCAAGTGTGAGTTAACTTCATGGCTTGTACCCCATGGCTCAGGTCCGCCGCATCTCCTGACAAATGGGGTTCGCCGACCGGCGCTGACGTATAGTGGCCTCCTCGTTCCGCTGTCAGTTCCGGTCGGCACCCACTCTCAGCCAATCGTGACGACAGGCTTGCGTTCCGCCTCGGGCTTGCTGTGGTTTTCAGCGATTGCGCGATAGAGCCGCTCAAGGTCGGACGTGAACCTTGCCGTGTCGAACAGCGGTGACATGAGACGCGCGTCGCTGATACGGGCGCGCAGGGCGGCACGTTGGTCGGAATTCGTCGCAAGCCTGTGAGCGATTTCGAAATAATCGGTTTCGTTCTCGGCGATCAATTCCGGAAAGCCATGCGCGGCAAGCAAGCTCGCCGCGACCCTGCCGGCGAATGTCTCTCCCTTGAAGGTGACGAGCGGCACGCCGGCCCATAGCGCATCGCTTGCGGTCGTGTGCGAGTTGCAGGGAAAGGTGTCCAGCGCGATGTCGGCAAGGCCGAGGCGCGCCAGATGCTTTGTCTGGGGCGAGAACGGCGCAAACACGATCCGGTCAGAATTCACGCCAAGCGCGTTCATTTCGCGAATGAGGTTGTCTGGCGCGACGGACTGCTTCGGCTTCAACAGCCAGAGAACGCCGTTTGGAACGGAAAGAAGTAAGCGGCTCCATATATCGAAGGTCGGCGGGTTGAGCTTCACGAATTGGTTGAAGCTGCAAAACACAAGGGCGTCCTCGGGCAGCCCGACGGCGGATCGCGAGGGTGCGCTTGGCAATGGCCGCCGCCTGTCGTTCGGCTGGTAGCAATGCGGCATCAACGCCAGCCGTTCGCTGTAGAATTCAGCGTGTTCGGGAGGTGTAACGGTAGGGTCGCCGATGATGTAGTCCGCAAGCCTTGGGTGGCCGAGCGTGCCCGGATAACCGAGCCAGTTGACGATGACCGGGGCAGGGCGCAGCGCCGTGATACCGAGCCGCGCGCCGGAGGTATAGCCTTTCAGGTCGACCAGAATGTCGATCCGGTCATCATTGATCCGGCTCGCCGCAACTTGATTCGAGAGATCGAGAAGATCGGTGACGGGCAAGGCCGTATTCTCCAGCCGTTGGGTGAAGCCGTCCTCGCGTCGCGGCGAATAAGAATAAATCCTGATGTCGAGAGCCTCGCGATCATGGTTTTCGAGGACGCCAGCGAACAGGTGCATGGTTGCGTGGTTGAAGAAATCCGAGGACAGATAGCCAATTCTCAGCCGCTCGCCTGCATCCGGCTTGCGGCTGCCTGTAAAGATTGGCGGGGCCAGCAGTTCCGGGATTTCCTTTACGGCAAAGTTGAAAGCCGTCCGGCGCAGAAGCTCCGCACTGACGCCTGGCATCTGCATCGGTTCCCATGGCGGGCATGCTGGCGGGTTATCGCCGTTCAACTGGGCGAGGAAACCCTCGTCTATGCTTTCAAGCCCGCTCCAGTCGCCAATGTTGCGCTTGGCGAATTGCAGATGCCGCCAGTCCTGCACAGATCGGTAGACCTCGAATGCGTCATCGAAACGTTCCGTGTGGACAAGCAGGTTGGCAAGCTTCTGCCTGCACTCGGTAAAGGATGGGTCGAGTTCGATAGCACGCCTCAGTGCTGCCTCCGCCTCGTCGTAGCGCTTCAATCGCAGCAGGCAGGTGCCGAGGTTCTTGTAGCCGATGGCATAGTTCGGCTGCATGGCGAGCGCTTTCCGGTAAAGCTCAACGGCCTCATCCAGCCTGTTTCGGCCCAACTGGATGTTGGCAAGGTTGTTGCAGGCTTTCGGCGATTGCGGATTCAGGCGAAGCGCAGCCTCATAGACTTCCGCGGCGCCATCGGCGTTGCCGAGCTGCTGCAGGATCATGCCGAGGTTCTGGTAGAAATCGGAATGCTTGGTGATTGAGAGCGCACGCCGGACATGTCGCTCCGCCGCAATGAGTTCACCCCTTAGATAGCAGCAGAGGCCGAGCAGGTGATGCGCCTCCGCAAAGCGCGGCCTACGTGCTACAAGCGGCTGGAGCAATTTTGCAGCCTGCGCATAGTCGCGCTGGCTATAGGCCCGCAACGCGGATTGGTAGGCTTGCGCCTCGGCATTGTTGACGTTCGGAACGACCATCGCGCTGGAACCTGAAATTCTCAGCGCTGGATAGCTCAAATTTCTTGATTAGCGAACACTAAAAAAAATTATTGGAAAGACCGCGGGACATAACGCAAAAACCGCACCCGTTGCGGGGCGCGGCGAACACTCTTCGAAGCACGATCGTCCGACGGACGAAACCCGATCTTACTTGATCTTGGTTTCCTTGAACTCGACGTGCTTGCGCGCAATCGGGTCATACTTCTTGAACGAGAACTTCTCGGTCTTGGTGCGGCTGTTCTTGCTCGTCACATAGAAATAGCCGGTGTCGGCGGTGGAGAGCAGCTTGATCTTTATGTTCGCGGCTTTGGCCATGATCGATACCCGTCAGCAAAATGATTTGATGTCCGCGTCAGCGTTCAAGGTCGGCCAAATGCGGAAAGTTGGCGCGACACATACTCAAGCAATCGGGAAAGTCAAGGCTTCCCCGGCATATCGCGCATTCAGGCGCTTGCTCCACAGGAGGAATCGCCGCCCGACCAGCGCGCGACATCAGCGTTGATTCGTGCCGCGACCGGTTCGTTCATCAGCGGGCCGAACACCTCGACTCGGCTCGAAGAGCCGCGCGCCTGCACGACGAGCGCGGGCAGGCCGCCATAATTCTTGGCCGGAACCAGAAGGAAACGCGGCTGGCCGCTCATGGAGTTGAGTTCGTTCGCGAAGCGATAGGCGCGGAAAGCGGGGTCCTTGCTGGCAAACCAGCATTTATGCGCCGCAGTCGCCACCTGCTCCATCGCGCGCAACGACGCGCTTTTTCCGCCGCCTTGCGTGGTCGACCTCGGTGCCTGCTGGCAACCCGCGAGCAATGCAAGCGCCGCAAGGGCCGCGACAGGAAGGCGGCTTGGCTGCATCAGGCGGCCTTTCCGAGCACGCTTTCAAACAATGCGCGACCGTCGATTCCGCCATGCGCGGCTTCGATCAGGTTTTCGGGATGAGGCATCAGACCAAGCACATTGCCGTTTTCATTGATGATCCCGGCGATGTCGTTCACCGATCCGTTGGGGTTGGTTCCTTCCGCGTATCGGAAGACCACCTGGCCTTCGCCTTCCAGCCGCTTCAACGTATCGGCGTCGGCGAAATAATTGCCGTCATGATGTGCGACAGGGCAGCGGATGATCTGACCGGGCTGGTAGTTGCGCGTGAAGGCGGTGTTGGCGTTGGCCACTTCCAGCTTGATCTCGCGGCACACGAATTTGAGCGACTGGTTGCGCATCAGGGCACCGGGCAGCAGACCTGCCTCGAGCAGGATCTGGAATCCGTTGCAGACGCCCATGACCATGACGCCCTTTGCCGCCTTTTCCGCAACGGCGCGCATCACCGGCATTCGCGCGGCGATGGCGCCACAGCGCAGATAGTCCCCATAGGAAAAACCGCCGGGAATAACGATCAGGTCGACGTCGGGAACCGTGCGGTCGCTCTCCCAGACAGTGACAGGCGCAGTCCCGGAAATCTTGGTCAGCGCCGCAATCATGTCCCGGTCGCGATTGAGCCCCGGCAGCAGCACGACCGCGGCGCGCATCAGGCGATCTCCACGGCGTAGTTCTCGATCACGGTGTTTGCCAGCAGCTTGTCGCACATCGACTTGATCTCGGCTTCCGCCTTCGCCCTGTCGGTGGACTGCAATTCGAGGTCGAACACCTTGCCCTGCCGAACGGCACCAACGCCGTCGAAGCCGAGTGCGCCGAGCGCGTGTTCGATGGCCTTGCCTTGCGGGTCGAGCACGCCGTTTTTGAGCGTCACGGTAATGCGGGCTTTTATCACGCGTCCAGTCCTGTCGAAATCAATGCTTGGTGCCTTTCGGCTCCTCGTTGGTGGCCACGAGGACGGGGCCGGTCGGACGAGCCGATTCGTTTTCGTTCATGATGCCCAGCCTGCGCGCGACCTCCTGGTAGGCCTCCACGAGGCCGCCCATGTCGCGGCGGAACCGATCCTTGTCCAGCTTGTCCTGCGTGTTCACGTCCCACAGGCGGCAACTGTCGGGAGAAATCTCGTCGGCCACGACGATTCGCATCATATCGCCCTCGAACAGGCGGCCGCATTCCATCTTGAAATCGACAAGCTGGATGCCGACGCCGAGGAAAAGGCCGGAGAGGAAATCATTGACGCGGATCGCCAGCGCCATGATGTCGTCGATTTCCTGCGGGCTTGCCCACCCGAAGGCGGTGATGTGCTCCTCGGAGACCATCGGGTCGTCCAGCGCATCAGCCTTGTAATAGAACTCGATGATCGAACGCGGAAGCACGGTGCCTTCCTCGATGCCGAGGCGCTTGGCAAGCGAACCGGCGGCGATGTTGCGCACCACGACTTCGAGCGGAATGATCTCGACTTCCTTGATGAGCTGTTCGCGCATGTTGAGGCGGCGAATGAAGTGGGTCGGGATGCCCATCCGGTTCAGATGCACGAAGATATGCTCGGATATGCGGTTATTGAGCACACCCTTGCCGTCAACGATCTCGTGCTTCTTTTTATTGAAGGCGGTGGCGTCATCCTTGAAAAACTGGATGAGCGTACCCGGCTCCGGGCCTTCATAGAGAATTTTGGCCTTGCCTTCGTAGATGCGGCGGCGTGATTTCATCGCGGAAAATCTCTGGTTGAAAGGGATTGTGCCAATACGGCTCCCTGAAAGGCGGTTTAACGAACCCGTTTCAGGCTCTAGCCCAATCCGCGGCGCGTCTCAATTGTCAATTGCGCCAATCAACCGGAATGACGCATGCGATTTTGCATTGCAGCACACCTCGCGAGAGCTTGACCGGGGAGCCACCTTTTGATTTGTGCGTTTCACGCTTACATCTATGTGCAGCATCGGGAAACATCCAGAGGGAATGAACATGAGCAGCATGAAGGACCGCGAAGAGGGGTTTGAGCGCAAGTTCGCCATCGATGAGGAGATTCGTTTCCGGGCCAGCGCGCGGCGCAACAAGGCGCTCGGCCTTTGGGCGGCGGAAAAGCTCGGCAAGACCGGGGCGGATGCCGAGGCATATGCTAAGGAAGTCGTGCTGTCCGATATTCAGGAGGCGGGCGACCATGACGTGCTGCGCAAGGTCAAGGCCGATTTCGAGGCCGCCGGCGTCGACCAGTCGGAGCACCAGATCCGCAGGACCATGGACGAGCTGATGGCCAAGGCCGTCGAGGACGTGCGCAACAGCTAGCACTCCTCATTGGACCACATCGAACCGCCCGCCTGCCGGGCGGTTTTTCTTTGCCTTTTTGGCGCCATGCGGGAATCATCGCCCCGTACAGCAGGGAAGAGTGTTGATGAGCCTCGCAGAACGCCTCGCCGCCGATGAAGTCACGATAACAGCCTGGTCCGGCGTGCCGGACGCTCTGACGGTGGAATTGCTCGCCGGACAGCCGTTCGACGCGGTCACGCTCGATATGCAGCATGGCGGTCATCACGAGGACAGTGTGCTGCGATCCATCGTGCCGGTCCAGAAGGCGGGCAAGCCGGTGTTGGTGCGCATACCGGTCGGCCGGTTCGACATGGCAAGCCGCGCGCTGGATTTCGGGGCCGATGCCGTCATTGCCCCGATGATCAATTCGGTCGAGGATGCGACGAAGTTTGCCGCGTCGATGAAATATCCGCCCGTGGGTGAACGTTCATGGGGCCCGACCTTCGGCGCGCCCCGCTATGGCAAGGTCAACCCGCAGGAATGGCTGCAAAAGAGCAACGACCGCATATTGGCGTTTGCCATGGTCGAGACGCGTGCGGCGTTCGATGCGCTGGACGGCATTCTCGGCGTGCCCGGAATCGACGGCATTTTCGTCGGGCCTTCAGATTTTTCCATCGCGTGGAGCAAGGGCGCGGTCGTGGATTCGACCCTCGAGGAGATGATGGGGACGGTTGCGGAGATTGCGAAACGCACCCGCGAAGCCGGAAAATATGCCGCCATATATGTCGTCGATCCGAAGATCGCGGGCAGGGTCGTCAAGATGGGGTTCCGCCTGCTTGCGGCCGGGTCCGAAGGCCAGCTGTTCAATCTCGGTGCAACCGCGCTGCTCGACGCAGTCAGCCAGTCCATCAAGAGCTAGGCTCAAAGCCGTGAGAGAAACTGCGCGAAAACCATCGAGCCTTCCGGCCAAGGGCCGAACCCGGCATCGCTGTTGATGTGGCCCGCTTCTCCAGCGTCGATGAAGAGCGAACCCCAGGCGGCGGCAATGTCCTCCGCGACCTCATAGGTGCAGAACGGATCGTTTCTGCTGCCGATCACAATTGAGGGGAACGGCAGCGGATCGCGCGGATAGGGACCGAACGTCATCAGATGCTTCGGCCTGATGGCGGGGTTTGCCACATCCGGGGGCGCGACGAAAAACGCGCCCGCCACTTTTTTCTCGAACTGGGGAATGGCGTTGACCGCGGTCGGCACGCCGAGCGAATGCGCCACCAGCACGACCGGGCGATCCGATTCGTTGACCGCTTTCGCGACTTCCCCGATCCAATCCTCGCGCACTGGCTTCGACCATGCGGCCTGTTCGACACGGCGCGCCGTTGAGAGCTTTTCTTCCCAGCGCGTCTGCCAATGTTCCGGGCCGGAATTGGTGTATCCGGGAATGATGAGGATATCTGCGTCTTTGACTTTCATGGCGGGCATGTAGCGTTGGCGAAATCGGGCTGCAAGGCTGGTCCGTTCTCAATTAATGAACGCGGTGTTCGGAATATCGTGGCTTGTATGAACGATCCGGTTGGCCGACATATCGTGCAACAGAAAATGACGGATTGTGCAATGCGCATTTCTAGACGTAGCGTTTTGGCGGCAGGCGCAATGATCGCCGCTGCAAGTTCCGCGCGCAGCGAAACGGAGACAGACATGAATGCTTTACCCTTTGCCGCGAACGCACCGATCAGTGTTTCGCGTGTCGGACTGAAGGCGCGCGATGCCGCAAGACTGGCTGATTACTATCGGGACGTGGTGGGGCTCCACGAGCTTTCGCGCGACGGCGAGACCATAGTGCTCGGCGCGGGCGACAAGCCGCTGCTGGTTATCGAGGGCGACGCCGGGCTGAAGCAGGAAGATCCGCGCAGCGCAGGTCTATTCCACACAGCCTTTCTCCTGCCGTCACGGGCTGATCTCGGTCGGTGGATCAACCACGCCATTGCGAAGCAGATTCCCGTTGACGGCGCATCCGACCATCTGGTCAGCGAAGCGCTTTACCTTACCGATCCCGAAGGCAACGGCATCGAGATCTATGCAGATCGCCCCGCCGGCGAGTGGAAATGGAACGGGCGGCAGGTGGAAATGGCCACCCATCGCATGAATGTCGATGCGGTTCGCGGTTCGGTTCCTGCCGGAAGCACGGAATGGAACGGGTTTCCCGACAATTCGATCGTGGGGCATGTGCATCTGCGCGTCGGCGATCCGCAGGTTGCCGAGCAATGGTGGAATGGCGAAATGGGTTTCGACACGGTCGCGCACTACGGGCGCGACGCCGTTTTCCTATCGACCGGACAGTATCACCATCATATTGGTGCAAATGCCTGGCAGAGCAGGGGCGCCGGTCCCCGCCAGCCTGGAATCACAGGCCTGAGCTGGGTGGAACTTCGCGCCAAGGACCCGGCAGCCACAAAGCAGGCTACCGACCCGTGGGGCAATTCAATTCGGGTTGTCGCGTAGGCTTGTCGCGCGCTGAGCCGATTTGTCAGCTCGCCATTGCCTTTTGCGGCAGCGAATCAATATGCAACAGCGAGCGCATATTGGAGCGGTCGCGCGCCATATCCGCGATGGAATGCTTCATCAGCACGTCCATGAAGGCGTTCAGCGCCTCCCGAAGGGCCGCATTGAGATTGCAACTGTCGACCAACGGGCAGTCCGTCGCGTCATTTTCGAAGCACTCCGCCATGGCGAAGCTCTCTTCGGTCACGCGCACCACATCGAACAGCGAGATTTGCTCGGCGGGTCTGCCGAGGCGCACGCCGCCGTTGCGGCCACGCACAGTTTCGACAAGCCGCGCCTCGACAAGCGGCTGTAAAATCTTGAAAAGAAACAGCTCCGATACCGAATATGCAGCCGCGATTTCCGGGATACGGCTCAGTTGCCCATCATTGGCGGCGCAATACATGAGTATGCGGATCGCATAGTTCGTCTGACGCGTAAGTCGCATATTCTGCTCCTTGGCGCATCTGGGTGCGCCTGTGGGCTACACCTATACTCTTGCGGCTCCCGATACAAGGAATCTGGTTCGCACCGGCATTTTTGCAGGACTGGCTTGCATATCGGAATAGATCTGAGGCGGTTCCAAGACTTGATAATTATGCTGCAATGCACAATATTGCGCTCGACGGGAGTCGTAACTTGGGGAGGGCCCAGGGGTGTTCGTGATGCGAACCTATAACGGCAACCTGAAGACCAAAATCTTTGAGGTGCGCCAGTTGCGTCCTTCGGAAAAGCTGCTTTTCCGGGACCATCTGCTTCGGCTCGACAAGGAAAGCCGTGCGGACCGCTTCAATGGCGGCACCAAGGATGAATTTCTCATCGCCTATGCGGACAGGTCGTTCGCGGACGGCACGAGCGTCATCGGCGTCGTGGAAGAGGGGCAGGTGATCGGCGCTGCGGAACTGCACGAGAATCCCGATCCCGGCGAACCCACGGCGGAAATCGCCTTCAGCGTCGAAAAGCCTTGGCAGCATCGCGGCCTGGGTGGCCTGCTGTTCGAGCGACTCATCCAGACCGCGATGGGCCTCGGCTACCGGCGGCTGCGCGTCACCACCCACGCCCAGAATGCGGCCATGAAGGCGCTTGCCCGGCGCTTCGGGGCGAAGTTGACCTTCGAGGCCGGTGAGACCGTCGGCCTGATCGAACTTGAAGACACTGTGCACATGGCGCTTCCCGTGACGGCCCGCGCGGAGTATTGGCGGGACCGGCAGGCGCATTGACGGTCGCGCTGTCGTCTCTATTCTAGGTTGAATGGGAGAGACGCGGCCGCCAACCTTCGCCGAACTCAAGACGATGACGGGGCAGGATTTGTCCGTATCCGACTGGGTTGTGATCGATCAGCAGCGCATCGAGCAGTTCGCACGGGCAACCGGCGATACGCAGTGGGTCCATCTGGACGCCGAACGGGCGCGACGTGAAAGTCCGTTTCGAAAGCCGATTGCACATGGCCATTTGACGCTGGCGCTTGTCGCCGCGCTCGGGCAGGAGATTGGCGTGATTCCCGAAGCCACGCAGGCCGCACTCAACTACGGCATAGAGCATGTGCGCTTTCTGTCGCCGGTCATCGTCGGCTCGCGCGTGCGGCTGCACAGCAAATTGCTTGCCGTGGACGATGCGGGACCGGGGCAATATCTCATTCGCGTGCTCAACCGCATCGAGATCGAGGGTCAGGAAACCCCTGCGTTGACCTGCGAGACGCTGACCATGTTCTATGAACGCCGCGAACGGCGCGGTGCATAGAAGAGAAACGATTTCCGCCTGTTACAAGGTGATCCTGAACTGGTCAGTCCACACGCGCGACAATTGAAACGCTGATTTCGCCGACGCCTTCGACCCCGGCTCGAACGTCATCACCGGCTGTGAGCGGTCCCACTCCGGCGGGTGTGCCGGTATAGATCAAATCGCCGGGCATAAGCTCCATGGCGGAGCTGCACAGCGAGATCACGTCCGCCACGGGCCAAATCAATTCCGACAGATCGCCTTCCTGCCGCGTTTCACCGTTGACGGTCAGCCATATGCGCCCGGTCGACGGATGCCCGATGTCGGATGCCTTCGCCAGCGGGCCGCAGGGCGCCGATTGATCGAAAGCCTTGGCCCAGTCCCAGGGACGCGCAAGACTCTTGGCGACATCCTGGACATCACGCCGCGTCAGGTCGATTCCGACAGCATATCCCCATATATGAGACAGGGCGTCTTCGGCCGGAATGCGCACGCCGCCTTTGCCGATCGCCACCACGAGTTCGACTTCGTGATGCAGGTTTTCGGTCAGCAGTGGATAGGGGATTCTTGTTCCCGAATCGACCACCGCATCTGCGGGCTTTGAGAAAAAGAAGGGCGGCTCGCGATCGGGGTCCTTTCCCATTTCGCGCGCATGGGCCGCATAGTTCCTGCCAACGCAGAAAATGCGCCGGACGGGGAACCGGGCCGCGCTTCCGGCGACTGCAACCGACGGTTGCGCCGGGGGATCGATGACGAATGCGGTCACGCTCGCTTCCTTTGCTTCATGCGGGCCGCACGAGAACGTGCTTCTTCTTGCCGAAGGAGAGCTTGAGCACGCCGTCGCCGGTCAGCCGGTCATCGCCGATCTGCATGCGCTCGTCCGTGACCGGCTGGTCGTTGAGCCGCAAAGCGCCACCCTGGAGCGCGCGCCGCGCCTCACCGTTGGAGGCCGCAAGCCCCGCCTGCACGAACAGCGCAAGCACGCCGACGCCCGCGCTCAGCTCCGCCGCCGGAAGCGTAATGGTCGGAAGGCTGTCTGCGAGAGCGCCCTCCTCGAATGTCTTGCGGGCCGTTTCCGCCGCTTCTTGCGCCGCCTCCCGTCCGTGCACGATGGCCGTGGCCTCCGTTGCGAGCACCTTCTTGGCCTCGTTGATTTCATTGCCGCCAAGCGCTGCAAGGCGCGCAATCTCGTCAAGCGGCAGCCGCGTGAAGATTTTCAGGAAGCGGCCGACATCGGCATCTTCGGTGTTGCGCCAGTACTGCCAGAAATCATAGGGCGAGAAGAGTTCGCCGTTCAGCCACACGGCGCCCTTCGCGGATTTGCCCATCTTCGCGCCGGAAGATGTGGTCAGCAGCGGCGTCGTCAGCGCGAAAAGCTGCGGTGTGTCCATCCGGTGGCCAAGGTCTATGCCGTTCACGATATTGCCCCACTGGTCGGAGCCGCCCATCTGCAAGCGGCAATCGTAGCGCTTGGAAAGCTCCACGAAATCATAGCCTTGCAGGATCATGTAGTTGAATTCGAGGAAGGACAGCGACTGTTCGCGGTCGAGCCGCAGCTTGACGCTGTCGAAGGTGAGCATGCGGTTGACCGAAAAGTGACGCCCGACCTCCCGAAGGAACTCGACATAGTTCAGTTTGAGCAACCAGTCGGCATTGTTGACCATGATGGCGTCGGACGCGCCTTCACCGAAGCGCAGGATGCGCCCGAAAATCTTCTTTATACCCTGTATGTTTTCCTCGATCGTTTCGGGCGTCAGCAGCTTGCGCTGGTCGTCCCGAAAGGACGGATCGCCGATCATCGACGTTCCGCCGCCCATCAGCGCGATGGGGCGATGGCCGGTCTCCTGGAACCAGTAAAGCATGGTTGCGGAAATGAGGTTTCCGATATGAAGGCTGGTGGCCGTGGCGTCATATCCGACATAGGCCGTCACGCGCTGCTTCGTGAGAAGGTCGTCAAGGCCGCATTCATCCGAAATCTGGTGGATGAAGCCGCGCTCCTGCATGACGTTCAGGAAATCGGATTTGAAGCCTGCCATGATCTGTCTCTATGTGGGATTGGCCGTGAAAGGGCCTTTGAAAGGGCCGGATTTATCAGCTTTGCGCCAAGAATCACGTAAAAAGTGACTTTCACAGGAAAGTTCGGATGCGTTTGACCTCAGCAATCGGCCTGATGAGCGGAACTTCGATGGACGGAATCGACATAGCGTCGATCCGCACCGATGGCATCGATCGGATCGAGTTCGGTCCAGCAGCCTTCGTTTCCTACGACCCGGCCTTTCGCCGACGCCTCGAAACGGCGCTCGAAACGGCAAAATCGATCGAAAAGCGTGAGGAAAGGCCCGGAAACCTTGCCGCAATGGAGCGCGAAATCACGCAGCGGCACGCCGATGCCGTCAACGACTTCATTCGCTCCCATGGCGAAAAACCGGAAGTCGTCGGCTTTCACGGCCAGACAGTGCTGCACCGCCCGGGCGACGCGCTGACGGTGCAACTCGGCGACGGGGCTCAACTCGCGCGACTCGTCGGCGCGCCGGTGGTCTACGACATGCGCGCCAACGACATGGTCCATGGCGGTCAGGGTGCGCCGCTCGTTCCCGCCTATCACGCGGCGCTTGCGCGCTCGAAGGCGGCCGAGTGGCATGACCGGTTTCCGATCGCGTTCGTCAATATCGGCGGCATTTCCAACATCACATTCGTGCCGGCGTCTGGCGATCCCATCGCGTTCGACACCGGCCCCGGCAATGCGCTGATCGATCAATGGGTCGCGCGCGAGGGCGGTGTGCCGTTTGACGATGGCGGTCGAATCGCGAGCGAGGGCGAGATCGATCAAGCGGCGCTCGCGCGCTATCTCGACAATCCGTTTTTCAAGAAATCCGGCCCGAAATCGCTGGACCGGCTTGATTTTACCCTCGATGCGCTCGGCGACATGGACCTTTCCGACGGCGCGCGCACCCTGGCGCGCGTGTCGGCGGATGCGATCCTGAAATCCGTCGAGCATCTGCCCGAACGACCGCGCCTTTGGGTGGTCTGCGGCGGAGGCCGGAAAAACCCGGCCATCGTGGGCGATCTGGTGGCGGGTGCCGATGCCGGGGGCGCGAAAGTCATCATTGCAGAGGATGCGGGCTGGAACGGCGATTTCACCGAGGCCGAGGCATGGGCCTATCTGGCCGTGCGCGCGACGCAGGGGCTGCCGCTGACTTGGCCTTCGACCACCGGATGTACATTGCCCGTCAGCGGCGGCGTGATCGCGCAGCCTTAGCCTTTGTCAAGGAAGCGCGCGGGCGTGCCCTTCAACGCATCTGTAAGCAGCGCTTCATAGGTCTTGCGCGGCACATCGACGGCGCCGAAGCGGACGAGATGTTCGGTTGTGAACTGCGTATCGAGCAGGACAAAGCCTTGCCGTTTCAGATGACCGACGAGAAAGGCGAGGCACACCTTCGATGCGTCGCGCTCGAAGGAAAACATGCTCTCGCCGAAGAAGGCGCGACCAAGCGTGACGCCGTAGAGACCGCCGACAAGTCGTCCGTCCCGCCACGCCTCGACAGTGTGGCAATGGCCACGGGCGTAGAGTTCGGCATAGGCTTCCCGTATCGGCTGGTTGATCCATGTCGATGGGCGGTCGGTGCGAGCGGACGCGCAACCGGCAATCACGCCTTCGAAATCGTGGTCGAGCCGGATTTCGAAGCGTCCGCTGCGGATTGTTTTCGCAAGGCTGCGCGGAACGTGGAACCCGTCCAGCGGGATGACGCCGCGCAATTCGGGCTGCACCCAGAAAACCTCCGGGTCATCGGCGCTTTCCGCCATCGGAAAAACGCCAGACGCATATGCGCGCAGCAAGAGATCGACGGGGATGCGATGGCCGGGTGCGAAGGGCCGGACCATGGGCCGTTCCCTATGACTCCGACTGGGCCAGATGCTTTTCCAGCCAATGGATGTCGTAGTCGCCGTTCGCGATATCGGGATTGTTCACGAGGTCCTGGAAGAGCGGCAGGGTGGTCTTGATCCCGTCCACGACGAATTCATTCAGCGCGCGACGCAGCCGCATCATACATTCGACGCGATTGCGCCCGTGCACGATCAGCTTGCCGATCAGGCTGTCGTAGTAAGGCGGGATGCGGTAGCCGGAATAGACGCCGGAATCGACGCGGATGCCGAGGCCGCCCGGCGTGTGGAAATGCGTGATCGTTCCCGGAGACGGCGTGAAGGTGCGCGGGTCCTCCGCATTGATGCGGCATTCAATGGCGTGACCCTGAAAACGGATGTCCTCCTGCGACACCGAAAGCCCGCCGCCGGAAGCGACGCGAATCTGCTCATGCACGAGGTCGATGCCGGTGATGGCTTCCGTGACCGGATGTTCCACCTGAAGGCGCGTGTTCATCTCGATGAAATAGAACTCGCCATTCTCGTAGAGGAACTCGATGGTTCCCGCCCCGGAATAGCCGAGATCGGCAATGGCTTTGGCGCAGATGCCGCCGATGCGGCTGCGTTCTGCCTCGTTCAGGGCAGGGGAATTCGCCTCCTCCCAGACCTTCTGGTGACGGCGTTGCAGTGAGCAATCGCGCTCGCCCAGATGCACACCTTCTCCCGCACCGTCGCCAAACACCTGAATTTCGATGTGGCGGGGCTTTTCGAGGTATTTTTCGATGTAGACGGCGTCGTCGCCGAATGCTGCGCCGGCTTCCGACCGTGCCGTGGCAAGAGCGATTTCAAGATCGGCTTCGTCACGCGCGACCTTCATGCCTCTCCCGCCGCCGCCGGCGGAAGCCTTGATGATGACCGGATAGCCGATCTCGGCTGCGACGCGCCTGGCTTCCGCCGGATCGGAAATAGCGCCGTCAGACCCTGGCACGACCGGGATGCCGAGACGCTTGGCGGTGCGTTTGGCCTCGATCTTGTCGCCCATCATGCGGATATGGTCGCCGGAGGGGCCGATGAAAGTGATGTTGTGCGCCGCGAGGATGTCCGCGAATTTTGCGTTTTCGGACAGGAAACCATAGCCCGGATGAACGGCATCCGCGCCGGTGATCTCGCACGCGGCGACGATCTGGTGAATGTTGAGATAGCTGTCGCGCGAGGGCGGCGGGCCGATGCACACGCTTTCATCCGCGAGGCGCACATGCATCGCGTCGGCGTCCGCCGTGGAATGCACGACGACCGTCTGGATGCCGAGTTCCTTGGCCGCGCGGAGCACGCGGAGTGCGATCTCGCCACGGTTGGCTATGAGGATCTTCTGGAACATCTGCTTATTCGATCACCACGAGCGGCTCGCCGAACTCAACCGGCTGCGCGTCCTCGAACATGATCGCGGTGACGGTGCCGGAGCGCGGCGCGGGTATCTGGTTCATGGTCTTCATCGCTTCGATGATGAGCAGTGTCTGGCCTTCCTTGACCTGCTGGCCGACCTCGACAAAAACCTTCGCGCCGGGCGAGGGGGCGGCATAGGCCGTTCCCACCATCGGCGACAGCACCGCATTGCGGGACGGCTCGGCGCTCGGCGCCGCCGCCGCTTGCGCGGGCGCAGCAGGGGCAGGTCCGGGTGCTGGTGCGTAAGCCGGCGCGGCATAAGCCTGCACGGCAGTGCCGCCGCGCGACACCCGCACCTTCAGGTCGCCAAGTTCCACCTCGATCTCGGTCAAATTGGTATCGTTGAGGATGCCAGCGAGATCGCGGATAAGCTGCTGGTCCACTGCGGACTTCTTGATCGACATTTCTATGCCTTCCGTTTGTGCCGGACCTAGCCGGCCAGCGCGTGTAGCGCCAGAATGTAGCTGTTGGGCCCGAAACCGCAGATCACACCGGCAGCCACCGGGGCTATGTACGATTTGTGCCTGAAAGTTTCGCGCGCATGTATGTTTGAAAGGTGAACTTCCACCACTTTCAGCGGCGCATTCGCCCGGATCGCGTCGTGCAGCGCAATCGACGTGTGCGTATAGGCCCCGGCATTCAACACTACACCCGCGGCCTTGGCTCCCGCCTCGTGAATCCAGTCGACAAGCTCGCCCTCGTGATTGGTCTGGCGGAAATCGATCTCGAACCCAAGGGTCTTCGCGGCCGCGCGGCAGTCGTCGCCGATGGCGGCGAGCGTCTTTCCGCCGTAGATCCCCGGCTCGCGCGTTCCGAGCGCGTTCAGGTTCGGTCCGTTCAGGACAAAGATCGGTTTCGACATGCAAGCCTTCCCGCTTTCCGGCAAATGCCGTGCGCGGACCTCTATAGTTGGCTTAGAGCGAGCGGAAAAGACCGCAAGTGCGTTGTTTTTCTTTCCACAACTGCGTGGGTCCGCGCCTGTGCGTCCGCCGGGGTAATCAGCATGCCGCCGTCTGGCACTGCGCGCGGGCGCTTGCAATCTTGTCGGTCAGCACCTGCTGGCCGAGCGCGCCGAAGATGACCTCGTCGCCGATCACATAGGAAGGCGTTCCGGTGATCTGCAGTCGGTCGGCCAGCTCGAAGTTCTTTTGCAGGGCTTCGATGACTTCGGGCTTTTTCATTTCCGCGCGCAACGCCGCCTCGTCCACGCCAAGGCTGGTGGCGACGAGGATCGCGCTCGCTTCGGTCGCCCGGCCGCCGCTGCCGCCGAGCAGGCGATTGTGGAACTCGGCGTATTTTTCCGGCATGAGGCGATGAAACGCCTGCGAGACGATATGCGCCTTCTGCGAATCCGGTCCCAGGATCGGTAGTTCCTTCAGGACGAAACGCAGGTCCGGATCGGCGCTGGTCAGTGCCCGCATGTCGTCGATGGCGCGGCGGCAGAATCCGCAATTATAGTCATAGAACTCGACGATGGTTGTCTTTCCCTGCGGGTTGCCGACCACCGCGTCGGTCGGCGCGTTGAAGATGGCGACGCTGGCATTCTTGATCGTGTCGAGGGAGGCAAGCCGCTGCTCCTCGCGCTGCTTGTCCTCCAGCGCGGTCTGCATTTCCGCAATCAATTCAGGGTTTTGCATGAGATAGTTGCGAATGGATTCGCCAAGTTCAGGCGAGATGGCCGCCGTGGCCGCAGCAGCAGGTGCACCGTCTCGCGCCACCGCACCGAGCTGGTATCCACCCACAAGAGACGCAATTGCGACCACCGCGCCTGCGATGCCGTAGGGAAGGATTTTCTGCATTTCGAATTGTCCGTTCTATGCGGTCAGCCGCGTGGTTTTCGGTAATTGATGATGTCCTGCGCGCGCTGCCATTCAGCCGAGCCGGGCTTGAGTTTGCGCTGGGCGCGCGCCGCGAAGATCTTCGCTTCCTGGAAATTGCCGCTGTAGTAATGACCGTCGGCGGCAGCCAGTTCGGCCTCTCCAACCTGCCCGAGCTGGCCATAGGCCTGCGCGAGATAGCGATAGGAGGAGGTGTTTTCCGGGTCTGCCGCGATACTGCGTTGAAGCGCCTGCACGGCCTTCTTCGCGGCCTTGGCGTTGCCCTGAGCGAGCAGCGCCTGCCCGTAAGAGGCTTGAAGCACGCCCGAGCGCGCCGGGTCCAGCTTGATCGCCGTCGCATAGGCATCGGCGGCTTCGGCAGGCCGATTGGCCTTCATCAGCGTGTCGCCGCGCAGTTCATAATGATAGGGGTTTCGCGGCTCCGCCTTGATCAGCGCATCGACTTTCGCAAGCGCGGCGCGCGGATTGCCATGCAAATAGCCTTCGATGGCCTCGCCATATTGCTTGGCTTCCTGGTCGTTATTCTGGCGGAAAAGCTGTGCCGTGGAGCCGCGGCCATTGGTGAAGGCGGCGATCTTGGCCCTGATTCGGTCGTGGCGGCGTTGAAGCTCCGGCGGGTCGCGCGTTTCGAAGTAAGGGCTCTTGCGCGCCAGCACTTCCAGGTTCGCAATGCGGTCGCGAGGTGTCGGGTGGCTGATCTGGTAAGGATCGACGCGCGTGCCGGAAAGCGCCAGCGCGCTCTGGAAACGCTTGAAGGTTTTCAGCATGCCACGCGCCGACTGGTGGGTGGCCTCAAGATAAGTCAACGCGGAACGGTCGGCGGCGGTTTCCTCGGTACGCTGATAGGCCAGCAGGCTGCGGCGCGCGGCTTCTGTCGAGCCGGTCGCCATGCCCATGCCGACCCCTCCCAAACCTTCGGTCTTGGTGGCAGCACCTGCGGCTACCGTCCCCATGCCCAGCAGCATTCCGACCAACGCAAGCGTCTTGGCGCGATCCACCTGCATGCGCAGGCGCTCCTGATGGCCGCCCGCGAGGTGGCCGATCTCATGGGCCAGCACGCCGATGACTTCGTTCGGCGTTTCCGCCGTCAGCAGCGTGCCCGTATTCATGAAGATGCGGCGGCCCGAAACGAAGGCGTTGAAGCCGGGGTCGTTGACGAGCACGATCTCGATGTTCTTGCGGCCAAGTCCGGCCGCGGCGAGCAGCGGCTTTGCATAGTCGCGCACCAGCGCCTCGATTTCGGCGTCCCGCACGATGGGCACGTTCTGCGCGACCGACACGGCGACATTGCTGATTGCGAGCGCGCCACCGACCGCAAACGCAAGGATGCGTCGGCCAAGTGCGCGACGTGCCGCGGGCGCGATTCGAGCGAAAAGCATAGCCATCAAGACCTAAATGACGCGCGGCCCGTTGAAAAGTGGGCCGCATGACGATCATGAACTTGTGAAACCCATATCATTCGGGCATTTGTGCGGCACCGAGCCGTTCCCCCAATGCGTGGAGTCATCATGGCGATCGCGATTTCGCGCCGCAGCAACGTCGAGCCGTTTCACGCGATGGACATTCTTGCCGAAGCCAACCGGCTGCGCGGCGAGGGGCGCTCCATCGTGTCCATGGCCGTCGGCCAGCCCTCGGACCCGGCTCCGGCGGCGGTGCGCGAAGCGGCGAGGCGGGCGCTGGAAGACGGGCGCATCGGCTACACGGATTCGCTCGGCTTACGCGGCTTGCGGCAGGCGATCGCGGAGCACTATGCGGATCATTACGGCATAGCCGTACCGTGGCAGCGGGTGGCGGTCACCACCGGCTCGTCGGCGGCTTTCAACCTGGCATTCATGGCGATGTTCGATCCCGGCGACCGCGTCGGCATCGCGGCACCCGGCTACCCGGCCTATCGCAACATCATGGCCGCGCTCGGCCTCGAAGTTGTCGAGATCCGGCTGGACAGCGCGCCCTATCTCAACGCGGACATGATCGAGGCCGAGCATCGCCGCGCGCCTTTGAAGGGTATCCTGTTCGCAAGCCCCGCCAATCCGACCGGCGCGAGCATTCCGGGCGGCGAACTGGCAAGGCTCGTACAGACGGCGGAGTCGCTCGGTATCGCTGTCATCTCGGACGAAATCTATCATCGCCTGAACTTCACAGGTCCCGACCAGACCGCGCTTGCCTGCGGTGACAATGTGACGGTCATCAATTCCTTCTCGAAATACTACTGCATGACCGGCTGGCGCATCGGCTGGATGGTTCTGCCCGAACCGCTTGTGCGACCTGTCGAGCGTATCCAGCAGAGCCTCTATATTTCTGCGCCCGAACTGTCGCAGATCGCGGCCATCTCGGCCTTTTCCGCGACGCAGGAACTGGAACGGGTGAAGGAGCGCTATGCCGCCAATCGGCAGATACTGGCCGGGCGCCTGCCTGCGATGGGCTTTCCGCTGGCCGCCCCGATGGATGGTGCGTTCTACGCCTATTGCGATGTCTCGCGCCTGACCAACGACAGCATGCAATTCGCGCAGCGCATGCTGGCGGAAGCAGGCGTCGCGGCCACGCCGGGGCGCGATTTCGACCCGGAACTCGGGCACAGGTTCATGCGCTTTTCCTATGCCGGCAGCGCGGACGACATGATGCAGGCCACGGATCGCATCGCCGCCTGGCTTAAATAGAAAAACCGCCCGGTTGTGGCCGGGCGATTTTGTCAGGAAAGATCGGAGCAGGCCGGTTTGCCTATCCGAAGAAGCCCTTGCGCTGCCACCAGCCCTTTTTCGGCTCTGTCGGCTCGCCGCCTTCCGCGCCTGATCCCGCTGAAGTCACTGAAGGCGTGGCTGCTTCGGTGGAAGTTGTCGCCGGGGAATCCTTGCGGCGGGTCGAGCGGCGCGGCTTCGCGGCGCTTGTCGTTTCTGCTTCTTCGGCGCCGTTGGCAGGCGATGAACCGGCCTTTTCCGAAGCCGCGGTGTCGATCGCTTCGGCGGCAATCGTCTCCTCGGGCGTTGCCTTGGCGGCCCGGCGCGTGCGCGTGGCGCGCTTCTTGACCGGCTCGGCCTTCACGACGATTTCCTCTGCGGGCGCCGCCACGGCGGCAGGCGCTTCGGCTTCTTCGGTCGGCTCCTCCGCCTTTTCGGCTTCGGCGGTGACGATTTCATCGGCATCCGAGGCGGACGCTTCTGCCGATTCGGCGCGGCTGCGCTTGCCACCGCGCTTGCCCCGGCGGCGCTTCTTGCCTTCCGCCTTTTCGGATTGGTCCTGCTCGGGCGCATCGTCCTGCTCGACGGCTTCCACCGCAGCGACGTCTTCCGCCTCCTCAGGTTGGTCGTCATCCGAAGCGGGCGCGTCGTCCTGCTCATCCGTCGCCGAAGCGCCGGCTTCCTGCTGGTCGCGGTCGCGTCCGCCACGACGGCGACGCCTGCGCTTGCGTTTGCGCTTCTGGTCGTCCGAGGCCTGCCGTTCGGAATCGGTCTCGGCGGCAGCCACGTCGGCGACCTCCTCGTCCACAATCTCGATGTCGTCCTCTTCCTCGACGACAGGCTGCTGCGGCAGTTCGCTCACAACGACCGGATGCTCGACGGGCGCGCCGCGCGCGATGGCGTAATGCTGTGACCCGACCGAATCATCCGATTCGATTGTGATGGTCAGTCCGAAGCGCCGCTCCATGTCCACAAGCGTGCTGCGTTTGTGGTTGAGCACGTAGAGTGCCGTCGCGGACGGCGTGCGCACCGTGATGTGGTGGCGGTTGTCCTTGAGCAGATGCTCCTCGATTGCGCGCACCACGAGCAGGGCGACCGACGAATCGGAACGAACATGGCCCGTGCCGCCGCAATGCGGGCAGGTTTTCATCGTGCTTTCCAGAACGCTTGCGCGAATGCGCTGGCGCGACATTTCCAGCAGGCCGAAATGCGATATGCGGCCCACCTGGATACGGGCGCGATCGTTCTTGAGGCAATCCTTGAGCTTCTTCTCGACGGCGCGGTTGTTCCGCGATTCCTCCATGTCGATGAAGTCGATCACGATCAGGCCCGCAAGGTCGCGCAGCCTCAACTGGCGGGCGATTTCCTCGGCGGCCTCGAGATTCGTCTGGACCGCCGTGTCCTCGATCGAATGCTCGCGCGTCGAACGGCCGGAGTTCACGTCGATTGAAACCAGCGCTTCGGTCTGGTTGATGATGATATAGCCACCCGACCTGAGCGTGACCTGCGGCTGCACCATGCGGTCGAGCTGCGCCTCGATGCCGCTGCGCGCAAAGATCGGCGTCGTGTCGCGATAGGGCTGCACCATCTTGGCATGGCTCGGCATGAGCATGCGCATAAAGTCCTTCGCCTCGCGATAGCCGTCATCGCCGGCCACGAGAATCTCGTCGATGTCCTTGTTGTAGAGGTCGCGCACCGAGCGCTTGATGAGGCTTCCTTCCTCATAGACCAAGGTGGGCGCGGTCGACTTGAGCGTCAGGTTACGAACGTTTTCCCACATCCGCATCAGATATTCATAGTCGCGCTTGATCTCGGCCTTGGTGCGGTTCTCGCCCGCCGTGCGCAGGATCACGCCCATGCCCTGCGGGACTTCCAGTTCCTTGACGACATCCTTGAGGCGCTTGCGGTCCTGCGCGCTGGTGATCTTGCGCGAAATACCGCCGCCCCGCGCCGTGTTGGGCATGAGAACGGAATAGCGCCCGGCGAGCGACAGATAGGTAGTCAGCGCCGCGCCCTTGTTGCCGCGCTCTTCCTTGACCACCTGCACCAGCAGAATCTGCCGCCGCTTGATGACTTCCTGGATCTTGTAGTGGCGGCGCATCGGGCGCCTGCGGTCGCGCGCCTCGTCCAGCGCATCGCCTGCGCCGACCGATTCGATGTCGCGCTCGTCGGCCGCCCCGGAGGAAACCTCCTCGATCCCGCCCGAACCTTCGCCAGCCTGTTCCACCGGCTCCGAAACGACATCGGCGGACGCCTCTGCGGCCATTGTCCTTGCTTCGTCGCTGTCCTGGCCTTCTGTTTCCTCGGCTTGCGCCTGCGCGGCGGATTCATCATCCGCGCCGCTCTGATCGTCCGCGGCTGCTTGCGCGCCTTCGCCGTTGCGGTTGCGGTTCTTGCCGCGCCTGCGGCGGCGACCGCCACGGTCGCGTTCCTGCTTGGGCTCGTTGTTTTCCTCGTCTTCCTCGTGGGCGGCAGCTTCGGCTTCCGCCTTCAAGAGCGCCTGCCGGTCGGCGACGGGGATCTGGTAGTAGTCGGGATGGATTTCGCTGAAGGCGAGGAAACCGTGCCGGTTTCCGCCATATTCGACGAAGGCTGCCTGCAGCGACGGCTCTACCCGCGTTACGCGTGCGAGATAGATGTTGCCGCGAAGCTGCTTCTTGTCCTGTGATTCGAAATCGAATTCCTCGATCCGGTTGCCGCGTGTAACGACGACCCGCGTCTCCTCTGGATGGGACGCGTCGATGAGCATTTTGTTTGCCATAAGAAATCTCCCCGGCGGGGGCTGCGCGAGGCGCGCGGATGGGGCCGCATAAGCGCCTCCTCGGCACAACACTGCCGCCGGACTGTATTGATGTTCGCTTCGAAGTGCGTGCGGGCCGCGACAGAAGCCACCGGCTGCGTTTCGCGCCGGGTCTCGGTTCTGTGATTTGCGGTGCCTGTCGTCATCGCCTCGTTCAGCGAAAGGGTTTAACCATGATCCGGTCCATCCGGATCGGCTTCTTCGCTCGTCAGGAGCCGGCGCGGAACTGATGCTCCGGGCCGTTTATCACCGGGTCCCGCGCAAGGCGGCCTTCCCGGAAAATCTCATATGACTGGGGCAGGGCTCTGCGCCGGGGCGGCTTACCGAAAGAACCGTTTGTGATCCGTCCCTAGGCCGCTGCGGCTTGCAATCGTGCCACAATCAACTTCGCTTGTATGGTGAAGCGCGCTGTCTGGCAACCCCGAATTATATCTGCGGGCCAGAGAGGGCAAACTGCAAAAAGAGCAGTGAAAAGGCTTGGTTAACCTTCTTTGCATACCAGTCGTTAATCGGCCGATGCGTCCGCGCGCATTGACCGGCTCTTGCATGGAGTTTCGACGGAAATATGGGAATGCCAGCTTCGTCCTGCAACATTTTCGGGCGGTTCTCCGGTTTGCTGGCCGTGCTCGTTGTCCTTGTGCTGTTTGCTTCGCCGGCTCAACCCGCGGCGAAAGCAACGGCTTTCGAGCTTTCCGGAAATCTTGATCGCACGGAAGCAAGCATCGCACTCGACCAGGACGCGGAGGTGAGCTGGTTTTTGTTGCAGGCTCCACACAGGCTCGTGATCGAGCTTCCGGAAACGGCTTTTGCATTCGATCCCAGGCAGCTCAAGCCTTTCGGGCTGGTCAACGGCGTGCGTTATGGCAAGGCAGCGGAAGGCCGCTCGCGCATCATCCTGACCAGCACCCATCCGTTTTCGGTGGAAAGGCTGGACGTCGAGCCGGATGCCGCGCGTGGCGGCTATTCCCTTGGTGTGACGCTGCTGAAATCCACCGATGCCGCATTTCGGGACGCCATGTCCGACCAGTTGAGCCACACGGGCGCGATCGCCGGCGGCAAAGATGAGGCACGTGCGGCCGGACATCCCTTCGTCATCGTGCTCGATCCTGGCCATGGCGGCTTCGACGGCGGTGCGGAAGGCGTCAGCGGCACCAATGAAAAAGACATCACGCTGGCCTTTGCGAAGGAGTTGAGGGAGCGACTCGCGGGGCAGGCGAACTACAAGATCGTGATGACCCGCGAATCGGACATGTTCCTGCGCCTCGACGAACGCGTGAAAATCGCCCAGCAGAATGCAGCGGACCTGTTCATCTCGATTCACGCCGACACGATTCGCTACAAGGGATTGCGCGGGGCGACAGTGTACACGGGCTCCGACCGGGCGTCCGATGCCGAATCCGAAGCACTGGCCGACCGTGAAAACCTGTCCGACCGGCTTGCCGGCGTTCCTACGGAAGACGAGAAGCACGAGGTTGCCGACATTCTCTTCGAGTTCGTGCGGCGCGAGACTCAGGACTATTCGGTCAGCCTCGCAAAGGATCTGGTGGGCGAATTGTCCCGCTCTGTCGGCGTCATCAACAATCCGCATCGCCATGCGCGGTTCAGGGTCCTGCGCGCGCCGGATGTGCCTTCGGTATTGATCGAACTCGGCTATCTTTCCAATATCGAGGACGAGACGAGCCTGCGTGATCCGCAATGGCGCGCGAAGGCCGTGGACAGCATCAGCGCGGCGGTCGAGAAATTCGCCGCGCGCAAGGGGGTTGCCGAGGCGCAGGCGCAGCGCTAAACGCACGCCAACACAAGTTGTTGCACGACAACAAGGTGGGCTTTTCTGGTCCTCCTGTGTGGTTTACGATTGCTTCGCCGTATTTTGCACACATCCCCATCGCAGGAGGTGACGGGTTTGTTTCGTGACAGCAGCTTGCGGCGAAGTGCGGATTCGAACCCTCGGTTCGATGTGGAGCGGGAATGATTCGGCTTCTCGGATATTTTTTTGGCATAGCCATCATGCTGGGCCTGCTTGCGGCTGCCGGCGTGGCTATGTTCGTGGGACATCTGGCAAAGGATTTGCCGGACTATGAGGTGCTTGCGAGCTACGAGCCGCCCGTCACCACGCGCATTCACGCTTCCGATGGCGCGCTCATGGGCGAGTTTGCGCGCGAGCGCCGACTGTACCTGCCGATCCAGGCCGTTCCCGACCGCGTGAAGGCCGCGTTCCTGTCGGCTGAGGACAAGAATTTCTACAAACATCCGGGCGTCGATATTTCGGGGCTATTCCGCGCTGTCGTGACCAATTTCCGCAACGCCGGGTCTGGACGCCGCCCGGTGGGTGCGTCGACCATCACGCAGCAGGTTGCGAAGAACTTCCTGCTGACCTCGGACCAGACCTACGAGCGCAAGATCAAGGAGATGTTGCTCTCCTTCCGCATCGAGCAGGCCTATTCCAAGGACCGCATCCTCGAACTCTATGTGAACGAGATATTCTTCGGTCTCGGCGCCTATGGCGTGGCGGGTGCCGCGCTCACCTATTTCGACAAGTCCGTCAACGAACTGACGCTCTCGGAAGCCGCCTATCTGGCGGCGCTGCCCAAGGGTCCGTCCAACTATCATCCCTTCCGCTACACCGATCGCGCGATCGAGCGCCGCAACTGGGTCATCGACCAGATGGTGGAGAACGGCTACGCGACGCATGAGGAAGGCGCGCGCGCCAAGGCCGAGCCGCTCGGGGTCAAGCTGCGCCGCCGCGGCAACTACCTGTTTGCCGGGGAATATTTCACCGAGGAAGTGCGCCGCGAGATCATCGCACGCTACGGACAGGACGCGCTCTATGAAGGCGGGCTTTCGGTGCGCACCACGCTCGATCCGCGCATGCAGGTGATCGCGCGCAAGGCGATGCAGCGCGGTCTCATCCGCTACGACACGCTGCGCGGCTATCGCGGCCCCAAGACGCAGATCGATATTTCGGACGACTGGGGCAAGGCGCTGGGTGATGTGAAGGGGCTCGATGACGTGCCGGAATGGCGGCTCGCCGTGGTGCTCGAAAGCTCCAAGGAAGGCGTGTCGGTCGGCTTGCAGCCGGACCGCGAAAGCTCGGGCGAGATTTCCGCCGAACGCGACCGTGGCTTCATAGCGGTCGAGGATATGCGCTGGGCGCTGCGCCACGTCGTCAACGGCGAGCGCGTAAAGGCCAATTCTCCCGCCGAAGTGCTGAACGCAGGCGACGTGATCTATGTCGAAAAGAAGGAGGACGGCGACGGCTACCTGTTGCGGCAGCCTCCGGGCGTGTCCGGCGGCATGGTAGCGATGGACCCGCATACCGGCCGCGTGCTGGCCATGGTCGGCGGCTTCTCCTACACGCAATCGGAATTCAACCGCGCCACGCAGGCGATGCGGCAGCCGGGTTCGTCCTTCAAGCCCATCGTCTATGCGGCGGCGCTGGACAATGGCTATACGCCCGCATCCGTCATCATGGACGGCCCGATCACCATCACCATCGGCAACCAGGTCTGGACGCCGAAGAACTATGACGGCAAGTCCGCCGGTCCCGCAACGCTGCGCAGCGGTATCGAGCGCTCCCGCAACCTGATGACCGTGCGGCTGGCCAACGACATGGGCATGAACATCGTCTCGGAATATGCCGAGCGCTTCGGTGTTTACGACAAGCTGCCGCCGCACATCGCCATGTCGCTCGGTTCCGGCGAAACGACGGTCATGCGCATGGTCTCGGCCTATTCGGTGATGGCGAACGGCGGACGCCAGATAAAGCCCTCGCTGATCGACCGCATCCAGGACCGCTACGGCAAGACGGTGTTCCGCCACGATGAGCGCGGCTGCGAAGGCTGCGCCGCGCAGGATTGGGAGAACCAGCCGGAGCCGGATCTGGTGGACAACGCCGAGCAGGTGCTCGATCCCATGACGGCGTATCAGATCACCTCCATGATGGAGGGTGTCGTACAGCGCGGTACCGCGACGATATTGAGGGATCTGAATCGTCCAATCGCCGGCAAGACCGGCACGACAAACGACGAGAAAGACGCGTGGTTCATCGGCTTCACGCCGAACCTCGTCGCGGGCCTCTATATTGGCTTCGATCAGCCGCAGCCCCTCGGCAAGGGCACGACCGGCGGCGGTCTTGCCGCGCCGATTTTCAAGGAGTTTGTCGCTGACGCGCTCAAGGATGCGCCGGTTGTCGATTTTCAGGTCCCGGCGGGCATGAAGCTCATTCCCATCGACCGCAAGACCGGCATGCAGGCATCGAAGGGCGGCGCGAACACGATTGTCGAAGCCTTCAAGCCCGGCACCGGGCCTGCCGACAGCTATTGGGTCATCGGCATGGATTCCGGCATCCAGCCGACCGGCGGGGCGCTATCGCCGGCAGCCAAGCAGGTGATCGACGGCGGCGGCGGCGGCCTCTACTGACCGCAAACCAAGTCATCAGTCGTGGTTTCTCGCGTTCCCGACGCCGTGACTCCGTGCCCGCAAATGACCTTACTTCTGTGTCATAACGGAGCATATGCATAGATTGGGCATCCTTCGGCGCAATTTCGGCGGAAAATGCGCAATTTTGCATAGCTCGACGGGCCACATTTTGGCCAATCGGACTTGACATTTTGAGAGGGCCCACAAACAATGTTGCAATGCACAATCGTATGACGCAAGTGCGAGACGCACTCCCGGTCGTATCAGGCGAGCTACAGGTCCTGTACTTCGTGCACGACTTGTCGGATTCAGCCGTGCGCCGCCGCGTCGCGATGTTCCGCGCAGGCGGAGCGAATGTGAAGATTGCAGGATTTCGGCGCGGGGCAGAACCGGCCGCCGACATCGATGGCGCCCCGGCAATCGATCTGGGCCACACGGAAAACGCACAGTTCATGCAGCGGATCGGGGCCGTGGCCCGCGCGGGCGTGAAGATCAGATCGGCCTTGGCCGGAATTTCAAAGCCGGATGTCATCGTCGCCCGCAATCTGGAAATGCTGGCGCTCGCGCGCCGCGCCAAGTCGGCCTTCGGATGGAAGGCCACGCCTGTTGTCTATGAGTGCCTGGACATCCACAGGCTGGTGCTGCGCAAGGACCCGGTCGGCATCGCGCTTCGCGCAGCCGAACGATCGTTCGGGCGAGGCGTCAGCCTGCTCATCACAAGCTCGCCCGCATTCTCTGCAAACTATTTCCAGCCCTTTCGACAGATTTCCGCGCCGTTGCAACTGGTCGAGAATCGTCATCTGGAACTGAACGAGCCCGATGACGCGCTTGATTCTCCCGCATGCGCGCCGCCCTGGCGGATCGGCTGGTTCGGCGCATTGCGCTGCCGAAAATCGCTGGAGATATTGTCGGCTTTCACGCGCAGCCAGCATGGACGCTATCACGCGGTCCTGCGCGGGCGTCCGGCGCTCAATGAAATGCCGAATTTCGAGGAGTTCGTCGCCAACGAACCTTACATGACGTTCGAGGGGCCGTACCGGAATCCGGAAGACCTCGGCGCGATCTACAATTCCGTCCATTTCTCATGGGCAATCGACTTTTTCGAGCAGGGGCAGAATTCGCAATGGCTGCTTCCGAACCGCATCTATGAGGGAAGCCGCTTCGGCGCGGTGCCCATCGTCATGAGCGGCACCGAAACCGCCCGCTTTGCCCGCAGGCGCGGCATGGGCGTGGAGCTTGCCGCGGACACGGTCGACGCCGTGAAGTCCGCTTTGCTTCCCATCGACTCTGAAAGTTATCTCGACCTGCGCGGCGCGGTGCTCGGGCAGGCGAAGTCATTCGTTTACGGACCGGCAGACTGCCGGCGCCTCGTGTCGAGGCTCGCCGGACTGCTGCAATCGCCAGAATCAAGTGAGGTGAGTGTCGTAGCCGCGACGCCATAGACAAACGCCAAAGACAAGGAGACCGCGCTTTGCGCCCCACAAAGCCGTTGCCTTCCGTTCTGATTGTCATTCCCTGCCTCAACGAGGCCGCCCACATTGGCGGCCTGTTGGATCAATTGTGCAGGGACACCGCTGGCCTCGATGCCAGGATTGTCGTCAGCGATGGCGGCAGTGCGGACATGACCGTCGCCATTGCCCGGCAGTCGGCGGCGAACGATCCGCGAATCGTCGTCATGGACAATCCAGGCCGCCTGCAAAGCTGCGCGGTCAACGGCGCGGTCCGCGCTTTCGGCGATGCCTGCGAGTTTGTTCTGCGGATCGACGTGCATGGCCGCTATCCGGCGGATTACTGCATCCGGCTGCTTCAAGAGGCGGTCGAGACCGGGGCGGACTCGGTCGTCGTGCCGATGCTGACCGAAGGCCGCGACCTGATTTCGGAGGCTGCCGCCGCCGCGCAGAATTCGCGCCTCGGAACCGGCGGCTCCAAGCATCGTCATGCCTCGGAAGGCCACTGGGTCGACCACGGCCATCATGCACTGATGCGCCGTTCCGCTTTCGTGGCTGTCGGCGGCTATGACGAATCCTTCAGCCACAACGAGGATGCGGAACTCGATTTCCGGCTGCGCGCTGCGGGCTTCCGCATCTGGCTGAGCGGCACTACCCACATGACCTACTATCCGCGCAATTCCTTTTCCGGCCTGTTCAAGCAATATCTTTCCTATGGGCGCGGGCGCGCCCGCAACCTCATGAAGCATCGCAGGCTGCCGAAGGTGAGGCAGGCGCTGCCGGTTTTCATCATGCCGGTGGCCGCCATGGGCTCGCTGTGGTTCCTGCACTGGCTCGCCGCGCTGCCGCTGCTGTTGTGGCTTGGTGCCTGCTTCCTCTACGCGTCGGCGCTGGCGCAGCGGCGGCGCAATCCGCGCCTCGTGCTTGCCGGCGTGTCGGCGGCCATCATGCACCTGGCATGGTCTGCGGGCTTCTGGCTTGAATTTGCCAACCACCGATACCGAGCGGAGACGGCATGAGCGACGAACGCCTGACGATAGACGTTTGTATCTGCACCTACCGGCGGCCTGAACTGGCCGCCGCCGTTCGCTCGGTTGCCGAGGCGAGCATGCCGGAGGGCGCGGACGTCACCATCATCATCGCCGACAATGACGAGACGCCGAGTGCGGCACCTTTGGCGGCAAAGCTCGCCGCCGAGATCGCGCTGCCTGTCCGCTACCTGCACGCCCCGGCGCGCAACATCTCGCTTGCCCGCAACTCATGCCTCGAGGCCTCGCAGGCGCAGTTTATTGCCTTTCTGGATGACGATGAGACCGCCAGCGGCGATTGGCTGGTGTCGCTGGTCAATGCAATGGAGTTCCGTCACGCCGACGTCGTTCTCGGCCCCGTGCGCGCTGTCTACGCGCCGGATGCGCCCGACTGGCTGCGCAAGGGCGATTTTCATTCCACCCGGCCCGTATGGGTCGATGGCAAGATCTGCACCGGATACACCTGCAACGTCATGATGCGCATGACATCGCCTTTCGTGCAGGGAAAGCGCTTCGACCTTGGTCGTGGCCAGAGCGGGGGCGAGGACACCGAGTTTTTCGACCGTGTTCACCGCAGCGGCGGGCGCATCGCATTTGCGCCTGAAGCCTGGGTTGACGAAGCGGTACCGCAGGAAAGGGCCAGCGTCTCCTGGCTGGTGCGGCGGCGCTTCAGGTCCGGCCAGACGCACGGCAAATTGCTGCGGGCGAGGCATAGCGCGCGCGCCCTGCCGAAGCTGGTCGCCACCGCGTTTGCGAAGGCGGCGTATTGCGCGGCCTTTGCGCTGCTCAACGTCGGAAATGAAAGCCGCCGCAACGGATATTTCCTGCGCGGCACACTGCATGTGGGGGCGATAGCCGGCCTGATGGGAGCCCGCGAACTCAAACAATACGGATTGGTCGGTTCAGACCAGCACGCAGGTTGATTTCACGCGACGAGATTCAGGGCGCATGACAGGATTGGACTTCCGATGAACTATGCCAACTTTCCCTATGACGGGAAAAGAGCGCGGCCCGCCGAGGAACCGCGCG